>SVRA01000005.1 GCA_015065075.1 Oscillospiraceae bacterium
CTTGCCGACTGCGGCGCCAAGCTTTTGATAGAAACCGTTGAAAAGATAGAAAAAGGAGAGATCATCCCCGAAAAGCAGGACGATAGCCTTGCAACCTATGCCGCGAAGATCGAAAAAAGCGACTGCTTGCTCGATTTTTCGCGCCCCGCGAGAGAGCTTCATAACCTCATCCGCGGCCTTTCGCCCATTCCGCTCTCCTTCACCCATACACCCGACGGAAAGCTGCTCAAGGTCGTTGCAAGTCGCGTTGTTGATGACAACAAGACAAACGGTGAGCCGGCTGGCACGGTCATTTCGGTCGGTGACGACATCAAGGTCGCTTGCGGCAAGGGGATTTTGTCGCTTCTGACCGTTGTTCCCGAGGGCAAGGGCAGAATGAGCGCCGCAGATTTCGTCCGCGGCAGAAAGATAGCAGAGGGAGATCTGCTTTCATAATTCAAAATATTTCATCGATTTATTTTGACCTTTTGAAGCAAACTATTTTACAGAAAGGATTTTTGATATGGCAGACCACGCGAGAGCGCTTGCCTTCAAAATATTGAAGGACGCAGGGAAACATGCGACTTATTCAAATATTGCGATCGACCGCGCGCTGACTCAAAGTGAGCTGTCCGACGTTGACAAGGGGCTTGTCACGGCGATCGTTATGGGCGTGACCGAAAGACAGCTCACGCTCGATCATATCATCGACAAGCTTGCCGCAAACTCGCAAAGGATCGATGCCGACACGAGAGCGCTGCTCCGAATGGGCATATATCAGCTTTTCTGCCTTGATAAGATCCCGGACTACGCGGCGGTCAACGAGACTGTAAATATGGCGCCGAGAAGAAGCCGAGGCTTCGTCAACGCGATCATGCGCTCGTTTTTAAGGCGTCGCGACGGCGAGGGAGTCGAAAGCTTTTTCCCGGACGAAAAATCCGATCCTATCGCACACTTGTCGCTTCGTTACTCCTTTCCCGAGGATGTTTGCCGCAGATTTTTGGAGATCTACGGATACGACCGAGCAAAAGAAATTTTTGAGATCTTCAACCGTCCGCCCAAGCTGACTCTGCGCATCAACACGCTGAAGATAAGCCGCGAAAAATATGCTCTGATGCTCGACGAAAAGGGGATCAAGTACACCTTGTCGGAGCGCCTCGAAAACGCGATATTGCTCGAAAATGTGAGCTTTGCCGCCCTTCCCGGCTTTGATGAGGGCTTGTTTTTCGTTCAGGACGAGGCATCGCAGATTTGTGTAGAAGCGCTTGACGCGCAAAAAAATATGCTTATGATCGACGCTTGCTCCTGCCCGGGCTCAAAATCCTTCGGCTCGGCAATAAAAATGGAGAACACGGGAAAGATCCTCTCCTTCGACCTTCACGAAAGCAAGCTGAAGCTTATCGACAAGAGCGCAGAGCGTCTCGGCATCGACGTGATCACCGCATCGGTGCGAGACGGCAGAAGCTTTGACGAGAAGCTCGAAGGGCAAGCCGACAGAGTCCTTTGCGACGTGCCCTGCTCGGGACTCGGGGTAATAGCCAAGAAGCCCGAGATAAGATACAAAAGCATCGCCGACTTTGCAAGGCTTCCCGAAATTCAGCTCGCGATCCTCGAAAATTGCTCGCGATACGTCAAAAAGGGCGGCGTGCTGGTCTACTCGACCTGCACCGTGTTGCCTGAGGAGAACGAAGAAAACGTTGAAAAATTTCTCTCGGCTCACCCCGAGTTTGAGATCTGCGATTTTGAAGTCGGAGGCGTCCGCTCAGAGCGCGGAATGCTCTCGCTTTCGCCCGATAAGGACGGTACAGACGGATTTTTCGTCTCAAAATTCACAAGAAAATAAAGTTGAAAGCTATGAAAAACAT
This sequence comes from Oscillospiraceae bacterium, assembly GCA_015065075.1. Classification (GTDB taxonomy): domain Bacteria; phylum Bacillota; class Clostridia; order Oscillospirales; family CAG-272; genus SVTX01. The sequence goes on from SVRA01000005.1 coordinate 1,845, forward strand.
ATTATCATACACGCCCGATGAGCTCAAGGAGCTGATGGCATCGCTCGGCGAGCCTTCCTATCGGGCAGGACAGATATTTACCCAGCTTCACAAGTGCATCTCGCTTGACGAGATGACCAACGTGGGCAAGGTGACCAAGCAAAAATTACATAATGCTCTCGATTGCAGTCTGCCAAAGGTCAAGCGTAAGCTGACCTCAAAGCTCGACGGCACGGTAAAATACCTCTTCGAGCTGTCAGACGGCAACTGTATCGAGTCGGTCGTTATGAAATACGAGCACGGCTACACGATCTGCGTTTCCTCGCAGGTCGGCTGCCGAATGGGTTGCAAATTCTGCGCGTCGACCGTGGCGGGCAGAGTCCGCGATCTCGAATCGGGCGAAATACTCGGTCAGCTTATAGCGGCGCAGAAGGATCTCGGCATCAGAATATCCAATATCGTCATGATGGGAATCGGTGAGCCGCTCGATAACTATGATAACGTCGTGAAGTTTTTACGTCTCGTAAATCTTCCCGAGGGTGTCAACGTCGGCTACCGCCATATCTCACTTTCAACCTGCGGCGTCGTGCCGAAAATATACGAGCTTGCCAAGCTCGATCTTCCGATCACGCTCTCGGTCTCGCTTCACGCGTCGGACGACAGCACGCGCTCGGAGATCATGCCGGTCAACAAGGCGTGGGGCGTGGACGAGCTGCTTGATGCCTGTCGCGAGTATTACAGATCGACCCAGCGCCGTATCTCCTTTGAATACACACTCATCGCAGGGAAGAACGACACTAAGCAAAACGCCCTGCACCTTGCAAATACACTTAATGCCAAGCTTCGCACAAGAAGCGAGACTATGCCAATACACGTCAACCTCATCCCCGTAAACGAGGTCACCGAGTCGGGCTTCAGAAGCTCGGACAAAGCCGCCGTCAAAGCCTTTGCCGCAACTCTTGAAAGCCACGGCATCAGAGCAACCGTCCGCCGTACTCTCGGCTCGGATATCAATGCCTCCTGCGGTCAGCTCAGACGCGAGGACGCGGAGGGGGATACGGAAGGAGCGCGCAAGGAAACTTTTTGAAAAAAGTTTCCTTGACCTTCAAAAACTTCCCATAGGATAGCGATAGATCCTACGGTTTAGGATTTAAAATGATATAGCACAAAAATCACACACCCCAAACCCTTATTGAAGGTTTTAATCCGCCGGAGGCATATTGCCCTTACATATCAACAAAAAGGGGAATTGCCGTGAAAAAGGAAGAAATCTCGTCGAAAAAGCTATTGTTCGGAGCGCTTGTCTCGTTGGCGGTGCTTGCCGCAACCGCGATCTGTGCCTTTTTTGCACTGTTCGCAAACACAAAAAGAAATCGTGATTTAATAATTATTCCATCATTCGTGGGACAAAAATATACCGAATTAGATCCTCACGACAGAATAAACTTCGAGTGCGAGCTTGTATACTCGGACGACGTGCCCGAGGGAGAGATCATTTCGCAATCGCCCTATTCGGGAGCGAGGCGAAAGGTCGCCGATGGCAAGCTTTGTACCGTAAAGCTGACGGTCAGTATGGGTGCGGAGGACCGCACTCTGCCCGATCTCAAAAATTACACTTATGCCGAAGCGGCGTCGACGCTCCGCACGTTAGGAGCGCAGATACGGATAGTTTCGGTGTATGACGACGAAGCCGAAAGCGACAGAGTGCTGTACACCTCACCCTCGGCAGGCGCGAGAATAGAGCGCGGAGACAGAGTTACGCTCTTTGTTTGCCGCAAGCATGTCAAGGGCTCGGTCAAGGTTAGAGATCTGACGGGGCTTACACAAAATGCTGCTTGCACGAAAATTCTTGCCGACGGCTTACTTGTAGGGGAGATCATATACGAGCCGTCAGACACGGTAGAGGAGGGTCTTGTGATCTCGCAAAGCATCGCCGCAGGAAGCTACGTCAGATATCACAGTACGATAAACATCACTGTAAGCACGGGAAAAGAAGAGAAAAATGATCAATTACATCCGTTCGGCAGATATGTTACCGACGAAGATGATTAAAAACAGAGAATAGCGTGAAAGTTGTTTCTGCCAAATAGAAAAATATTAACGCACACTGTAGAGAGATAGCTTCACTACTCGCCCGTGGCGTAGTTCACCGATGGCAATTTGTGCCGCCAAAGGCGGCGGAATGGAGATTTAATGGATCTGAAGATTAAAGGAAAAATAATGGGACTTCTGGGCGGACTTTACACCGTCAGAGTAAAGGACGGCGAAGGCTACAGAGAAATATCCTGCCGCGCCAGAGGCGTTTTTAGACACGGAAACCAATCCCCGATGGTAGGAGACGATGTCATTCTCGACGTGTCGGACGGCGAGCAGAACGCGGTGATCGACGAGATATGCGATCGCAAAAACTCGCTCATCCGTCCGCCGCTTGCCAATCTTGACATAATATTCGTCACGATGGCGGCAAGCTCCCCGAAGCCTATGCTTGATATGACCGATAAGCTCACCGCAATCCTTGAGCATAACGATATTACCCCCGTCATAGTGGTCGGCAAGTGTGAGCTTGACAGAGAGTATGCCGCGCTTATCAAGGAGACATACGAAAAAGCAGGATATAAGGTCTTTGTACTCTCTTGCGCCACGGGCGAAGGAATAAATGAGATACAGAATTATATAAACACCTCTCTTGATGGAAAGATCGCCGCGTTCGCAGGGGCTTCGGGTGTGGGCAAATCAACGCTTATGAACAAGCTTTTCCCAACGCTTGAGCTCGGTACGGGAGACGTAAGCCGAAAAACTGCAAGAGGAAAACACACCACCCGCGCGGTCACGCTTTTTCCGCTCGAAGAAAACTCCTTTCTTGCCGATACCCCAGGATTTTCAATGCTGGACTTCGAAAGATTCGACTTCTTCGATCTCGAACAGCTCCCGCTCTGCTTCCCCGAGATAAACGATCGCATAGGCGAATGCAAATATACCAAATGCACACATCTGAGAGAGGAAGGCTGCGCTATCGTTGAGGCGGTCGGGCGCGGCGAGATAGCAAGGAGCCGCCACGAGAGCTACGTCTCTCTCTATGAGACCCTTAAAAACAAACATAAATGGGATAAATAATCACTTATGAAAGCATATATTTTTACAGGCGGAGAGATATTCCACCAATACATAGAGGAAAAGCCCGAGGAAAATGACCTCGTTATCGCCGCCGACTCGGGATATAAGAATGCAGCGCTTATGGGCGCACATATAAATATTCTTATCGGCGACTTCGATTCGCTTGGCGATGTGCCCGACGACGTCGACGAGGTGTTCAGGCTCCCGGAGGAAAAGGACGTTACCGATACGCAGATCGCGGTCGATATGGCGGTAGAGCGCGGCGCCGACGAGATAGTGATTATTGGAAGCACGTCGGGAAGACTCGACCATACACTCTCCACGCTCGCGATCCTTGAAAAATATTGGGAAAAACGCTTGCCGATATATATCGTGAACGGTCAGAACCGTGTCAGATATATCCGCGATAGCGGCTTTATTGTTGTGCGCAGTCAGTATAAATATTTTTCGGTCATCGCCGCTGACGAAAAGGTAAAGGGAGTCAGTATCGAGGGCGGAAAATATCCGCTGATCAAGAAAACCCTTTTGCGCAACCACCAATTTGCCGTTTCCAACGAGATCACTAAAAATTGCGCGCTTATAACCGTCAAAAAGGGCGGCATTTATATAATCGAGTCGAAGGATCTGTAATTTTTGAGGTCAGCGACCGTCTGTCAGCATATAATGTTGGTGAACACATTATATTCGGAGGTCGTTATGAAAATAATCCTTGTGCGCTCGCCGGGCTTCTTGGCCCCAATCCTCAGAAAAATATTTGGGATAAAAAAAGAAAAGAAAAAGAGATAAGTCTCCGACGGCTTAAGAATCTTCAAAAAGTTCAATTAGGCTAGTTGTTTTTATCCCATTTTAAAACCCAAACAGTAGAACCGATTTACCCCAAGCTCCACCATCTCAAAACCCGATCCGTAGAGCTTTTCTCTATCCTGGGGGGAGTTTTGAGGGGTCAAGGGGAACTTTTGCAAAAGTTCCCCTTGCGCGTCTCCCTCGCGCCTCCCCACTCACAAAGAAAGGACAAGTCAAAAATGCACGATAAAGGTTTTTTTCCTATAACCAGAGAAGATATGATCGAAAGAGGCTGGGATCAGCCTGATTTCGTGTACGTTTGCGGCGACGCATACATAGACCATCCGTCCTTTGGCGCGACGATTATATGTCGAGTGCTTGAGGACAAGGGCTTCAGAATCGCGTTTTTGGCGCAGCCCGACTACAAATCCTGCGAGGATTTCAAGAGATTTGGCAGACCGCGACTGGGTTTTTTGGTCAGCGCGGGAAATATAGATTCAATGGTCGCGCACTACACCGCGGCGAAGAAAAAGAGAACCTACGATTATTATTCACCGGGAGGCAAGATGGGCAAGCGCCCCGACCGCGCAGTCATCGTTTACTCCAACAGAATCCGCGAGGCGTACGGCGACGTGCCGATAATCCTCGGTGGACTTGAAGCGTCTTTGCGCCGCTTTGCTCATTACGACTATTGGGACGACAAGGTTCGTCGCTCGGTGCTGGTCGACAGCCGCGCCGATATTTTGACCTATGGAATGGGCGAGAAGATACTCACTCGAATCGCCGAGCTTCTCGACAAGGGCGTGCCGATCAAGAAGATAAGAGACGTCAGAGGCACGGTCTACCTTTGCAAGCCCGAGGATAAGGTCAATTATCCCGTGGCGGCAACCTTTGACTATAACGAGCTTAAGACCGATAAAAGAAAGTACGCCGAAGCCTTCGGCGTGCAGTATAAAAATCAGGACTCGATCAACGGACGGGCTATCTGCGAGCTGTACGACGGCAAAATGTTAGTCCAGAATCCGCCAATGCCGCCGCTTGAGCGAGAGGAGCTCGACCGAGTCTATAGCCTGCCGTATATGCGCGCCTATCACCCTTCGTACGAAAAGGAGGGCGGCGTGCCCGCGATCGAGGAGGTCAAATTCTCACTCACTCATAACCGCGGTTGCTTCGGCGCATGCAATTTCTGCGCGCTTGCCTTCCATCAGGGCAGAACTGTTCGCTCAAGAAGCATAGAAAGCGTTGTCAACGAAGCAAAAATAATTGCCGAAATGCCCGATTTCAAGGGCTACATACACGACGTAGGAGGTCCTACGGCAAACTTCCGCTATCCCTCGTGCGATAAGCAGCTTGAGAGCGGCGTCTGTCCCTCGCGCAAGTGCCTCGCACCCACACCGTGTAAAAACCTTAAGGTCGACCACACCGAGTATATCAAGCTTCTCGAGGAAATAGAGAAGATCCCTAAGGTCAAAAAGGTCTTCGTTCGCTCGGGTATCCGCTTCGATTACCTGATGTGCGACAAAAACGACGCGTTTTTCCGTAAGCTTGTGCGCGATAACGTCTCGGGACAGCTCAAGGTCGCGCCCGAGCATTGCTCGTCACCCGTGCTTCGCTGTATGGGCAAGCCCGACTTCGAGGTCTATCAGAGCTTCAGAAAAAAATTCTTCGATATCACCCACGAGATAGGCAAAGAGCAGTACCTCGTGCCCTATCTTATGTCGAGCCATCCGGGCTCAACGCTCAACGACGCGATCAACCTCGCGCTCTGCCTCAAGCGAGACCACTATGCACCCGAGCAGGTGCAGGATTACTATCCCACCCCGGGTACCGCATCCACGGTCATGTATTACACGGGAATAAATCCGCTTGATATGAAGCCGGTCTACGTAGCTACCGATTATCACGAAAAGCAGTTCCAAAGAGCGCTTTTGCAGTATAACAGACCCCAGAATGCCGACCTTGTCCGCGAGGCGCTTGTCAAGGCGGGCAGAGAGGACCTTATCGGCTACGGCGAGGATTGCCTCGTCCGCCCCGCTGCCGACAGATCGGCAAATCAGACGCACCCACGAAGCCAAAAGGACAAAAATGCCCATTCCTCGCGCGCTACGTCCAAGGACAAGCAGGTCAGATCGGGTAGCGGCAGATCAAATACCAAAAACGGTGCAGGTGCGAAGAATGCAACTGCGCGCCCCCCCAAAAATAGCAAAAATCATAGTCTTACAAGGGATTCTGCGCGAAAAACGAATAAAAAATCAAGATGAACAACGCCCGGTTAACAATTAATTAACATTTTTTAAGGACAATTAATAATTCAGGTATTGCATTTTGATCACCATAGTGCTATAATATTTATGGCCTACAGGCTCAAAACGCGGGACTTTAGTCAAGCGTTGATTTTTAAGGAGAATATCGCTAATGAAAAAATACGATTATCTGATCGTCGGCGCGGGACTGTTCGGTGCGGTTTTTGCGGAGCAGGCAAAGCAGCACGGAAAGAAAGTTCTCGTTATTGACCGCCGCGAGCATGTCGCAGGCAACGTGTATACCGAGTCCGTAGAGGGAATAAACGTTCATAAATATGGCGCGCATATTTTCCACACCAACGACAAGGCGGTTTGGGAGTATGTAAACAGATTTGCGGATTTTAACCGTTATACAAACTCTCCCGTGGCAAACTACCGCGGAGAGTTGTACAGTCTGCCGTTCAATATGTACACCTTCAATAAGATGTGGGGAGTTGTCACTCCCGAAGAGGCGCAGACAAAGATCGAGGAGCAAAGAGCGGCGGCGGGAATAACCGAGCCGAAGAATCTCGAGGAGCAGGCAATCTCGCTTGTCGGCACGGACATATACGAAAAGCTTATAAAGGGATATACTGAAAAGCAGTGGGGCAGACCCTGCGATTCGCTTCCGACCTTTATAATCAAGCGTCTGCCCTGCAGATTTACCTTCGATAATAATTACTTTAACGCGAAATATCAGGGAATAGCCGAGGGCGGATATACGAAAATGGTTGAAAATATGCTCGACGGCATAGAGGTCAGACTTGGAGTTGATTTCCTTGAGAATAAAGACGAGCTTTGCGCGCTTGCCGAAACGGTCGTTTATACGGGCGCTATCGACGAGTATTACGGCTATAAGCTGGGCGCACTCGAATACCGCTCGGTAAGATTTGAGACCGAGGTGTTGGATAAGCCGAGCTTCCAGGGCAACGCCGTTGTCAATTACACCGACAGAGAGACCCCTTGGACAAGAATTATCGAGCATAAATTTTTCGAGTTCGGAGATCAGCCGAAGACGGTAATCAGCCGCGAATATAGCTCGGAGTGGACGGTTGGCGACGAACCCTATTATCCCGTCAACGACGAAAAGAATAGCGCACTGTACGCGAAATATAAGGCACTTGCCGAGGCCGAGCAGGGAATCATCTTCGGCGGCAGACTCGGAGAATACAAATATTACGATATGGATACAGTGATAGCTTCCGCCTTGAAGCTGTCGAAAACTGTTTTGGAGTGAAGATATGAATAATAAAAAATTACTTACCGTAACCGTTCCATGCTATAACTCAGAAGGATATATGCGTAAATGCGTCGATAGCTTGCTTGTCGGCGGAGAGAGAGTTGAGATAATCATCATCAACGACGGCTCAAAGGATGGCACAGGCGCTATCGCAGACGAGTACGCCGCAAAATATCCCGAGATCGTCAGAGTCGTTCATCAGGAAAACGGCGGTCACGGAGAGGGCATAAATCAGGGTCTCAAGAGAGCTACGGGCATATATTTCAAGGTCGTAGACAGCGACGACGTGCTCGACGAGAATCTGCCCTTGATGCTCGATAAGCTTGAAGAATGCGAAGCCCAGGGCGGAGTAGATCTTCTTGTGACCAATTATTTTTATGCCCATGAGGACGAAATTGGCGACCAGTCGATCTGTTATAAAAACGCATTGCCTGAAAACAGAATATTCACATGGGAGGAGACCCGTCGTTTCCGCCTTCGTCAGATGCTGACCATACACAGCTGCACATTCCGCACCGAGATCATGAGAAAGAGCGGAAAGGAGCTTCCGAAGCATACCTTCTATGAGGACAACTATATGATCTGTCTGTCGCTGCCGCATGTTGAGAGAATGTATTATCTCAACAAGGATCTCTACCGCTATACCATCGGCAGAGAGGGTCAGTCGGTACAGCGCGATATCATCAAAAAGAGATATAAGCACCAGCTACTCAGTACAGTTCTGAGCTTTCAGAGCTGCCATATAGACGACTTGAAATCTCGCAAGAAACGCAGATATATGAAGCACGAGCTCTTTATGATGCTCGGCATCTCGACGTTTGTAACCAGGGCTAATAAGACCAAGGAGACCGACGCGGATCTCAAGCAAATGTGGGAGGATTGTAAGGCGTTTGACAAAAAGTACGGAAACTATTTCCGTTGGCGCACACCTCTTTTCTTCGCCAATATCCCGGGCGCATTCGGTAGATGGCTCACGGGAGTTTTCTACGCTATCTCCAATAAGATCGTAAGATACTATTAAAATGACAAAAGCGCTTACAATTCGTAAGCGCTTTTTGCTGAAAAACGGGAGAAGGATTTTATCCTTCTCCCAATTTATTAACTGATTATTATTCAGCAGGATTTACGTCGTCGTCCTCAACGATGCAACCGAGCTCGCTACCGCAAGCAGGGCAAGCAAGATCCTCAGCGTTTACCGACTCGTCGAAGCAAACGGTCTCACCGCAAGAGGGGCAAACTATCTCGAAATAGTCCTCATCGTCGCAGTATTCGCATTCGCCGCAAAGCTCGCACTCGTCGCACTCGCCGTCGCATTCCTCGTCATCCCACTCGTCGTCATCCTCGTCCTCGTCGAGAAGAACCTCCTCAACGTCGCCGAGATCCTCGTCGAGCTCCTCACAGTAATCGAAGAGATCCTCAACGTCAGCCTCAAGCTCGGAGAGCTCCTCAGCCATATCGGAGCAGAGATCAAGAAGAGCCTTGATGATCTTTGCCTCAGCAGTATCCTTCTTGTCGAATTCGAGACCTTCGCAAAGGCCCTTGATGTATGCAGTCTTTTCAGTAAGTGTCATTTTATTATCCTCTTTTCTATTTTTCTATAATTTTTTACTATAACAGCATAAAACGGGAGTCTGTGCACGATTTGTACAAAAGCCTCCCGTTTTATTGGTTTCAGAAATTAAGCACGGGACAGATATTCACCCGTACGAGTGTCGATCTTGAGCATATCGCCAACGTTGATGAAAAGCGGAACCTTGATAACCGCACCGGTCTCAAGAGTTGCGGGCTTCAATGTGTTGGTCGCGGTGTTACCTGCGAAACCGGGATCGGTCTCGGTAACCTCGAGCTCAACGAAGGTGGGAGCCTCAACGCCGAATACGTTGCCCTTGTAGGAAATGATCTTGCACATCATTTCTTCCTTAACGAACTTGAAGGCATCGCCGAGCTTGTCTCTGTTAAGAGGAAGCATGTCGAAGGTCTCCATGTCCATAAAATAGTAAAGATCGCCATCGGTGTAGGAGTACTGCATATCCTTTCTCTCGATATAAGCATTCTCATACTTGTCCGTAGGGCTGAAAGTTTTCTCGATAACTGCACCGGAAATAACGTTCTTAAGCTTTGTACGAACGAAAGCCGCACCCTTGCCGGGTTTTACGTGCTGGAATTCGATAACCTGATAAACGTTACCATCCATTTCAAAAGTTATACCGTTTTTAAAATCACCGGCTACTACCATAAAAGTTTACCTCCAAATAAGCACCAAAATATAGTCGTGCATAGTTTACATTTCATTATATAACATAATTGATCATTTTTCAAGGGGAGACAGACCGAATTTTGTAAATTTTCTGTTACAATCAGCGAAATCAAGCATTTTTTCGCAACTCATAACGCTCAAAGACCGTTCCGTCAAGCTCCTTGATCTCAAAAATGCCGCCCTCGTAGACTCCGTAGGTCTTTGGATTGTTGTTCTTCGGCAGGCTGACCGACCCCGGATTGATGCAGATCACACCGCCCACCTCTTTAAGACCGAGCACGTGCGTGTGACCGTATAAAAACACCGTCCCACTCGGCAAGGGTGGCAGATTTTCGGGCGAATATTTGTGCCCGTGAGACATAAATAAGCTCAATTTTGCCTCGCCGTCATAGACCCACGCCGTGTCCGAAAGTATAGGGAAGTTAAGCACCATCTGATCCACCTCTGTGTCACAGTTGCCTCTGACACAAATAAGCTTGTCCGCCGCGGCGTTGAGCATTCCGATCACTTCCTTCGGCGCGTAGCCCTCGGGCAGATCGTTCCTCGGCCCGTGATAAAGCAGATCGCCGAGAAGCAGTATTTTTTCGGCAGATTCGCGAGCCGCCGCGTCAAGCATGGCGCGACAGCACGCCGCGTCTCCGTGTATATCCGATGCAATCAAAAGTTTCATAGTAAGATTTCCTTTCCGGAGGGATGCGTGAGGGGAACTTTTGAAAAAGTTCCCCTCGACCCCTCAAAACTTCCCATAGGATAGAGATTAATTCTACGGCTTGGGTTTTAAAGTATTACAGCAAAAAGAGCTTTACTTTTTTACAAGTATTTTTTCAATCTCGAGAATGTAAAAACGGTGGTAATCGCCGTTATAATGAGAGAGCATGCTGCGATCGACAAATTTGTCTTCCTTAAGGTCGTCGGCATAGAGCTTTCTGCATATCATTATCACGTCAGACTCTGCGATCGCGGGAACGCCGTCAAAGCTTTCTGTCGAAAGACCGCACTCCTTGAGCTTGTCGCGATCACGTCCCGACTCTTTGCCGCAAAACGCGAGCGCCTTGCGGAATTCTTCTCCGAGAAAGCACAGAGAGATTTTTTCGCTTTCCTCAACCAGACCGTAGGTGTATCTCTGCGGACGGATGTATGCGGTCGCCACGGGCTTGTTCCAGAGTATGCCCAAGCCGCCCCAGCTTGCGGTCATGGCGCTCGCACCGCTCTCCTTCGAGCCGTCAGGAGCGCAGATAAGCATCCAATCCTTTCCGATAAGACGAAAAGGGGAGCGATCAAACTCATCGGGAGTTAACTGAATAAAAGAGTTCATTTTTGCCTCCGTTCCGCCGCGTTCGCGGCATAAATGCGCAATATCTGTAAAGGAAATGCGCCGTTTTCTTTATTTTAGCACAAAAAGCACGCGATTGCAAGCGATTATTTGAAATCCTTTTTATTATATGCAAATTCGCCTTGAAAGTTTCTGAAATCTGTTGACAACGCCTTGACAATATGCTAAAATTAGTCGACCGATAGGGTCAGTTTTCAGACCGAAGGAGATGCACAATGAGTATCTTAAGCTACAAGGGCAAACAATTTTATATGGACGGCGAGCCCTTCACCGTCATCTCGGGTGCAATGCACTATTTCAGAATACCGCAGGAATATTGGTACGACCGCTTGCTCAAGCTCAAGGAGTGCGGCTTTAACTGTGTAGAGACCTACACCTGCTGGAATCTTCACGAGCGCGAGGAGGGTAAATTCGATTTCTCGGGCATGCTCGACATCGAAAAATATATAGAGACCGCCTCAAGCCTCGGACTTTACGTCATTCTCCGTCCGGGTCCCTACATCTGCGCAGAGTGGGATTTCGGAGGTCTGCCCGCGTGGCTTCTGAAGTATCCCGATATGGCGTTGCGCTGCAACGACGAGCTTTATCTTTCCAAGGTCCGCAGATATTACAAGGAGCTTCTCGGAAGAATAAGACCTTATCTCGCGGTCAACGGCGGAAATATCGTGATGCTCCAGGTCGAAAACGAGTACGGAAGCTACGGAAACGATAAAGACTATCTGCACGCGGTTCTTGATATGTATAAGGAGTTTGACGCCGACTGCCTTTTCTTTACGTCGGACGGCCCCTGCTACAGTATGCTTACGGGCGGCACTCTGCCCGGCGAGTGCATCAGCGTCGCGAACTTCGGCTCAAGGCCCGAGGAGCAGAGCGCGGTAATGTTCGAATATTTCCCCGACCAGCCCTTTATGTGCGGAGAATATTGGAACGGTTGGTTTGACCATTGGGGAGTTGAGCACCACCGCAGACCCGCAGAGGAGATCGTCTCGGACTTCAAGACCTTTATGGACAACGATTGGTCGATAAACGTCTATATGTTCCACGGCGGCACGAATTTCGGCTTCACCAACGGCGCGAATTATACCGACAGATACCTTGCAACGATCACAAGCTACGATTACGGCGCGCTTCTGACCGAGGCGGGCGACCGAACCGACGCTTATTATAAATTCCGCGACATCCTTGTCGAAAAATACGGCGATAAGGTTCCCGCGATCACAGCCAAGGAGACCGAAAAAGCGGCTTACGGCAAGGTCGAGCTGACCGAGAGCGCAAGGCTCTTTGATAACCTCGAAAACCTTTCCGCACCCGTCCACGTCGCCGCACCGAAGTTTATGGAGAGCATCGGTCAGGATTTCGGATATATCCTTTATAGAACCACTGTCAAGGGCCCTACAAACGATTGGTTACTCAACTTCGAGCACGTGCACGATCGCGCGCAGGTCTTTGTCGACGGTGAATATAAGGCGACATATATGCGCAGCACGGAGCTTCCCGACGAGCAAAAGGTCAAGCTCCCGATGACGTACGGCGAACAAAGACGGCTCGACATCCTTGTTGAAAATATGGGAAGAATAAATTACGGACCGAAGATGAGAGACCAAAAGGGCGCAGTCGGAATGCGTTTCGGTCTGCAAAATCACTTTGGCTGGGATATGTACGCGCTTCCTATGACTGACCTCTCCCTCCTCGAATACAAGAAGACAGACGGAGAGAAGACAGAAGGCCCCGTATTCCTGCGCGGAAGCCTTGAGATCAACGGCACGCCAAAGGATACCTTCCTGCGCCTCGACGGCTTTGAGAAGGGCTTTGTTACCGTCAACGGCTTCAATCTCGGCAGATATTGGAGGGTAGGACCTACCAAAACGCTCTACGTTCCGGCACCGATGCTCCGCGAGGGCAAAAACGAGATCGTTGTCTTCGAGTCTGACGGCACAAGCACAACCACAATAGAATTTTTCGCCGAGCCCGACCTCGGATAATAAAAAAGCATCGGAGCACCCACACGGGTGCTCCGATGCTTTTTGTGTTACTGAAGAATATCCGCAAGCTCGGAAAGTCTTGTAGAGGTCGAGGTGTTGCTGACTACGTTGAGGAAAAGCACGTCGTCAATGCCGCCTTCAATGACAAAATCGGCAAGATCGCTCGACCAGTAGCGGTAGTCGATAACGTAAACGTATTCGTAGGAATCAACGAGGAAGGGAATGAAAGCATTTCCGTAGGATTCCTTTACCACAACGATCGACGAGCCGTCACTGATACTCGGATTGTGTATCTCAGAGAGCGGATTGTCACCTGCGATAAAGCAGTTGTACTTCGCGCCCGCGGCGGGATACCATGAGTTAGTTTGTTTGTTAACCACCTGATATTTCACTACGTTGCCGCCGCGCTCGGTGACCGTAATTTCGTTAGTTCCCATCGGCACGAAGGCCTCGACAAAATCGGGGTTGTTCTTCATCGCCGCAGGCTGATTTGCCTCGGAATAAAGAGTGCCGAGGAATCCGTCGAATCGCAAACTTTCATAGGACTCAAGCGCAGTCGGCTCGATGCCCTTTGCCTCGCAGAACGCGACGAATGCGTAATATGCTCCGCGCGCAGTCCAGTGATGGTCTGTGCGGAAGTAGAGATATTCGCCGTTGTGCGCTCGCATCTCGCTCAGCGCATCCACGGAGGTGACACTGTCGGAAAGCAGGGAATACATATAATCTATCGCCTTTTCTCCATCCGAGGCGCCGTATTTTTGCGCGGTCTCGACCGAAAGTGCGATCTGATAGTGAAGCGGTGCGATAAGATCGTAGACCTGCGCCTTGCCGTCCACACGAGTCGCGAAATTATTGATCAAGGCGACGTATGACTTTGAATTCTGCTCGTTAAACGAGTAAAGCTGGTAAGCGACGTCGGCGTTGACGTAAAGCCCGCTCACCTTTTCGCCCGAACCGTCGTCGGTCGGATTGAAGACAACGTCCGAGGGGTCGGACGGAGTGTCGGGAATGTCGTCGGCATCGCCGCCCATAACGATCTGCTCGCTGTTGAAGCCGTAGAGAGACTCAAGCGAGCTGTTTGCGCTTATCATGCCCTCGCGGAGAGGGTAGGTGTCGGCAAACCAAAGGCTGACCTGACTCGTAAACTCGCCCGAGAGAAAGGACTCGAGCGTAAATTCGGGAAATTTGGTAAGCTCGCGCTTTTCGGTCTCCGAGACCGTCGGTCTGAGGAAAAAGAGCAGACCGATAAACGCGAAAATCGCCATCACCGCTACAAAGAGGGCGGTCTTTATGGCATCTGTTTTGCTTTTGAAATTGTTTTCCATTCTGACCTCCCCGAATTAAAATTGAAAATACAAAAAGGGATTGTAGCTGTCGCCTGCAAGCGCAAATGCCGAGATGACCAAGAGAAGCGATGGGATTATCGCGCCGATGGCCGCGGCGAACTTGGCGGTCACCCTTGTGCGCTCGCAAAGCCTCGAGATAGCAGGAACGATCGGCGTGCAGGCAAGAATGCTGACTATAATGAAAAAGACGTTGTTTTTAAAGACCATGGCGGTATGTAAATCGCCAAATCCCTTGCCATTTGAGGTAAATATGCCGCCGATAGCCTGTCCGAGACTTGCCATATCGGTAAATTTGAATATCATAAAGCTGAAGAATACGATGACCATCGTCAAAAGTATTCTCGGTATCCGCCACCAAATAGCAGGATCTTTTTTGGGCTTGATAAGATACTTTTCGATAACGAGGAAAACGAAGAAATAGAGTCCCCATAATATGAAATTCCAGTTGGCGCCGTGCCAGAAGCCTGTAAGCGCCCAGACTACGAGCATATTGAGAATATGACGGGGAATACTTACGCGGTTGCCGCCGAGAGGAATGTAAACGTAGTCGCGGAAGAAGCCCGAGAGTGAGATGTGCCATCTTCGCCAGAAGTCAGTGACCGAATCGGCAATATAGGGATAATTGAAGTTTTCCTTGTAGTGAAAGCCGACCATAAGACCCATACCGATCGCCATATCCGAGTATGCCGAGAAATCGAGATAGATCTGAAGCATATAGCAAAAGCAGCCCAACAGTATCGCCGCGCTTGAAAGCCCCGCGATCCCGTCCGCGCCGAGAGGATTGCCCGAGGCGTCGTTGAAAAGCTTGTCAAAGATCGCGCCGCAGCCGTTTGCCAGAATTGCCTTCTTGGCAAGACCGACAGAGAAGCGCGTGATTCCGCGGCTTATCTCCTCGCGCTTGAGAACGCGGTTCTCAATGTCGAAGTTAACGTCGGCATAGCGTACGATAGGACCTGCGATGCACTGATGGAAAAGCGAAGCGTAGAGAAGCAAGAGCCAGTATTTTTCCTGCGCCTCGACCTCGCCGCGACGCACGTCAATGACGTAGGATATCAGCTGGAAGGTGTAGAACGAGATTCCGATCGGCAGAGCAATGGAGGGAATAGCCGCATCAATGCCGAAGATCGAGTATGTAGTCGACAAAAAGAAGCCCGTGTATTTATAAAACACAAGTATCGCGAGGCAGATCGCGCAGGTGATGGTACAAAGCGCACCCTTTATCTTTTGATTGTAGGTCTGCGATATCAGTATAGCACCCGCCCAGCAGACGAAGACCATAAGGCAGAGCAAAAAGACCAGGGCAGGACCGCCCCAGGCATAAAAGATAAGCGAGGATACAAGCAGTATAATATTACGCGATCTTGTCGTTCGACCTAAAAAATAACAGCCGTAACAGACCGCGAGAAAGAAAAACACGAAGAATAAACTCGAAAATACCATTGTTGCCGTCCTTGATAGTAGAAATAAGCGGTAATATAATTATAACATTCAACCAAGATATAAACAATAGTTAAAAAGCCTAATTTTAAATTATTTTTTTGTTAATTTTGACACACCGCTTGACAAACGACGACAAAGTGCTATAATATAAGCGAGGCAAGAGCCTCAAATAAAAAGAGAAGAGTAAAAGCTTTGGCGTTAAGTGCCGACGGGACGGGGAGTTGCCGGTTGGACGAAGGCTTATTTTGCCGCGGTCAAGGCTTTGCATCCCGCTTCATAGGCACTAAATAAGGATATTTTTCTCCTTTCCTGCCCTATGCTGTGAGGAAAGGAGATTTTTTATGCAAAAAAACACGAAAAGCACCAAAATTTCACTGTTCGGAAGCCTCAAGGTCATGACCATGGCGGCAATGCTGACCGCTATGAGCGTGG
Source organism: Oscillospiraceae bacterium (assembly GCA_015065075.1). Taxonomy (GTDB): domain Bacteria; phylum Bacillota; class Clostridia; order Oscillospirales; family CAG-272; genus SVTX01. The sequence continues at coordinate 18,033 of SVRA01000005.1, forward strand.
TTATCGGTATCTTTTGTAAAAGCTTTCTCAATTTTGGAGAGGGACTTTACAGGATCACGTTTGAAAATCTGCCGATATTGCTCGCGGGAATAATGTTCGGCCCACTCGTCGGCGGAGTTGTCGGCGTGGCGACCGATATCATAAGCTATCTTTTATCTCCGCAGACCTATCCGATAAATCTCGTGGTCACTTTCGGTGCGGCGGCGGTAGGTTTGGTCTCGGGCGTTGTATCCCGATATGTTCTCAGAAAAAAGACAAGCGCGAGGATAATTTTCTCCTGTCTTGCGGCGCATCTTGTCGGCTCAATGATCATCAAGCCGATCGGACTTTTTGCCTTTTACGGCTGGGCGGTGCTTTGGAGAGTACCGATGTATCTTGTGATCGCGCCTATCGAGATCATACTGATCTGCGCTATGCGTCGCAACTCCGCGGCTAAAAAGCTTATCGACGGAAAGGGAGAGGTATGATGAACTACACCGAAGCTATCGAATATATCCATTCGGTCAACTGGACCTTTTGCAATCCGGGGCTTGAGCGGGTGAGCGAGCTTTGCTCGGCGCTCGGCAATCCTCAGGATAAGCTGAAATTCATTCACGTAGCGGGCACTAACGGTAAGGGCTCTTTTTGCGCTATGCTCGACTCGGTCTTGCGCGCGCAGGGCTATCGCGTCGGACTTTTTACCTCTCCGTATATTCTTGAGTTTGGCGAGAGAATGCGCGTTGACGGAGAGAATATTTCCGAGCGCGAGCTTTGCGAGCTCGTCGAGCTTGTAAAGCCGATCGCCGACAAAATGGAGGATAAGCCGACCGAATTTGAGCTTATAACCGCGCTCGCGTTTCTGCATTTTGCAAATAAGGGATGCGACTATGTCGTGCTTGAATGCGGGCTTGGAGGCAGGCTTGACGCCACTAATATCATAAAAACACCTCTGCTTTCGGTCATCACGGGAATTGCGCTCGACCATACCTCGATACTTGGCGACACACACGAAAAGATCGCCGCGGAAAAGGCGGGTATCATAAAGCGTGATACTCCGGTGCTTTGGTGCGGAGCGCACGAGGGCGCTTATGAGGTCATAAAGGCGCAGGCAGAAAAGCTCGACGCTTCCGTGACTGTCGTTGACCGTTCCTCGCTTAAAATAAAAGAAATGACCCTTGACGGTACGACCTTTGATTATAAAGACAGAAAGGATCTTTCGCTTTCCTTGCTTGGCAGCTATCAGCCCGTCAACGCAACGAACGTGTTGACCGCGATAGATCTTCTTCGGGAGCAGGGAATAGAGATATCCGACAGCGCTATCCGTGAGGGACTTGCAAGCACCGTGTGGCACGCAAGATTTGAGGTAATAAATAAAGACCCTCTGATCATAGCCGACGGAGGACATAATCCCGAGGGAGTAGACGGTGCGATAGAGAGCGTCAAACGCTATTTCTCGAACGAAAAGGTCGGAATAATAACAGGCGTTATGGCGGATAAGGACTATAAATATATGGCAAGCAGAATGTCAGAGGTCGCCTCAGACATATTCTGCCTCACTCCCGATAACCCGAGAGCGCTGCCAGCAAATGATTATGCCCGCGTTTTCAACGATCTTGGCGTAAGCGCGACTGCATGTGATTCGATAGCAGGTGCCGTGAACGCGGCTCTTTTGTGGGCAAAAGCAACGCATAGACCTGTCATCTGCCTCGGCTCGCTCTATATGTACGGAGATATCGTCAAGGCGCTTGCTTACTGATGATGTTTGCGTTTTGTGTTAAAGTAAATATGATCGCATGATCAAAACTTAGAGATTTGTATTTTGAATATGAGGAACTTATAAGGGGGAAAAATGAAAAAGGTTATTTCTGTTTTGTTTGTTTTTTTAACAATGCTGTTTGTTTTCGCCGTTGCAACGCTTTCCGCGGTTGCAACCGACACCGAAGCTCCCGAGGAGGATACTACTGAGGTCTACGAGTACGAGCTTGAATTTACTCTCAACCCTGCGGGCACGGAGTACATAGTAACCGGTTATACCGGATCACCGAACGAAATTGTAATTCCAAGTATATATGAAGGTCTTCCCGTAACGACTATTGGCGACCATGCATTTTCCGGTTGCGTCGGTCTTGCGAGCATAGAAATTCCCGAAGGCATAACGTCTATTGGCAAAGGAACGTTCTACAACTGCGCAAGTCTTGCGAGCATAAAAATTCCCAATAGCGTAACGACTATTGGCGAAGACGCCTTCTACAGCTGCACGAGCCTTGAGTGCATAAATATCCCTGATGGCATAACGGCTATTGGCGATTACGTATTCTTCAACTGCACAAGTCTTGCGAGCATAGAAATTCCCGACGGCGTAACGTCTATCGGAATGGAAGCGTTTGCTTTGTGCAAAAGTCTTGCAAGTGTAGACATCCCCGATAGCGTAACCTCTGTTGGCAACAGGGCTTTCTCCGGCTGTGAAAGTCTTGCGAGCGTAGAAATTCCCAACAGCATTACGTGCATCAGCGAGAGGGCATTTTACGGTTGCTGCAGCCTTACGGGCATAGAATTTCCCAACAGCGTAACGACTATCGGCAACTATGCATTTTGCGGCTGCGACGGCCTTACGAGCATAGAGTTTCCCGACAGCGTTACGTGCATTGGCGAGTGGGCGTTCGCCGCTTGCAACAGTCTTACGAACGTAAAATTCCCAAACAATGTAACGACTATTGGCTACTCGGCATTCCGCTATTGCCCAAGCATTGAGAGCATAAAGCTCCCCGATAGTATTACTTCCATTGATATCTATGTTTTTTCCGACTGTAAAAATCTTACGAGCATAGAGATTCCCGATAGCGTTACGTCTATTTGCGAAGGAGCATTCTATGAATGTGACAACCTTGAAACTGTGTATTATACGGGCACAGAGGAGCAGTGGGAGGCGGTCCGCATTGCCTATAATAACAAATATCTCACAAGAGCCAATATAGTTTACAACTACGGCGTTGAAGATACCGAAAAAGAAACCACAGAAGCGATTGGGGTCACCGAAGCGTCGACAGAGAAGACCACCGAAGCGCCGACAGAGGAAATCACCGAAGGCCCCGAGGCAACTACCTCCGCCACTGTCGGAAACGGCAAGGATGATAATGTTCAAGGCGGTTGCAGAAGCGTAGTTGGATTTGGTGCGGCAGTTGTGGTTACTATGATTGGCGCGGTTGGATTTGCGCCTTTCGGAAAGAAGAATAAAGAATAAGAACGAGAATGTCTGTTTTCAGACAAAACATAAAGCCGCAGATTGAATATCTGCGGCTTTGTGTTTTGTGCCTTTTTTTAGAACAATAAGGAAAAAGCAACACGGGATTTTATGCTTATGAATTTATCAATTCTCGTAAGAGATAGTGCAGTTATCAACGAGGTATTTGTTAACCTTTTCAAAGAGCGCGTACTCGTTGATCAGGCGCTCACCGACGGCTTTGATCAGATCTTCTCTTGTTATCGTCTGACCGTAGTTTTGGTAATACTCCATATAGTAATCAACGGCTGCCTGATAATCCTCCTCGTTCACCTTGATACCCTCTTGCTGAGCTATCGCATGAGAGAGCATGTTTTGCAGAACGTCGGTCTGGCTGTTTTTGGTAGTTTCCGCCTTCCAATCCGCGCCGTCCTCAAGTCCGAGATATTTTATAACGAACTCGTCAAAGGAGGCAAAGGAATATCCGTAATCCGTATAATATTTTTTGTAATATTCGTACTGCTCAATATAGGAGTCGTAGAAATACTGAACCTCACTCTCGGGATATTTGATAACTGTCGCTTCCTCAAGCAGCTTTGCCCAAAGCTCGTTCTTTACTGCGGAATCTCTGTACTGCAGAAGACCTTCCTTGACGTAGTTTTTATAAGCGGCAACCGCGTCCTCTTCTTCTGTTTTGAATTTGAGGGTCTTGGTCACGAAATCGCTGGTCAGTTCGGGCAGCTCGTAGTCTACCGAATAAACGACCCACACGTAGAAGATAACGTCCTTACCTGCAAGATCCTCCGTGTAATTTTCGGGGAATGTTAGCTTGAGGGGGTGAGGATTTTCCTTGGAGGTTTCGGAGGGAATTATACCGATAAGACCGTCCTCGAAGCCTTCGATAAATTTATCTGATCCGATTCCAAGCTCATAGGGCCTTGCATTATCAAAATTAGAACCGCCCTCAAATTCTTTTCCGTCTACCTCGCCTCTGTAGTAGATGAACGCGGTGTCACCGAATTCGATGGGCTTGTCGGTGATCTTTGCTGCGTCGTTCAGTACTTTCCTGTATTTATAAAGAGAGGTCTTGATGTAATCTTCTACCGCTGCGTCGTCAACCAAAAATTCAGAGCTTACGGTAACGCTGGCGCCCTTGTAAAGCGAGCTGTCAAGCGATACGTAATCCTTCATATCAGCTGCGAAATAATCGAATCTTTCAACTTCCTTGTCGGGCGCCGTAGTCTCCTCGCCGTCATTGCCGCCCTTGTTATCGCACGCCGCAAAAATGCTGATGCATGCCAGAGCAGCGAGAATAATTGCCAATAATTTTGTAAACTTCATTTTTATAACCTTTCTGTACGTAATTTTGCACACTACCCTATATAATACCCTATTTTAATAGCGAATTCAAGTCTAAATTGAAAACTTTTTCGTTATTTGGCCTTTTTCTTGACACAAAGACAAATTTATCGTATAATAATGTAAACAAAAACGGCAAAATCGATCCGATAACGAAGGGAGATTGCGAATGATAAGTGAGCACATGATAAAAGCGCACCTGAAGCACGAAAAATTGAATATAAAGATTTTCGACGTTATCGACTCCACAAATTCCGAGGCCAAGCGAATGGCTCTGTCACACGACAGCCAAGACGGCTTTGCCCCGACCCTTCTTATAGCCAAGGAGCAGACCTCGGGAAGAGGCCGCATGGGCAGACGTTTCGTAAGTCATTTGGGCGGCATATATATGACCCTAGTTTACGTCACCGAAAAGCCCCTGATCGACGCGGTTTCGATTACCACCGCCGCGGCGGCAATGGTCGCGGAGGCGATCGAATCTGTCAGCGAAGCGCCGATGAAAATAAAATGGGTCAACGATATCTATAACGATTACGGGAAGGTCGCAGGCATACTTGCCGAAACCGTGTCCATGGAAGACCGTCTGGCCGTGATAGTCGGCATTGGAATAAATACGGGAATTCCCGAGTTTCCCGAAGAAATACAAGACATAGCATCCTCGATCGGCGAGCTTGACGGAAAAGAAGGTCTGCTGATCGCAAAAATCACCGACGGATTACTGCGCTATGCCGAAACCCATAAGGACAGATCCTATATGAACGCCTACCGCGAGCGATTTATGCTTGCAGGCAAAAACGTCGATCTTATAAAAGGCGGGGAAAGAACGGGAGGCGGCAGTGTCGTCGGTGTAGACGACAACGGCGGACTTTTGCTGCTGCCCGACGGACAAGCAGAGGTGATGACCGTTCAAAGTGGTGAGGTCAGCGTGAGAGAATCAAAAACAAAATAAAATAACCCCACCGCGCATTTGCGCGGTGGGGCTTTGCTTTTTTCAACGAAATCAGCTTGCGGCGCTGTCGAAAGCCGATTTTTATTATTCCTTTAAAATATCGTAAGCGTTTATGACCTCAAGCCCATTTTCAAGTGCGAAGGCGTAGGTGTAAGCAGTGCCACCGCCGCTGTGAGCGAGATAAGCAACACAGACCTGACTGCCCCTCACGAGCCTGCGGTTGCGCTCGTGCATGCACCAGGACGTAAATTGTTCGGAAACGTATTCCACTCGGTCTGCCGAGGCAATTATATATTCGTAGGTCTTGACACTGAGCTCATTCCAGCCCCTCGTTTGATCCTTGCAGGGAAGGATCAGATCAAGCTCTATCTGTGGGTATTTTTCCTTCAATTCGAGCACACATAGCGCCGCCACGGTGTCAAAACCGATCGCACCGCCCGCACGGAATTTGCGAGCTCCTCTGGCAATGAGCTTTTCGATCTCGCGCTTAAGCAACCCGGGAAGCAAAAAAGCGCATTCTTTTGGGATACTGCGATGACCCGTAAAACAGACCGTGATTATCTCAGAATCTGAATTATTCATAATCATAAGGAGCTCCTTTCTCAATAAGATGACATAATTATAGCACAAGTGTTCGTATTTGTAAATAGATTTTTCAAAAAAATAAAAAAATTTTTATCTCACGATGCCTTTTCGGGAATTTACAAGTTTTTTCAAAAATCGTTCGACACAACTCTGCGAAAATTCCGAAAAAATCTCAAAAAACCGCGCTCCATTCGATCAATATTCCCAAATCGCACCCTCAAACTCCCAAAAGTGACAAATAGAGCATAAAAACGCGCTCCAAAAACCGACTCGTTGCGCGCGAGAGCCGTATTATAATATAAATACGCGACGAATACGACTCATATCGAAAAAGATCGCCGCGCGCAAGGAGATCAAAATGCAAAAGGACGAAAAATTTGAAAGAGAAAAAAGCAAAAATCAAGAAAGCTTTTTTAAAAAGCGACGCAAAGAGATACGCGAACGCTTGACGGAGAAGGATGAAATAGAGGTAAGACGGCGACTGCATACTCTGGTATCGTTTTTTCTGACAGCCGCGCTGTCGTATCTGCTTGGAGGCGCAAGGCTGTTTTTTGGAACTTATCCGCTCGGGATAGCGCTTGCCTGCTCGTCAAGAAAGCATCTTGTGGCAGTGGCGGTGGGTATAGCGGCAGCAGTAATAGGAGGTCTGCCGACCGTGTACGGATATATTTGCGTTGCGGTATTGCTTATACGTATCCTTGCTACGCTTTTGCCTATGGTTTTCCGTGAGACAGTCGGCAATCAGAGCAGAGAGCTGGTCAGATATGGTGATCAAACGGAGGATAGCTCGGAGAGATCGGATGCGGAGGACGTAGGATTTGGGGGTATCTTTTCCGAACAATTATACGTAAAGGCGCTGTGCTCGGCGTTGGGCGGTGCTGTTGGCGGCGTGTTTTTGATGCTGCGCGACGATTTTTCTTTCTATAGCTTGTGCGGAATGCTGACGCTTCTCTTTTTGCCTCCCGCCGCCACCCTGCTTTTCGGCGGAGTGTTGGGCGAGGAAAGATATAAAAAGGAATGGTACACCTACGCTTCTACAGGAGCTATTATCTTGTTAGCTGTGCTCGCATCTGCGGAAAAGACGATACTCGGAATGCCGATGGCACCGTTTATTGCAATGCTTTTGACACTTTGCGTTGCGGCAGATAAGGGAATATTTTTTGGAATAGCGGTCGCCCTTTTGTGCGGACTAGCCTTTGATCCGATGTATGCGATATTGCTCGTGCTATCGGCGGCGCTTTTCTGTGTAGTTTCGGCGGTGAAAAGAAATGCAGGAGTCGCGGCGGTCAGCGGACTCATCGTAGTGTGGTGCTATTATATCGGCGGGGAGCAAGGACTTATAAGGGTGTTGCCGCCAATGCTTCTGGCGATCCCGATTTATATGCTTGTGGACAAGTACCGCGAGATGATGAGTGCGCCGTACGCTCACGCTGAGGTAGCTGGGGGGGTGTATTTCGCGGAAGCTGTTACCGAAAAAACTAAGAACGCCGAGGTGAAGGACAGATTGTCGACACTTGAAGCGACCTTTTCGTCGCTTTCGGAAACCTTTTATAAATTGAGCGACCGTTTTCGTCGCCCCGACGTTCTCGGAATAAGACAAATAGCCGACTCAGCGTTTGAAAAGGTGTGCGAGGACTGTCGAAACCGAGATCGTTGCTGGGGAGCGGACTATTCGGATACGCTTGAGGCGGTCAGAAGGGTAACTTCGGCTTTACATACCAAGGGCACTGCCGCGGCGGGAGATCTGCCCGAAAAATTCGTGTCGGAATGTGTGAGATGCGAAAGACTTATAGACGAGGTCAATTCAAGAATATCCGACACTACCCAAAGGATAATAAATGGAGGAAAAGCAAACTTCTTTGCGGCGAATTACGATGATATAACCGCAATCCTCAAGGATGCGCTGGGCAGCGATTCCGAGGAATACGAGTGTGATCTTGATACAGGCAAAAGGGTTTTTGAGTACCTCTATGCTGAGGGGATACGCGTGGGGGGAGTTGTTGTGTACGGTAAAAGGTGTAAGCACGTCGTAGCAAAGGGAGTTTCGCAGGCGGACAAGCTGAGCGCACAGAGAGCGTCGGAGATAAGTAAGCGGATCAGCAGTATTGTTGGCGCAGACCTATCCGATCCTGTGCTTGAGGTCGGACGGGACGGAGCCGTAATGCTTCTGCACTCTCGCCCGACGGTCAGGGCGACCTGCTCGCACGGCAGACTGTCGAGATCGGGCAGAAAATGGACTTCGAGCGATCCCGATGACGTCCCGATCCCCGATCCGATAGAGGATGACGAGGACGAGACCTGCGGAGATATGACCGACGCGTTCGTAACCGACAACTCATATTTTTATTCGCTTGTAAGCGACGGAATGGGAAGCGGACCCGAGGCGGCGTATACGTCTGGTGTGTGCGCGATGTTTATGCAGAAGATGCTTTCTGCAGGCAACCGCGCAGATATAACTCTCCGAATGCTCAATAACGTGATAAGATCCGAGAATATGGGTTGTGGCAGAGAATGCTCTGCAACGGTAGATCTGTTTGAGCTAGATTTAATGAGTGGTACCGCAGCGTTCGTAAAAAGTGGAGCTGCGCCGACTTATATAGCAAGGGAGGGCACGGTTTATAAGATAAGCTCGCGGACTATGCCTATGGGTATCATCAAAAATGCCGATGCCAGAATAACCAAGTTTGATACGAAGGCGGGAGATATAATAGTTATGATGAGTGACGGCTGCTGCCCCGATAGCGAGGATTGCGCGTGGCTGGTCGAGTATCTTTGTAACTATATGTCAAAGGGCAAAAGAACCGTGTCGGTCGGCGAGGAGCTTAGCGAGCGACTCCGCGACGAACTTTTGAACGAGGCGGTCAGAAACCTTGACCCCGGCAGAGAAAGAGACGATATTTCGGTGTCGGTGGTAGTTGTCGGATAATATTGGAGAGAGAAGCACGAATAAGTTTTTAACTTACTCGTGCTTTTTTATTTAAATCATGTTAGTTTTTACTTTGATCAAGAAATTCGCCCTATTGACATTTGGTGAATGTCAAGTTACACATTATAACACAATATAATAGATTTGTCAATCACTGAATGTCAAACGGAGGTTTAAAATGTTCAAAAACAAAAACGGCGGTAAAAATAATCTGTGCGGCGAAAATATTCGCAATTTAAGATTATCCCATCCCACAAAGCTTTCTCAAAGAGGACTTGCGGATAAAATGCAGCTTATTGGCATAGATATTGATAAGAATGCCATACAGAGAATAGAGTGAGGAAAAAGATTTGTTACGGATATCGAGTTGAAGGCTTTTGCTGAAATATTCAAGGTAAGCGTAGATAAACTTATTTAACCATGATCGAGGGAGCAAAATCGCATATTTCTTAAGTGTTCGAAAACGTCGCTTAAAACATGTGCCGATAGCTCCCATTTTTTGATAATGGCCTTGTTTTGAACGAAAAGGCAGACCTCCTACTTGACAAAATCACCCAACAGGTATATAATTACTATAATTATACTCTTAAGGAGAGATAAAATGACAAACATTCCCGAAATATACGGCTGCATGGTGTTCAACGATGCGGTCATGCGTCAAAGACTGCCGAAGGACGTATACAAATCCCTTACAGAAACGATAAAAACAGGAAAAATGATAGACGTTTCGATTGCCAACGTCGTCGCGAACGCGATGAAGGACTGGGCGACAGAAAAGGGAGCTACACACTATACTCATTGGTTCCAGCCTCTTACCAGCGTTACCGCGGAAAAGCACGATTCCTTCATCTCCCCCATCGGCGGAGATAAGGTCGTTATGGAGTTTTCGGGCAAGGAACTGATAAAGGGAGAGTCGGACGCGTCGTCTTTCCCCTCGGGAGGCTTGCGCGAGACCTGTAACGCGAGAGGATACACCGCGTGGGATCCCTCGTCGTACGCCTTTATAAAGGACGGAACGCTTTATATTCCCACGGTCTTCTGCTCTTATACGGGAGATGCGCTTGATACCAAAACACCGCTTCTGCGCTCTATGGACGCGATAAGCGAGCAGGCTTTGCGAATTCTTGCCCTCTTTGGCGATACGACCGCAACGAGAGTCAATACCTCGGTCGGCGCAGAGCAGGAATATTTCCTTATCAACAAAGAATATTACGACAAACGTGACGACCTGCTCTATACGGGCAGAACCCTTTTCGGTGCCCCCGCGCCCAAGGGTCAACAGCTCGAGGATCATTATTACGGACACCTTAAGACCAAGATCGGCGCGTATATGGAGGATCTCGACCGCGAGCTCTGGAAGCTTGGAATCAATTCCAAGACCAAGCACAACGAGGTAGCGCCCTCACAGCACGAGCTTGCGCCGATATTTGCCAATACCAACGTCGCCGTTGACCAGAACCTCATAATTATGGAGACTATGAAAACTGTTGCAGAGCGACACGGGCTTGTTGCCTTGCTTCACGAAAAGCCCTATGCGGGAATAAACGGCTCGGGTAAGCATAACAACTGGTCTATTGGAACGGATACGGGCAAAAATCTTCTGTCTGCAGGCAAAAACCCTGCGTCGAACACGCAATTTTTGCTCTTCCTTGCCGCAGTTATAGCGGCTGTCGACGATTATCAGGACCTTCTTCGTCTGTCGGCGGCAACGCCCGGAAACGATCATCGACTCGGTGCTAACGAGGCGCCTCCTGCCATAGTTTCTATGTTCCTTGGAGACGAGCTCGAGGAGCTTATCGATGCGATCGTGGGAGATACCGACTATTTGAGCAGGGGTAAAAAGACGATGGACCTCGGAGTTCCCAGCGTTCCCACCTTCCGTTACGACTCGACCGACAGAAACAGAACCTCTCCGTTCGCCTTTACGGGTAATAAGTTCGAGTTCAGAATGGTAGGCTCGTCGCAGAATATCGCAATGTCCAATATCGTCATAAATACGGCGGTTGCCAAGGTGTGCAAGGATTTTGCCGACAAGCTTGAGGGCGCAGCCGACCTTGAGACCGAGGCGAGAGCGCTGATAAAGGAGACCTTCAAGGCGCACCACAGAATAATCTTCAACGGCAACGGATATTCGTCGGCTTGGCCCGAGGAGGCAGAGCGCCGCGGACTTCTCAATATGAGGACGAGCGTGGATTCCTTCTCGTGTCTGACGGCAGAAAAGAACGTCAAGCTCTTTACCGAATTCGGAGTTATGAGCGAGGTCGAGCTTCGCGCAAGAGAAGAGATATATTTTGAAAACTACTCAAAGGTGATAGACATCGAGGCAAAGACCATGGTCGATATCGCCAATAAGAAGATAATTCCCGCAGTTGAGGAGTACGTAGGTGAGCTTGCTGAGATCGCCAAGAACAAAATGAAGATCTTTGAGACAAATAACGGAGCAGTTCTTGAAAAGACGATAATCCGTAAGCTGTCAGATCTGAATGCGAGAGCGTACGACCTTGCCGAAAAGCTGAAAACGGCTGCAATGTCGGCAGATCGCGAGCGCACACATAAAAAGCATTACGCCGAGTCGGCTACGGCTTATAAAGAGACGGTCATACCGCTTATGACCGAGCTCAGACGAGTCGTCGACGAAATGGAGGGAATAGTCCCCTCAAAGACCTGGCCTCTGCCGTCATACGGCGAAATGACTATGAAGCAATAAAATTCGCATCCCAAAGTTAACGATCTTCTGAAAGGAACAAAAAACATGAAAAAACTACTCATTTTTATCTTGTCTGCAACAATGTTGCTCTCATTTGCTGCTTGTAATGACGGACAAGGAGAGGAGACCGAAATGACCACCCAAGCAACTACCAACGAAGAAACCACGACGTCAGGCGAAACCACCGAAGCCACAAGCGGCGAGACTACCGAAGCCACAAGCTGTGAAACCACCACGGGAGCAGGCGAGACCACCGAAGCCACAAGTGGAGAAACCACCACGGTAGCAGGCGAAACCACCGAAGCTACAATTGAGGAAACTACAGCGGCAGGTCAGGAGCCCACAGATGAGATTGCCGTAATATCTCCCGAGGATAACGCAAAGCTCGTTCTCGCAAACGAGGACGTATACGGCTGGTGGAAAAATTTCAACTGGAAAAAGACCGATTCGAGCGAATTTTATAAGCACGCAGATATATACTATCCCTCCCCTGTTGATTTTGAATGGGAAGAGGTCGAGGGAGCGGAGTATTACAGAGTGTATCTGTCCACCCATAAGGATATGTCCGAGGCGGAGAGCTATCTTGTAAACGAAAACAAGCTCACTGTATCCACGCTCTTTACGGGCAAGACTTATTATTGGCAGATCGACGCGGTGCGCGCCGACGAAACTGTCAGAAGCTCGGTTCATATCTTCAAGACCGCCAAGAGCCCCAGAACTATTGAGGTCGAAGGAGTAAGCAACACCAGAGACGCGGGTGGATACGAGGGAATTGACGATCGCCGAATGAAGCAGGGAATGATCTATCGCGGCGGTAAGCTTGAGGGGATCACCGAAAACGGCATTATGACCTTCCACGATATTATCGGTATAAAGACAGACCTTGACCTGCGTACGGTGGGAGAAGGCGGTGCAGGCGTTAAATCTCCTCTTGGAGATGACGTAAAGTATATCAACCTCGACGGAAGATATTACTGCGGCGACAAGGGAATAAGCAATGAAAAGGGCAAAGAGATAATTGCCGATGAAATAAGAGTTTTCCTTAACCCTGCGAACTATCCCGTATATATCCACTGCTCGCTCGGACGTGACCGTACGGGAACTATCGTATTGTTGCTTCAGGGACTTGTGGGAGTAAGCAAGACCGACATTATGATGGATTACGAGCTTTCGATCTTCTCGGTAACGGGAACATTTGATAACGCAAGCATAGAAGCGCTCAGAAACAATATTCAGGCAACTTATAATTACTTGTATAACTCTTACGAGGGCGAGACCTTTGCCGAAAAGGTCGAGAATTATCTGATTTCTTGCGGAATAACCGCAGAGGAGATCCAGACGCTCCGCGATATTCTTCTCGAGGAGGCGCAGTAAAGATATGAAAAAAATAATCGTTTCGATTATTGTTGTTTTTTCCCTGCTTCTTTCTTCGGTTTCGATCTACGCCGCGTCGTTTGAGGACGGAGTGGGCAAGGACGAGATCCCCTACGGCGAAGATGTCGAGGGTGTTACGGGCTATACTTACACCGATTTTAATATGATGACCGCCGATGAGGCGGCAGCGGCAAATATTCCCGAAGGCTATTCGGGTTACGTTCTTGCATTGACAAATGTTGAAGGCACGGGAATCACTCTTGACCTCAGTGAACAAAAGGTCGTGGTAAACGCGATCGAGTCGATCACGTTCAGAGTCTATTGTACGGCTAACGTCAGGGAGGTCCGCATCACCGACGATGCGGGCGCTTCCTGGATATCCCGAGTCGTACCTTCTGCAACGGAAGAATGGATAGACGTTACTATCACCAAGGACGGAGATAATATATCTAAATCCGAGGGTATGGCTTGCTTTGCTGACGAGAACGGATATTTCAAGCCCGTCAACTTCGGCTTCCGTTTCACAGATAGCGAAAGCACCACAGTCTATATTGATAGCATAACCTTCAATATGAAGGAAGCAGATACAGTTGCCCCCGTTATTACTTATAACGGCGAGAGTGCGATCAGCACCACCGAGGGCAAAACTTTTGAGCTCGATCTTACCGTTTGGGACGAATACGAGGAGAGAGCGATTACTCCCGAATATATCTGGTCGGACGGTGCGCTTGACGAAAACGGACTTTTGACTGCAGGCGAGCATAGCTGCACCGTAAGGGCGACCGATACGGCAGGCAACTCCTCCGAGATCACGCTTACCGTCACCGTAGGCAAAAAGGACGTAACTGCGCCCGAGATCGACTGGTCTGCCGAGAGCATCAGCGCACTTGTCGGCGCGAGATGCCTGCTTAATATTTTCGCGACAGACGACACCGACGGTGAGATAGAGGCCGAATTGACTTGGTCGAACGGTGCGCTCGACAACCGCGGCAGACTTACCGAGGGCGAGCACACTCTCACGATAACCGCCACCGACGCGACGGGTAATACCACTCAAAAAACGGTCAAGGTAGTCGTAGTGACCTCGATCGATCAGCTCGATTGATCATTGATCTAAGGACAAAAATCCGCGAAAATACAGATAACGAAAGAACGGCGTTACGGTCGCGAATAAAGTCGATATCCATCAAATGAATAACAAAATGAATATTCACCCGCCGAGAGTGTCTCGGCGGGTGAATTTTGTAAAAGAAAATTTAGATGTATGGCCCAAACTGAAATATCCCCCGTTTTAAGGGGGGATATTTATTTTAGTTGGTTTATTCAGAAAATTCTTTTAATCCCTTTACGCCTGCCTCGGTTACGGGGCGGAGCCACTTGCCCGATCGGTAATAAAGCAGGAAGATGATGGATTTTGGTATATCCTCCGCCAAAAGCATAGTGCAGTAGACTGCAAGGAAGGGAAGTCCAAGCCATTCTGCCGCGATATAGGTCATAGGTACCGAGAACGCCCAGAGAACTCCAAGCTCGATTATCATACCCGTGACGGTATCTCCGCCAGAGCGGAAGATTCCCACGACGGTGATGTACGGAATGTTTCGGATTGCTGCCCAAACGCTGTAGATAATAACTATCTTGCTTGCAAGATCAAGAGAGTACTGCGAAATGTTCTCACCCATATTGAATAGTGAGATAAGCGGCATTCTAAGTGAGATCATCAAAACAGCAACCAGCATTGAAATGACAGGCATGATGATCAAAAAACGCTTTGAGTCGCGAATGCTCTCTCTTATCTGCCCCGAGCCGACCGATTTGCCGACCATAACGCAACAGGCACTGCAAACACCGATGAAAAAGCAGAATGAAAAGCTTTCAAAGGTTTTTACTATCGCTATTGCGGCATATTCCTCATATCCAATGTTGGCAAATATGATATTGTACATCGTTGTGCCGAGTCCCCACATCGTTTCGTTTGCGATAACAGGGGAGGCCTTTTTGAAGAACTCTGCTATAGTTTCACGGTCAAACGCGAAGACCTCGCGGATCGGAGCGATGAGAATATTCTTTTGTATCAGAGAGACGAGGAATATCAGCACAGGGCCCATCCACGACGTGATCGCCGTTGCTATTGCCGCACCCTTGACGCCCATTCCCGCAGAATAGATAAGAAGGTAGTTGATAAACGCGTTCATAGCGGCGGAGATTCCCGTTACGACGGTCGGGAGCATTGGGCGCTCGACCGCGCGGAGAATCGCGCCGAATATCTGTGTCAGTGCGATCGCGGGGAAGGAAAGGCAGGCGTATTGCAAATATGCAGAGCCCGTAGCTATTACCTCGGGATCTTTGTTGAAAAGAGAAATGACCCATTCGGGCGCTATCAGCGCTACGAGAGTAAATCCGAGCGAAATGATAAGTCCCGATATGATCGCGATACCCTGAACCTTGTGAATACCTTTAATGTTTTTGTCGCCCCAATACTGCGCGGCAAAGACCGAAGCGCCTGACGTGATTCCAAAGATGACCATGCTGAAAAGCCAGCTCCACTGTCCCGCCATATTGACCGAGGACAGTGGTATCGTGCCGAGCTGACTTACCATCAGGGTATCTATTAAGCTGAAGGATGCCGCAAGCATATTTTGCAGAGCCAGAGGCAATGCAAGTGCAAGAGCCGCTTTCCAAAAGCCCTTATTCCAAAAGGCGAGGGGCAGTTTTTTTGTGTTTATGCTTATCTTGTTCATAAGTTATTTGCCGCCGAGCTGCTCCTTGTGATATTGGAGGGTGTAGAGGCGGTAATAATGACCTTTATTTTGGAGCAGAGAGTTATGAGTTCCTTGCTCGAGTATCCTTCCGTGAGAGAGCACGATGATATTGTCCGCGTGCTGAATGGTGGAAAGACGGTGAGCGACCATAAGCATAGTTCCGATGTTCATCATCTTTTCGAGCGAATCCTGAATGAGCACCTCGGTCTCGGTGTCGATATTAGCGGTCGCCTCGTCGAGAATCATGACTGAGGGCTTATGAATTATCGTTCTTGCGAAGCTGATGAGCTGTCGCTGACCTGCTGAGAAGTTGTTTCCGCGCTCTCTTACGACCTCATCAAGTCCTCCCGAGAGCTTGTTTATAAAGCTGTCAGCGTTGACGTACTTGCACGCCGCCTCTATTTCGCCGTCGGTGACGTTTTCAAGTCCGAGCGCGATATTGGAGCGGATCGTACCTGCAAAGAGGAAGACATCCTGAAGCATCTGTCCGAAGTGGCGGCGCAGGGAGCTTATTTTGATCTTCTTTATATTGATGCCGTCGATGAGGATCTCGCCCTTCTGAATGTCGTAGTTGCGGCAGATCAGAGAGAGGATGGTGGTCTTGCCCGAGCCTGTCGAGCCGACGAAGGCAACGGTGTCGCCCGCGTTTACCTTGAAGGACACGTCCTTGAGCACCCATTCGTCAGGCAGGTAGGAGAACCATACGTTTCTGAATTCGATGTCACCCTTGACGACGTCAAGCTCGATAGCATCGGGCTCGTCCACTACCTCGGGGATGATGTCGAATATTTTGTATATCTTTTCCGAGGAAGCAAAGGTCGCTTGCAGACGGTTAAACTGCTCGGCGAGGTTCTGGATGGGGTTGAAGAACTTATTGATGTACTGATAGAAGGCAACTATCACGTTGACCTCTACCGCCTGACCGAGAAATTCCCAGCCCTCGAGCTTGCCTCTTGCGCCGAAGTAGAACAGGCACAGGATAGAGGAGATGTAGAGCATATAGACCATAGGTCTGAATATACCGAAGACAAACATCTGATCCATCTTTGCCTTGCCGAGCTTGCGGTTTTTCTTCTGGAATTCTTCCTTTTTGTGCTCCTCGCGGTTGAAGATCTGAATGATCTTCATTCCCGAAAGGTTTTCGGAGAGGAAGATATTGATGTCGGTCGTGCCGTCCTTTACCTGACGGTGAGCGCGGCGCGAGAATTTACGGAAGATCACGGTGAAGAGCACGACGAAGGGCACGAAGCAGAGCACTACGAGCGTCAGCATATAGTTGAGCAGGAGCATCGCACCGAGAACACCGAAGATGATGAAGACGTTTTTGACAAGGTTTACTAAGATGTTCGTAAAGGTTATCGAGATAGCGTTGGTGTCGTTCGTGACTCTTGTGACCAGCGTGCCGACGGGGATCTTATTGAGCTGATCGTGAGAAAGGCTCTCAATGTGCGCGAAAAGGTCCTCGCGGATGTTGGAGACTATGCGCTGTCCCGTCTTTTGCAGTATGATCGACTGAAAATATGTGCTTATCAGCGAAACTATCAGTATAGTTGCATAGGCAATTATGCGAATATACAGATCGGAGAGCTCGAAGCTTCCGCCGCCGACCATCTCGATGAGATCACCCATAATAAGAGGAGATATTATCTCGTGGGCGATCGAGAAGATCATAAGCACGAGCACCAAAAGGAATTGCGGCCAATAGGGCTTTGCGTATTTCAGAAGTCTCTTGATAATGACCGAGTCCTTCATATCGCGCTCAAAGCCGATGGCTTCCTTTTTGTCCTTCATTGTGGCGAAGGCTATGATAAATATTGTTGCGAATGCGCCGATTATTGCGCCGACGATGAGTATGGGATAAATATTATACATTTACGTCCACCTCGCTTTCGCCGTTTGAGCTCTCGTTTTCCTCGCCGTCGAGCTTTTGGAGATCGACAAGATTCTTGAACTCGGGGCAGGTCTCGTAAAGCTCGCCGTATTTGCCGACTGCGGCGATCTCGCCGTCCTCGACGAAGATTATCTTGTCCATCTGCTCGATCGTGCTTACTCGGTGAGCGATAAGAAGGGTGGTCTTGCCGCCTCTGATCTCGCGGAGGTTGCCGAGTATTGCCTTTTCGGTCTTGACGTCGACCGCGGAAACCGAGTCGTCGAGAATGAGTATGGGGGCGTTTTTCATAAGAGCGCGGGCGATGGAGATCCTTTGCTTTTGTCCGCCCGAGACGGTAACGCCGCGCTCGCCGAGGACGCTCTTATATTGCAGAGGAAATTCGGATATATTGCTGTGAACGTCTGCCATTTCGGCGGCGTGCACGACCTGATCAAAATCGCCGCCGTCTGTGGCGAAGCTGATGTTGTTTTCTATGGTGTCGCTGAACAGGAAGTTGTCCTGCGGCACGTATGCCGCGCTTGCGCGTACGGTCTTGATCGGGATCGAATTGACGTCCTTGCCGTCGATGAATACCGTTCCCTCGGGCACGTTGTAGGTGCGGAGGATAAGATCGACTATCGTGGTCTTGCCCGAGCCCGTGCGTCCGATAATTCCCACGTTTTCGCCTGCCTTGACCGAGAAGCTGACGTTGCGAAGCACATCAAACTCGCCGTCGGGATAGCGGAAGGTGAGGTTTTTGAATTCGATATCGCCGCGGATCTCGCTCATATCCTCTACGTCGGGCTTGTCGAAGACGTCGGGGGTGGAGTCGAGCAGCTCACTGATACGGTTTAGCGATGCCTTGCCCTGTGCGTGCATTCCGATAAGCTCGGAGACCGCCATGATGGGCCAGATGATCGCGTTGAAGTATCCGATAAACTCTACGAGCTGTGCCGCCTTGAAGGTCTCGGTGTGTACGAGATATCCGCCGTAGCCGAGGATAACGCAGACTACCGACTCTATAAGCAGGGTGAGCGCAACGTGAAGGAGCACGGAGAGCCTTGTATACTCTACGTTTCTGTTCTCATTGTTCTTACTGAGCTTCTTGAATTCGAGCAGCTCGTGAGCTTCCTTCACGAATGCCTTGACGACTGCGATTCCTGCGAAGGTCTCCTGCGAGAAATCGGAGAGCATAGAGAACGCCTCCTGTCTCTTTTCCCATTTTTTGCTCATATATCTGCCCACGATAAGCGAGCAGACGAGAAGCAGCACCATGGGGATCATGCAGAGAAGCGCGAGGACAGGGTTCATTTTCAGCATTTTTATGATTGCGAGGACGCCGAGAACGACGGCATCGAAGAACATCATAATACCCCAGCCGAAGCACTCCTGAACGGTGTCCAGGTCGTTGGTGAAGAAGGACATCATATTGCCGACCTTGTTGACCTGATAATACTGCTGGGAGAGGTCCTTGCAGCGATCGAACATTCTGTCTCTGAGGTCTGTCTCAAGCTTGATGCCTGCTCCGAAGAAGCAGACTCTCCATAAAAATCTGCCGAATACGAGCGAGAGGATGACGAATAGCATGGGCCTGCAGATGTTGTCCAATACATAATTTAAATCGAAATTATACACGATGTCGTTTGCGGAATCGGTTACAAAGCCCGTTTCGATTCCCTCGATGACGGCTCCGTAAAGCTCCGGGATTACCAGCTGCATATAGTCCACGAGGACCAGCGCAAGTGCGCCGAGCAGCAGCATTGGTAAGTACTTGAGATAATATCGGTTGATGTGCTTTCCGAATATCAAATCAATCCCTCCTGTCTGTGTTCAAAAAATAAAGCTATTAAACCTAATTCTAACACATTTCTGTCTAAAAGTCAATATAATTTATATATATTTATAATGCGACAACCTATAGTTGCAAAAAGCCTCGGAGGCCGAGGCTTTTTGACGTTTTATTTATCAAATTGTGAGTTGAAGGCAGAGAAAAACTCGTCTGAAAGAGCTTTCATTCTGATGGGGTCGACCTTGAGGTGTTGGCGGTCGTAGGTGAGCAGTCCGTTGGTCTCGTCCTCGACGTCGCTGACCTGCGTGTATACCGTGGCGCAGAGTCCGCGATCTATCATCGGGATGACCTCGTTACGATAGAGAGCCTCAAGCGCCGAGGCGAAGCTTTCTCCGTCGGAGATCATCGAATATCCGTAGGTCTTATCGAGATTGAAGGAGTGCTCGGATATCTTGTGGGCGTAGCCGCCGAATTCCGAAAGCACGAGAGGGCGGTCGGGATCATTTTTGAGGTCGAGCTTTTTGAAATAGACGTGCTCGCTGACAACGTCGCTTTCCTTTTCGATAAACCAACCCGACGTTGCGTCCCATATTCTTGTTGGGTCAAGCGCCTTGAGGCGTTTGTAGTTTCCGTCGGCGTTAAACTGTCCCCAGCCCTCGTTGAAGATCGTATAATAGCAGACCGAGGGATGATTGTAGAGCAGGCTGACCGTCTCGGCGCTGTTTTCTTCGAAAATTTGACGGCGGCCTTTCGGCGCGGGGCGGTTAAGACCCTTTTTGAAGCCTACGGTAGGGAGGGCGGTGTCGAGCAGGAAACTATAGCCGCCGCTGTTGACCATATCTTGAAAAACGATCATTCCATGCTTGTCACAGTAGTGGTAAAAAAGTGGGTGCTCGATCTTTATGTGCTTGCGGAGCATATTGAAGCCGAGCTTTTTCATTTCTAAAACGTCGTTTTCAAGGCCCTTGGGGGTGGCGGGGGTGTATATTCCGTCGCTGAAGTAGCCCTGGTCGAGAAGTCCGTGGAAGAAATAGGGCTTGTTGTTAAGGCAGATATAGCTTTTGTCCTTGATCCTTTCGATCGTGACGGTGCGGAGCGCGAAGTAGGAGTCTATGCGGTCGCTTCCGCATTCGAGAGTGAATTCGTAGAGGTAGGGGTCCTCGGGTGACCAGAGGCGAGGGGAATCGATCTCAATAGTTGCCTTGTTGCCGCTGAATTTGTAGGATTTGCCGGAGCCTTTGAGTGTCAGGAGCTTTTCGTCCTCGCCGCCCTCGGTCTCGATCGTTACGCTATCGAGCGTTGGGGTTATTTTGAGCGAGCGGATATAATTTTCGGGCACGGACTCGAGCCAGACAGCCTGCCAGATGCCGCTTATTGCGGTGTACCACATGCCTCCGCGCTTTTTTCTTTGCTTGCCCCACGCCTGATCCTTGTCAAGACTGTCCGTGACGGAGACGGTGAGTGTATTTTCGCCGTTGCGCAGGTGATTTGTTATGTCGAACGAGAAGGGGAGATAGCCACCGATGTGTCTGCCGACTAGCTCTCCGTTAAGGCTGACCTCGGCGACCTGATCGACCGCTTCAAAGTGGATGATCGTTCTTTTGCCCTGCATATTCTCGGGCAGCGAGAAGCTTTTGCGGTATACGTATTTTTCGCCCTTTTTCAGCTCTCGGTCGATGCCCGAAAGTCTTGATTCGGGGGGGAAGGGGACCTTGACGGTGCCAAGGTCGGTTTTGTTGCTTTTTTTGACCACGGAGAGCTGCCAATCGCCGCAGAGCGACATATAGCCGTCTCTTTTCATCTGCGGGTGGGGGTGCTCGGTCCAGCTGCTTGCTTCGTCGTCCTCAAAGGGTGTTTTCAGGTCGGTTTTGAGCGTGGGCTTCTTTTTCGTTAGCAGGAGAATGAGCGCAAGCAGGATTATGGGGATCAGCGCACCGAGGAAGATGTTTGCATTGGGTACGAAGGACTCGGTGCCGTCGTTGTTGACTATCTTTTCGGCGTTTGAAAGTATTGTTTTACCGATAAAGGGTCCGACTACGCCGGGAACGAGCACCTGTGAGAATATTCTTACGCCCTGAAGCCGTCCCGCCTTATCCTCGGGGGTCAGGTCGCGGATCTTTGCGCCGAACACCGCCATTCCTGCGAGGTATCCGCACATCATAAAGAGCGAGCCGATGAATACGGGCACTGTCTGACGGAAAAGGAAGAGCACGATATATCCGAACGACAGCCAGAGCAGAGAAAAGAAGCAGGTGAGCGAAAAGCCCTTTTTGTCGTAAGCTCTGCCCCAGAACGCCGTGACGACAGAGGCAATGATGATGGCGGGCGCCATTATCAGAACGTAGTTTGTCATAGCGAGCGATACCTCGTAGTATATGATGAGGTAGGGCATAAATATCTGTATTGAGATGTTGAAGATTATGAATGAGGCGAGGTAGAAATAAAAGCTCGGATTTGCCTTGACGGTTGACGGGCGGAAGCCGTAGATCACGTTTTTGAGATATCCCGTCTCGGAGGGCTTGGCCTTCTTTTCCTCGATTATGAAGATGCCGAGGATTCCGATGGCGACGGTTGCCGCGCCGATTATCGCGAAGATGAGCGTCCAGCTTTCACTTTTGTTCAGGTCGAACGCCATAAAGCCGCCGAACACGGCGAGTATTGCCACGAGAGGCATCATCGCGTTGATGCCCTCCGCGCTGCCGCGGTTGGTGTTGTCGGTGCTGTCGGTCAGCCAGGCGTTGAACGCCGCATCGTTTGCCGACGAGCCGAAAAAGGTCATTACGCAGTCGAGCACGATCGTCAGGGTGATGCCGAGTGCCGCGCCGCTGACCGTGGGGAAAATGCTCTCGAGCAGGTCTACCTTGAGCAGAGCGAACGCGAAGATCGAGAGTCCCCAGAGAATATATCCTCCGCAGATGAGCACCTTGCGCTTGCCGAGCTTGTCGGATAAAGCTCCGACGAGCACTGTGGTCAGAGTCGCTGCTATCGCGCTTGCAGAGACCATATTAGATATGTCCGCCGCCGAGGCGTTGAACATCTTATACATAAAGACGTTGAGATACATATTCTCAACGACCCACGCGATCTGTCCCATCAGTCCGAAGAGAGCCAATGAGAGCCAGAAGCGGCGGGAGAGCTTGGTTTTAGTCATAGTTTCCTCCGTTTTGTATGATGGTTCGGGTGGAGCTGTGCACATATTAATTCAATTATACCATTTGTCGGCGGAGATGTCAACCTTTACAAAGGGCGGTTTTCTCTTGTGTTTGAAGAAAAATGCAAAAAAATTCGACTATCTTATTGACTTATGCGAAAGTCTGTGATATAATGTATCCGTAAATCTAATTTATCGGAGGATAAATGCTATGAAGCGTATTAAGACACTTGATACAAAGAATCTTTGCGAGACCGCGAAGAACGGTGGCTGTGGCGAGTGCCAGACCTCTTGCCAGTCTGCTTGCAAGACCTCTTGCGGTATTGCTAATCAGCAGTGCGAGAATAAGAAGTAATTCGACCTTCTAAAAATCCGCGTATGCTTCGTTACTCCTCGCAAGCGGCTCGACTTACGTTAAGTAAGCCCTTCGCCTTGCTTGCTACGGTGCGATACGCAGCTATGGCTTGCTGACCGCTTGCCTATCGGCAAGCGCCTTGCCTGCGCGAATTTTTATCGATTTCGTGAATTCTTAAGATTTTTATGGGGGAAGGCAATCCTTCCCCCATAGCACTGTTTTATAAGATTTTGATTTGGAGTTACTAAATATGGTACATTGTTATAAATTGGGTGGGCTGAATATCGTGCTTGACATCTGCTCGGGATCGGTGCACGTGGTAGATGACGTAGTATACGACGTTATCGAGGCTTATGAAGGCTGCCCGAAGGAAGAAATCATCTCGGCTATGCTTGAAAAGTACGCCTCCGATGAGACGGTCACGCGCGAGGAGCTTGAGGGCTGCTTTGAGGACATTGAGGCATTGAAGGGAGAGGGCAAACTCTTTTCTCCTGACAATTTTGAGTCGATGGCGGGCAAGCTCAAGGAAAAGAGCGCGGGTGTTGTCAAGGCGCTTTGCCTGCACATCGCGCACACCTGCAATCTAAACTGCTCGTATTGCTTTGCAAGTCAGGGAAAATATCACGGTGACAGAGCTCTGATGAGCTTTGAGGTCGGAAAGAGAGCGCTTGATTTTCTTGTCGAAAACTCGAAGGGAAGATACAATCTGGAGGTCGACTTCTTCGGCGGCGAGCCCTTGATGAACTTTGACGTGGTCAAAGAGCTTGTTGCTTACGCGCGCTCGATCGAGAAGGAGGCAGGCAAGAATTTCCGCTTCACGTTGACGACCAACGGCGTTCTGATCGACGACGACGTGATCGATTTTGCGAACAGGGAATGCTCGAACGTCGTGCTCAGTCTCGACGGAAGAAAAGAGGTCCACGACCGCTACCGTGTCGACTACGCGGGTAACGGAAGCTGGGAGAAAATAGTTCCCAAGTTCCAGAAGCTTGTTGAGGCGCGCGGCGGCAAGGATTATTACATGCGCGGCACGTTTACACACGCAAATCCCGATTTTTTGAAGGATATTGAGAAGATGTTGGAGCTTGGCTTCAATGAGCTTTCTATGGAGCCCGTCGTTGCCGCAGAGGACGATCCCTCCGCGCTGACGCGTGAGGATCTGCCGATCGTGCTCGATCAGTACGAAAAGCTTGCCGAGCTTATGCTCAAGCGTCACAGAGAGGGCAAGCCCTTTACCTTCTATCACTATATGATCGATCTCAAGGGCGGTCCTTGTATTTACAAGCGTATTTCGGGCTGCGGATCGGGAACCGAATATATGGCGGTCACGCCGTGGGGAGATCTTTATCCCTGCCACCAGTTCGTTGGCGAGGAGAAGTTCAAGCTTGGAAACGTCTGGGACGGCGTTACCAATCACGAAGCGCAGTGCGATTTTGCATCCTGCAACGTCTACTCGCGTCCCGAGTGCCGCGATTGCTGGGCAAGGCTTTACTGCTCGGGCGGCTGTGCGGCGAACGCTTACCATTCGACCGGCTCGGTGCGCGGAGTTTACAAGTACGGCTGCGAGCTCTTCAAGAAGAGAATGGAATGTGCTATCATGCTTGAGGTTGCAAAGACTCTTGACGAAGAAGAAAATTGATATATCTGAAAGGAACGCCGTTTGTGCGAGGTTATTTTTATGAAAGCTCCGATTTGTGATTTCGTGAAAAAATACTGCGCCGACGGCGCTCTTCGTTTACATATGCCCGGACATAAGGGAGTTTGCTTTCTCGGTGTCGAGCAGAGAGATATTACCGAAGTCGAGGGAGCTGACGTGCTTTACTCCGAAGGGAATGGCATTATTGCCGAGAGTGAGTGCAACGCAAGCTCGCTTTTTGGCACGAAAAAGACGCTTTATTCTACAGAGGGCTCGTCGCTTTGTATTCGGGCGATGGTGTATCTGTGCGCTATGCGGGCTAAGGAGCTTGGCAGGGAGACGCTGATATTGGCGGTGAGAAATGCGCACAAGACCTTTTTGTCTGCGGTGGCGCTTCTGGACGCGCGTGTTGAATGGCTATTTTCCCACGATGATGAGGGCATTGTAAGCTGTCGCGTGAGCGCGGAGGCTCTTGAAGAAAGGCTCTCGGGAATGAAGGAAAAGCCGGTTGCGGTCTATATTACGAGCCCTGATTATCTCGGTAACGAGGCGGACGTGCGCGGATTGGCGGAGGTCTGCCATAGACACGGTGTTATTTTGGCGGTTGACAACGCGCACGGCGCGTATCTGAAGTTTTTGCCCGAGTCGCGCCATCCGATCGATCTCGGCGCGGATATTTGCTGTGATTCGGCACATAAAACCCTGCCCGTGCTGACGGGAGGGGCGTATTTGCATATTTCCCGTCGTGCCCCCGAGCTGTTTTCTGAAATGGCGGAGCAGGCGATGCAGCTTTTTGCTTCGACAAGCCCTTCTTATCTGATATTACAGTCGCTTGATATGGCGAATTTATATATTTGCGACGGATACAGAGAAAGACTTGCCGAGATTTGCGGCGAGATTGCGAGTTTGAAAAAAGCACTTGTTGAAAAAGGCTTTTGCGTTATCGGTGACGAGCCGACGAAGCTGGCCTTGGCTACGAAAGGCTATGGTTATTACGGGCATGAGATCGCTAAGATGCTTTTGGAGAAGGGGATCGCGTGCGAGTTTTCGGATCCCGATTACGTTGTTATGATGTTTACGCCCGAGATCGACAGAGGCGGCATTAAGTTGCTTTTAGATGCGCTTTGCTTGATCGAAAAGAGGGAAGAGATACTCGAAAGAGCGCCGAGCGTAGCGGAGGCTGAAAGAGTTATGTCGGTAAGGCAGGCTTTGATGTCATCCTCGCGAGAGGTTGCGGTTGAGGATGCCTGCGGCGAGGTGCTTGCCTCGGCAACCGTTTCATGTCCTCCTGCGATACCGATCGTCGTTTGTGGTGAGAGGATAGACGAGAGAGCGATCGCTTGCTTTAAATATTATGGGATTGAAAAGTGCCGTGTGGTGAAAAAATAGTTCTCTTGGGCGGCTTTTCGTTGGAGATTTTATGGATTTTAAAGATTATTTTATTTTGCACGCGAAAAAGCATCCGAGTATAATGCCGCAGGACGTGGCGAAGTTTTGCTATCAGGCGGCGCTTGGCGCGGAGCATTTACTTGCTGATCTCGCGGCGGCGCGGAGATATTTTGACGCGGAATTCGAACGAGTTGAGGAAAGGCAGGGAGATTTGGTCGAATTTTTGACCGACGAGCTTTGCAGGGTCGATCTTGGCGTTTGGAAGTCGCGCGGATTGCCGAAGGAGGCTTTGTTTGATGCTTTTGTAGAGTCGGCAAGCGTGAAAAACGGCGGCAGAGAGGTGCTTGGCTGCTATCTCAACGATGCAGAGGCTTGCTTTGGTGAGCTTGAGCTGAATTTTTCGCTTGACGAGTGGCGCGCTTTTCTTGAAAGATACGCCGAGGCGGGAATGCCTGCGGTACATCATAGTGAAGCTTACAGAGAGCATGAAAAGCCGAGCTATCGTGTGGTTCGGCGCACAATTTTGGATAAGATCATATAACAAAAACCGCTTGCGGAGATCCGCAAGCGGTTTTTATTTTTTATGCGATTAAGAATTGATGGAATACTTGTCGGAGTACATCTTGTACTGCTCGTTGAAGTGAGTTTCTTCTGCTTCCTTAAGCTCGTGCATATAATTGTGGAGGTCAAGCGCGTCGTGGTGACGGGAGATCTCGATGAGGCATCCTGCGATATTGGAGCAGTGGTCGGATACACGCTCGAGATTGGTGAGGATATCCGAAAGAATGAAGCCAAGCTCGATGGTACACTGGTTCTTCTGCACTCTGATGATATGGTTTATTCTTATCTGATCCTTGAGGTCGTCTACTACCTCCTCAAGAGGCTCTACCTTGAGAGCGCTTTCCATATTGGTGTTGACGAATGCATCTGCGGTCAGCTCACTGATCTCTCTGACTGCGCCATACATAGCTTCAAGCTCACGCACTGCCTGATCGGAGAACGTGACGTTCTTGTCCTTGATCTCCTCTGCGGATTCGACAAGGTTGACTGAGTGGTCGGAGATTCGCTCGAGGTCGCCTATCATGTGGAGAAGCTTGGTTATTTCTGCGCTGTCTTCCTCCGACATGCTGCGAGATGCGAGCTTGACGAGGTAAGAGCCGAGCGCGTCCTCATACACGTCGACCTTGTCTTCGGCTGCGCGTATTTCGTCTGCTACCTTGCTGTCGTAGTTTTCAAGGAGCGATATTGATTGATTTAAGGGGTTTATCGAAAGCTCTGCCATATGAGCCGCTACAACACGGCAACGGTCGAGTGCAACCGAGGGAGTATCGAGAAGAAGATCGTCGAGCATAGAGGTGTACTCATCACCCTTCTTGTCGTCGCCCTTGACGATAGCGCACGCGAGCTTTTCAAGAAGCTTGGTGAAGGGCCACATAAGAGCGATTGCGAGGATCTTGAATACGGTGTGGACAAGGGCAATTCCAAAGGGATCGATGGTTGCCTCTGCAAGCTTGAAGAGGTCAAATACGCCGACGAGGTTGAGTATCCAGCCGACAAGGTAGTACATCGAGAGCCAGAAAACCACGCCGATTACGTTGAAGAAGAGGTGGGCGACTGCCGTTCTCTTACCGTTCTTGTTCGTTCCGAGCGCGGAGAGCATTGCGGTTACACAGGTACCGATGTTCTGACCGAGAACGATCGGGATCGCCATACCAAAGCTGATTCCTCCCGTTACTGAAAGCGCCTGAAGGATACCGATCGATGCGGAGGAGGACTGAACTATCGCGGTGAGGACGGCACCGACAATAACACCGATTATGGGGTTGGAGAAGATGGTGAGTATCTTTGCGAATTCGGGGTCGTTTTTAAGTCCTGCGACAGCACCCGACATAGTGCTCATACCTACCATAAGTACGGCGAAGCCTACCAGGATCGTACCGACATCCTTCTGCTTGTCTCTTTTTGAGAACATTATGAATGCTATTCCAATGATAGCGAGAATGGGCATCCAAAAGTCAGGGGTGAGATAGTCGAGGAACGCTACCGCAGACAAAGCATCGGAGTTTCCAAGACTGTTAAGTGCGGTAAGCCAAGCGGTGACGGCGGTTCCAAGGTTTGCGCCGAGAATTACGCTTATTGCCTGGGAGAGCATCATCGTTCCCGAGTTTACAAAGCCGACGACCATTACGGTCGTAGCGGAGGAGGACTGGATTATTGCCGTGACACCGAGACCGAGCAGGAAGCCCTTGAGCTTGCTTGAGGTCAGGTTGCCTAAGATGGTTTTGAGCTTGCGTCCCGCGCTCTTTTTGAGCGCATTGCCCATTACGTCCATTCCGTAGAGGAAGAGGGCAAGACCGCAGACCAGCTCCAAGATTTCAAAAAGTCCCATTTTTTAATCCTTTCATTTTTTTGCGTATGTTGACTTGTTTTCAAATTTTTATATTGGGTGCAAACACACCCATTTTTTATTTTACCATATTGAGTGTAAAAAATGTAACGAAAAAATAATGTAAATGTAAACTTATGATAAACTGTGGCAAATTTTTGCGTTGTTTTGCTTGATTTTCAAGGGTTTTTGTGATGAAAATCAAGCATTTGGGGCGAATTGCGGAGAATATAGCTTGATTTTTTGGGGGATAATGAAAGGGAAGCGCAAAAAGATTTAAAAAATTTTTGAAAAAGCTATTGACAAACCGATTTCTTTTTGATATAATACATAGGTCGTCAAGATCAATGGAATATTTTGGGGCATCGCCAAGCGGTAAGGCATCAGACTCTGACTCTGACATTTCCGGGGTTCGAATCCCTGTGCCCCAGCCAAACAGAAGCCACCCAATCGGGTGGCTTTTTTGTTTGGCTGGGGCACAGAGGGTTCTGATCCTGCACCACGCGAAGCGTGTGTAAAGGTTCAGAATCCCTGTGATGTTGTTTGAGATTGACAACCGGTTTGCTGTACATAATTTGTTTTTTTTGCCCGTATTTACGATAGATAGCTTTACTTGTTTCACTATATATGCTATAATAAAAACAGAAAGGTGGTAAATATGAGAGAAACATCTATAAAAATTCATGCAATAGTTGCTATGGCGATCAGTCTTGTCAGTTTTGGATTAATGATCGCTTCTTTAGTAGCAATGTTAACCGAAATGCCGACTGACGATGGAGTTAGCCGTTCCTTTGCCCTTTGGTTTTGGGGAATGATAGTTGCCTATTTCAGCTTGATTTTCTACTTTGTAGATGCGGTATTATCTGTAATAAAGATATTCCGCAAGATCCATCCCATCTTTAATTCAGTTCTTGCCGTTATGCTTATTGGTGCGATTCCTATGGCATTATTTGTAGGCGGTGGTCTTGGAATCAATATTTATATTTGGAACGCTTATTATTTGACAATTTTTATTTTGGAAATCGTATCTATTGTTAAACACGTTAAATTGAATTCTTCTAAAAGCAATGTCATATAAGACGATAGTCAACCACAAGCAGAAGCCACCCAATCGGGTGGCTTTTTTGTATCTGCCGCGTCAAATAGAAGTTGACATTCTGTAAAACCTATGCTACAATAAATTCATAAGGGAAGTGAGACTATGAAAAAACGAAAAGTAGTTGTAATCGTATGTATATTTATAGCCATTCTGCTGAGTTGCGTAATTCCTGTTCCACAGACATTAAAGGACGGCGGGACGACATATCTAAGCCCAATCATTCCCATATATGAAGTGTACCTTTATAATGTGGAAATGGTCGATGAAAACAATGGCGGAGTATATTATCAAAAGGGATATGGAATATATTTTTTCGGAATAGAAATTTGCTATAATGTTTATTACGAAAGCGAATAACATCACTTTGACACCGAGGACAGAAAGGCGGTGCGGATCTATGGCAAACGTGGCGGATATTATAATTTTTGGCGGACAGAGCAATATGGAGGGGCAGACCGAGGTGCTTTCGGAGTGCGAGGTCGTAGAGGGTGCGTTTGAATACAAGCTCATCGGCGACAGTCTTGTTCCTTTGAAAAATCCCGTTGGCGAGGATATTCGCTATGACGGACTTAAGGGTGAGCCCTTTATGCAGGATACGGATGCGGGAAAATGGCTTGCCGATCACGTTCTCGGGAGCGCGTGCTACGGGCATACCAATATGGTGCCGTCGTTTTGCAGGGCCTATATAAAGGGAAGGCAAACCGACGTTATTGCGGTTCACGCCGCGAAGGGAAGCACGGTCATCAAAAATTGGCTTCCCGATTCCGACGGATATCGCGCGCTGGTTACGAAGGCTGCCGCAGCAATCGAAAAGGCGAAAAAGCAGTATGAGATAGGTCATATTTATTTCGTCTGGCTTCACGGCGAGAGCGACGCGGTCTTTGCTAACAGCCGTGAGAATTACAAGGACAGTCTGCGTGTATTGATGGGCGGTCTTGCCGCAGAGCTTGGCGTGGAGAAGTTTGGTATTATACGCGTGGGCGCGTTTGCGAACGACGAGCGCGATTTTGAGATCATTGACGCGCAGGATGAGATCTGCGAGGAGGACGAGCGCTTTCTGATGCTTTGCAGAGAGGCGTTGACGTTCAACAAGATGCCCGAGATGATGAATCCTTACGTTGACGGGCATTACAGTGCTCGCGGGCTTGAGGAGCTTGGCAGGATCGCGGGCGGTGCGCTTGGGGGATTTGGCAGGGTGTGTTGAAGTTGTTATGAGTATATTGAAGGTTTCGAACGCGTAATTTTGCACAGCAAAATTCGGGAAGCAAGTCTTGTTTCGAACGGATTCTGAACCCATGCACACGCTCGCAGGCGAGCGTGGCGTAACGTTTCTCTGTACCGCCTCGGAGAGTCAACAGAAAAAAGAGGGGGACAAGCCCCCCTCTTTTTTCGTTGGCCTACCCGAACGGATTCGAACCCATACACACAATCGCAAGCGATTGTGGTGAACGATTCTCATTGACATTCGGATAACTCAAAAGTTAAAGAAGGGGGCGAGCCCCCTTCTTTAACTTTTTGGCCTACCCGAACGGATTTGAACCGTTGACCTTCAGAGTCGGAGTCTGACGCGCTATCCAGCTGTGCCACGGGTAGATCTTTTGTGCACAGAACAGTATACCATATTTTTATGCGGTTTTCAAGTGCTTTTGTAAATTTTGGCGGTGATTTTGGCTTGGAATTCGGCTTGCGGCGAGAAAAACGTTGCTTTTGGGGGACTTATGTTGAATTCTCTGCAAGAAGTGCTTCAGATATCAAAAAAACAAGATCACCACGGGCTTATGTCGGGCAAAAATGCCTCCATTGGTCTGTGGTGATCTTTGTTTATGCGAAAAATCCAATCAAGGTTATCGCAATATAGAGTGCAAATGTAACGATGGCGCAAACGAGGGTAGGAGTATATACAAACGCGCTTTTGATCTCTCCAAACAGCTCTTGATGATTGATCTTGGGCACGCGTGAGCTTTCTTCTCCGTCTGCCACTCTTGCCGCCTTCGTTCTATATACTCTTGCCGCCTCGGACACGAACAGAGCCGTGCTTACAAGCCACGCGCCGATTATTATGACGATCAGCAGGGGATTGCTTTGCGACGATATAAAATACTTTGATAGATTGGTATTGATGAAAAGCCCGTAGAGATTGTAGATGAAGTGCAGTATCATACACGAGATCAGCGAGCCCGTTGTAAATCTGACAAAGCAATATACAAGAGCGCAGAAAAGCGCGGCGGGTAATCCTCCGAGCGTGAAGGCGAACAGTGCTGACAAGAGTGAGGACACACAGCACGCAAGTCCTTCGCTTATCTTGGAAAGCTCGCTATAAACTATTCCTCTGAACACCAGCTCCTCGACGACTGCGGGGATTATCGCGTACACGATAACGAGATAGAGCGTGTTTACTGTATATTCGTTCTGTCCTGCGGTGAAGGCGCCAAGCAGGGTAAATCCCTCGGAGGAGGCGTAGACTCCGCCGAAAATAATATTAAGCACAAGCGCCGTGGATACGAGAAAAAGGGAAGAGAAGATAAGGAAAAACACGTATTCGTATCCGATCGTCGCTATGCCGACACCTTTAAGCTGTGCGGAGAGCTTTTTCTCGGGGCAGAGGATGAGCATACAGAGATATGCGGGGATGAGCATAGCGATAAGCTGCGCTATGATCGGCGAGAGCAGGTCTTTGCCGAAGGGATAGATGAACCTGTCGATGATCACCGCTAAGAATGCGACCGCCATACAAACGGTCACGAGCAATATTGGCAAGAATGCTCTCGCGTCGGGGGCGGCGGGAATATCACCTATCGATTTTTTGATCTTCTTTATTCTGTTTTTCATGCTTTTACTTTGCGAAGATTGATTTTCTGATCTGATTAGCGGTCTCGCCGTCCTTGAGTGTGCGGACGAGCTCGAGTCCGAATTCGAGCGCGACGCCCATGCCTTTGGCGGTGATCACGTTGCCGTCGCGGACTACGGTCTCGGTCTCTGATACCGTTGCGCCCTCAAGGTATTGTTCAAACCCGGGGTAGCAGACTGCTCTCTTGCCGTTGAGGTATCCGCGCTTGCCAAGCACCATGGGGGCGGCGCAGATAGCGCAGAGGAACGCGCCCTTGCGCGAGGCGGCACGGAGCGCGGTGTCGACGGTCTTGGACTCGTCGAGATTGCTCGAGCCGGGCATTCCTCCCGGGAGAATGATCATATCGGGGGTTGAGTCGCGGTAGAGCACGTCGGGAATATCTGCCTGGACGGTGATTCCGTGCGCACCGATTATCGTATCCTTACCGATTCCGACCGTGGTGACCTCGAGTCCTGCACGGCGGAGAATATCAAGCGGACAGAGTGCCTCGACCTCCTCGAAGCCGTCGGCTAAAAACATATATATCATAGCTTTTCTTCCTTTCGGGTTTTTGCTTTCTTTTCTATAAAAAATTATAACACACGCGCCTCCTTTTGTCAACGCGGGGCGGGGAAAGAATTTTATTTATTTTCCCGAAAGGACTTGACCTTTGGTTTTTCAGGTACTATAATTAAAATGAGATATTTTGCGGACGTTTGCGCGGTGGAGGCGATTTTTGATGGCGGCGAAAGCTAAACAGCAATACGACATGACCGAAGGGGCGTTGCTCCCGAAGCTTATAAAATATTCTCTGCCGCTTATTGCGACTGGAATTTTGCAGGTCTTTTACAATGCGGCGGATATGATAGTGGTGGGAAGATTTGCAAGCGACTTTGCAATGGGTGCGGTCGGTGCTTGCGGATCTCTCATAAATCTTATCGTAAACGCTTTTATTGGACTTAGTGTAGGAACGAGCATTTGCGTGGCACACGCGATCGGCGCGAAGGATGATGAGAAGGTCAGGCGGCTTGTTCACACGTCGCTTTTCCTCGGAATCGTTTTCGGAATAGCCGTTGGTATCTTTGGGTTTTTTATGGCAGAGCCGCTTCTGCTTATGATGCAGACACCCGAAAACCTGCTCGTTGAGGCGGTGCCGTATATGAGAGCGTATTTCGTTGGTATTCCTGCGGGTCTGATATACAATTTTCTGGCGGCGGCGCTACGCTCGTCGGGAGACTCCAAAAGACCGCTTATCTTCCTTGCGCTGTCGGGAATAATCAACGTAGCTCTGAATCTGGTCATGGTTCTCGGATTTGGCATGGGAGCTATCGGAGTCGGTATTGCTACGAGCGCTTCGCAGGTCGCGTCTGCTTTGATGATCGTCGTATTTATGATGAGGACAAGCGGACCTTGCCGAATTCGGCTTCGCGACGTCAGGGCGTATAAATGCGAGCTCGCCGATATCGTTCGCACGGGCGTTCCCGCGAGCGTGCAGAGCGTGGTGTTCTCTTTGTCTAACGTGCTTATCCAGTCGAGCATTAATCAGTACGGCGATATTGCCGTTTCGGGCAATACTGCCGCTAACAACATCGAGTCGTTTATATACGTGGCGATGAACGCGGTATATCAGGCGACGCTGACCTTCGTGGGTCAGCACGTGGGCGCGGGTAAGCTAGAAAGGATCAAAAAGATAGTGCTTTTATCGGTGCTGATAGTAACTGCTTTGGGCGTGCTTCTCGGAACGCTTGCGTATGTTTTCCACGAGCCGCTTCTTGAGATATACAAGCCCGGAGAAGCGCCGATACAGGTTGCGATACGGCAGGCGGGAGCTAACCGAATGAGTATGATCTGCACGACGTACTTTTTGTGCGGGATAATGGAGGTGCTCAGCGGCACGCTTCGCGGAATGGGCAAGTCTGTCTTGCCGATGGGAGTTTCGATATTCGGCTCGTGCTTGCTGCGTATAGTTTGGATATACACGGTCTGCCCGATATTCCCAGGAAACATTTCGGTTTTGTATCTTGCCTATCCCGTTACGTGGGCGATCACGATATTGGGGCATTTTGCGTGTTGCGTGGTGGCTTATAGGATAATGGTGCGTAAACGCAACGCGCGGCTGATGTCGGATGCGGCAGAAAAAACCGAGAGCTTGGCGGTCTGACGGGGCGTTTGGCAATCTGCAACAAAAAAATCGTCGTCTAGACGCAAAAATTTACTTTCTACCACTTGATAAATATATAAATTTGTGGTAAACTATAATTTGGTAAAAATTTTGGCGAAATGCCGATCAAAATAAGAAAGGCGGAATTTATCATGACCTACAACAAGAAGTCTATTGAAGACGTTGTTATCAATCCCGGCACAAAGGTGTTCGTTCGCTGCGATTTCAACGTACCCAGCAAGGATGGCGTTATCACCTCTGACAAGAGAATCGTTGAGGCGCTTCCTACGATCAAGTACCTTATGGCTAAGGGCGCAAAGGTTATTCTTGCTTCCCACATGGGCAAGCCCCACAACGTATTCACTCCCGATTTCAAGCTCACCAAGAAGGAGCTCAAGAAGGTTGCCGAGCTTCCCGAGTCCGAGCAGGCTGCGGCTACTGCGGAGTATCTTGAGAAGGCAAAGAAGGACGTTAAGAAGTATTCTCTTAAGATCGTTGCAGACAAGCTCAACGAATACCTCGACGGCAAGGTAGTTCACGCTACCGACATCATCGGTGACGACGCTAAGGCGAAGATCGCGGCTATGGAAAACGGAACCTGCGTGCTTCTCGAGAACGTTCGCTTCGACGCGGGCGAGGAGAAGAACAAGCCTGAATTTGCAAAGGCTCTTGCAGATCTTTGCGGCGAGGGCGGTCTCTACGTTAACGACGCGTTCGGTACTGCTCACCGCGCACACGCTTCCACTGCGGGCGTTGCGGCTTATCTTCCCGCAGTTTGCGGTTATCTTATCGGTAAGGAGATCGGCGTTATGGGTAAGGCTCTCGCAGATCCCGAAAGACCCTTCGTTGCTATTCTCGGCGGCGCAAAGGTTTCCGACAAGCTCAACGTTATCAACAACCTTCTCGGCAAGGTCGACACCCTCATCATCGGCGGCGGTATGGCGTACACCTTCCTCGCTGCTAAGGGCTACGGCGTAGGTAACTCCTTGCTCGACAGCGAGAAGATCGACTACTGCAAGCAGATGATGGAAAAGGCAGAGGCGAACGGTGTTCAGCTTCTTCTTCCCATCGATACCACCGTTGCTGACGGCTTCCCGAACCCCATCGACGCTCCCATTGATGTTGAGATCGTAGATGCTGACAAGATCCCTGCTGACAAGGAGGGTCTTGACATCGGTACAAAGACCATGGAGCTTTATGCAAATGCAGTTAAGGCTGCTAAGACTGTCGTTTGGAACGGTCCTATGGGTGTTTTCGAGAACCCCACTCTTGCAAAGGGTACTATTGCGGTTGCTCAGGCTCTTGCTGACAGCGATGCTACCACCATTGTTGGCGGCGGCGACTCTGCGGCGGCTTGTGAGACTCTCGGATTTGCTTCCAAGATCACACACATCTCCACTGGTGGCGGAGCGTCTTTGGAATTTTTGGAAGGCTTGGAACTTCCCGGAATCGCAGCACTTCAGGATAAATAAGATATATGATGAAAGGGGAACCCCCCACTTGTGCGGTTCCCCCTTTCCAAAGCTTGACAAGCTTTGGAATTTCCCCCTCCGTGGCGCTTAGAAAGGATAGGGAATTTCGCTCGTTGCGACGAGCGACAAGGGCTACGCGCCCTTGACAGCGCCGCCTTTTGAAAAAGGTGGGCGAAAACTTTCAAAAAAACATAACAGAGGATTTTTACAATGAGAAGATACGTAATTGCAGGAAACTGGAAAATGAACATGACACCCAAGAGCGCGACCGCTCTTATCAATGAAATGAAGCCTCTCGTTGCAGGCAAGGACAACTGCGACGTGGTACTTTGCGTACCCGCGATTGACATTCCTGCTGCTATCGAGGCGGCTCAGGGCTCTAACATAAAGATCGGTGCGGAGAACGTTCACTTCAAGGCGTCGGGCGCTTACACCGGCGAGATCTCCGCAGAGATGCTCGTTGAGGCAGGCGTTGAGTACGTCGTTATCGGTCACTCCGAGAGAAGACAGTACTTTGGCGAGACCGATCAGACCGTTAACCTCCGCACTCTTGCGGCTCTTAACGCTGGTCTTAAGGCGATCGTTTGCGTTGGTGAGACTCTTGAGCAGAGAGAGCTTGGCTACACCGAGACTCTTCTTAAGTTCCAGACCAAGATGGCGCTTACAAACGTTACTGCGGAGCAGATGAAGAACGTTATCATCGCTTACGAGCCCGTTTGGGCTATCGGTACCGGTGTTACCGCTACCGCTGATCAGGCTGACGAGGGTAACGGTTACGTTCGTGCGGCTGTTGCCGAGATGTTCGGCGCGTCTGTTGCAGAGGCTACTACCGTTCAGTATGGCGGCTCTATGAACGACAAGAACGCGGCAGAGCTTCTTTCCAAGGAGAACGTTGACGGCGGTCTTATCGGCGGCGCATCGCTTAAGTCTGCAGCTTTCGCGGCTATCGTTGAAGCGGCACAGTGATTTAAGTTTTTATACATTTACTGGCGAAAAGCGGTATTCTAAAACATATAACAAACGCTACGGTAATGAGAGTGACAAAAAGCTTTTTTGTATTTTTATTGGCCACCGTCCTGCTGCTCTGCTCCTGTGATATCAGTTCAGGCGAGAGCGGCGAGATCGAAACGACCGAAGAGACAACCGAAGAGACGAGTGGCGAGATCGAAGCGACCGATGAGACAACCGAAGAGACGAGCGGCGAGACAGACGTTGAATCTATTTTGACAGAAACCGATTCTCCCGCGCCTGATACAGAGTATCTTTTAATAGATAGGGTTGAGCCGAAGGATTATATAACCAGCTGCTTTGCGGCGGACGGAAGCGCGTTTGGGCTATCCTTACGTATGCCTGA
>SVRA01000070.1 GCA_015065075.1 Oscillospiraceae bacterium
CATCGAGCCAAGCCGACGGATGAGGTATACCGCGAGCTACGGTTGCTTTCACGTCAGTATTTTCAGCTTACGTCTATGCTCGTAAAAGCAAAGATCTCGCTGGGTAATCTCTTGGATAACGTTATGATGTATTATTCATCATACACAAAGGAAGTCTTTTCGTAGAAATTTACGTTATTCATACGTGAAAATATATTTGATCATTTTTAGTTTAACACAATATGGAAAAATTTGCAATAGGGTTTAATCTAAAATTTGAGTTTTTATATTTTACAAAACCTTTGACTTTTTCCAAATGTTATGGTATAATTAGAATGTACTATTTTGTGGAGGACAGATAATGGATCTCAAAGCTTTTCTTGCAAGCAAAGCTCGACGTTTATTATTATTGCTTTTTGATGTTTCGTGCTTTGCCTTGGTTTCGGGTGGATACTTCGTTGCCAACCTTCTTTTTGAACCCTATATTCCCTATCAAAACATTAATTTTTTCGCTAATTCTGTGATCCTTTTGCTGTTTATCCTCGTGGTGAGATCGGCATTCGGAGTATACAACAGCATTCTTCGCTATACAAGAACCTTCAATCATTTTAAATTGATGGTCGCGGACGTTATCGGTGCTATGGCTGCCGCTTTGTTTTCTTGGATTTGCAAGCTTTACGAGGGTGCTTGGTTTTTCTTGATAATAGCGTCTGTAAACGCGCTGATCACCCTTTTTTCAAGATTTGTATACCGATTGCTCTACAAGATGAAAAACAACCGAAGCATTGACGAAAGGGATAGAATTCATATAGCCATCATCGGTGCCGGTCAGATAGGAGCTTGTCTTGCAAACGAGCTGCTGTCAAACCCTCAGTCGATCTATGAGCCCGTGTTCTTTGTCGATAAAAACCCCGAAAAAGCAGGAAATACTGTTGCGGGGTTGAAGGTATACACCGAAAACGAGTCGGTATTTCAACTAATCGAAAAAAACGACGTTGAGGAGATATTTATCGCGATCTCCGGAATAGACAATCATTCTGCAT
The DNA here is from genome assembly GCA_015065075.1 of Oscillospiraceae bacterium. GTDB lineage: Bacteria > Bacillota > Clostridia > Oscillospirales > CAG-272 > SVTX01. The sequence goes on from SVRA01000070.1 coordinate 1,023, forward strand.
CGCAACTCTTTGATTTTTATAGCCGAACCACCTGCAAGCTCAAGATATACGACGTTCCCGTAACCGATTTTTCGGTCGGACAAAGCGGCAAGGTCATTCGCGGCAATATACGAAACTTTGAGATCGAGGACCTTCTCTTCCGCAAAGCGTTGTCGGTAAATGATTCTGATACGGTAAACTATTATTCCGACAAGGTAGTGCTTATCACGGGCGGCGGCGGATCTATCGGAAGCGAACTCTGCCGACAGATTGCGAAGTGCTCCCCCTCACATCTCATCGTCCTTGACATATACGAAAATAACGCATACGATATACAACAGGAGCTTGTCAGAAAATACGGAAGTAAGCTCAAGCTTTCGGTCGAGATCGCTTCGGTCAGAGATCGCGAGCGTCTTGACTGTATTTTCAACCATTACAAACCTCAGGTTGTTTTCCACGCTGCCGCGCACAAGCACGTTCCGCTTATGGAGCACAGTGGTTGCGAGGCGATCAAAAACAACATTTTCGGTACATACAATACTGCCGATATGGCTGAAAAGCATGGGGCAGAGAAGTTTATTCTCATTTCCACCGACAAGGCGGTCAATCCCACGAACATTATGGGCGCTTCCAAGAGAATGTGCGAAATGATCGTTCAGAGCCGCACGGACAGTCAGACCTCCTTTGCGGCGGTGCGGTTCGGCAACGTTCTCGGGTCTAACGGCTCGGTAATTCCTCTGTTCAAGCAGCAGATCGCGCAGGGAGGTCCCGTAACGATCACCGACAGGCGCATTATCCGTTATTTCATGACTATTCCCGAGGCAAGCCAGCTTGTTATGGAGGCGGGCGCGATGGCAAGGAGCGGCGAGCTTTTCGTGCTTGACATGGGCAAGCCCATAAGAATTTATGATCTTGCGCTCAATATGATCCGACTTTCCGGTCTTGAGCTTAACAAGGATATCGAGATCAGGGAGATCGGTCTGCGACCCGGAGAAAAGCTCTACGAGGAATTGCTTATCAAGACCGAAACGCTCGACAAAACCGATAACGATCTTATATTCATTGAAAAGGACGAGCCCTTTGACCGTATTGCCATCGCCAAGAAGATGGACGATCTCAAGGCAGCGCTGGAGGAATCCAAGTGCTCGATCGCCTCTCCCTTGATCAAGGAGGCTGTGAAGCGCGCGGTGCCTACGTTTGTTGATCCCGAGGAGATCAACCGCGTGGCAGAGAAGGCGCAGGAAATGGCTGAGGCGAATTCCTGATATATGAAAATATGAAAAAGAACGACTCGCAAAAAGCGAGTCGTTCTTTTTTTATCAGTGAATCTGAGTTCCCTCGGGAACCATATCGTCAACGAAGATGACCTTACAGCCGCAGGCATTATTGGATGCCGCAAGCAGCATACCGTTACTCGTAACACCCGTGATTCTTGCAGGCTCGAGGTTTGCGATGACTATGATCTTTTTGCCGACAAGCTCTTCGGGGGTGTAGTCGTGCTTAATGCTCGAAACTATAACTCTTTCGTCGATACCGTCGAAGAGAGTGAGCTTATAACAGGAGTGAGACTTTCTGATCTCCTGGCACTTTACTATCTTACATACGCGGAGGTCGAGCTTGGCGAAGTCGTCCATCTTGACCTTTTCTTCCTTGATAGGCTCAACGGGGTCGGGCTCTCCGTAGGTCTTTTCCTCAACTACGGGGTTAGCAGCGGCCTCGGCTTCGGCGTTAAGTCTCTTTTCCTCGTCGGTCTCGGCGTAGGAGAAGTCGAGCAGACCGACGAATCTTTCCTTTTCGATAGCGTAGAGGAAGAGGTAGAGACGGGGGCCCTGCTCCTTATTGATAAGAAGCTTATATACGGTCTTGAAGAACTTGCCCTGGATAGCCTTGAGCTCCTTCTGATCGGTGATCTCGGGGTATATTCTCTTAGGTATAGCGTAAAGCTCAGTGTTGAGGTCGTCAAGCGTGTAGCTTCCGTTTGCGATATAATCGTGGAGCGCGGCGATCGCCTGCTTTTCCTTTTCGTCAAGGGTGTTCCAGATCTCGAAGTTACGTGTGTTGCGGAGCTTATTGACCTGCTCGGGTGCGCACTGCTCAAGCCAGAACTTTGCGCGGTCGAGTCTGTCGGCAAACTGCTCGTAGGTATAAGGTGTGCCGATCTTCTCGAAGACGGTCTCAAGCATAGGCACGTTGAAGTCTACGATAGAGCCAAGCTGTACGAGAAGTCCCATGGGGACGGTCTCGAGCTTTCTACCGTCGATAACACAGTTGTACATTACCGATGCGGTATGCTCGTTAGCAGTGCCGCTGATATACTCATTGTACATCTTATCGAACTCGAAATACTGACGAAGGATTCCGTCGTCAAAGCAGAAATCGAACGCCTTAGTGGGCTCGGTCTTGGAATAGAGCCAGAGGATTATTTCCGGCTGATAGAGCTTAAGCAGGGTCTCGGGGGTCATATTCAGACCCGAGGAGGAGGACATTTTGCCTGCGACTCCCTTAATTCCGATAAACTCGTAGCCCTGGAAGAGAGGCGCTTCGTGACCAAAGATCTTCTTGGAGATGACCTTGGAGTTATTGTAAGAGCCCGTGGGTGCGGCATGATCCTTTCCGCCCGGCTCGAAGTCTACCTGCTCGTATCTCCAGCGCATTGCCCAGTCTACCTTCCAGCCGAGCTTGCAGTTGAAGTTTTCAAGGAATTTGAAGTGTCCCTTATGTCCGCAACGGCAGGTGAACTCTGCCTCGGTGCAATCGTCGGAAAGAGAAGTTATAGTTGTGAAGTCGGTATGACATTCGGGACAGAAGATGCTGACAGGATAATAATTTGCCTTTTCGGCATCGTGCTCCGCGCGTCTTTCTTCTTCGCTCTTGGTCATATCCTTGGTCTTGAAGGAGTCGAGTATCTCGAAGATCTCTCCTCTCTTCTGCAAGGATTCGATAATATCCTTGGTATATTTTCCCGAACGGTACATCTCTGCCTGATAACGACAGTCGAGCTTGATACCGAAGGGCTCTATGCCCTTGAGGAATTCCTCCTCAAAGTGCTTTGCGTAGTTTTCGTGGCACCCGAAGGGGTCGGGAATGTCGACGTATGGAACACCGATATATTTATCGAATGCATCGCCAACTACCGCTTGCACGTTTGCAGGGATCTTGCGGCAACGGTCATACTCGTCCCAAGAGATGAGAAGACGCGCCTTTTTTCCCTTCTTTTCGAGTGCCTTTACGACGAAAAGAGGGGTTGCAAGGTCTCTGAAGTTTCCTATATGGACCGATCCCGAGGGACTTACTCCCGCAGCACAGACGTATTCTTCTTTGTCGGGATTATTCTTTATTATTCGTTCAGCAATTTCTTCTGACCAGTGCATTTTTTATCCTTTCTTATATTTAAGTACAAAATTATTCATCATATTGTAGCACACTTTTTCTCTTTTGTCAACACAAATATTATACCTGTCGAGCTTTTGGTTGATCACTCTCACCGATCGGGATCGATGCGTCGAATATTTCTCCGCGATTGTTCTTTCTGTATTCCGAGGGGGATGTGTTCATCTGCTTTATAAACGCTCTGTTAAAGGTTCGCAGAGTACCAAAGCCCGACGCGCAAGAGATCTCGGTAATGTTCATTTTGGTAGTTCGCAGTAATCGGCATGCCTCCGAGATGCGCAGAGAGTTGACGTAATCGTTAAATCTTATGCCTAGCTTGTCACCGAAAAGGTGAGAGATGTAATATTTACTCAGATGTATCTCCTCTTCAAGTGCGGAGAGCGAAAGATCTTTGGTAAAATTCTGCGAGCAATACTGCACTACGGCTCTCATAGACTGATTTTCGTCCGCTCTGGCATGACGGAGAGGCAACATACCGAGGATCTCCGCGAAAAACGACATAAAATATCCCTTTAGGAGAGTTTCTCGGTATGCCGTCGCAAAGCTTTTGGTATCGCCAAGAATATCGATGAGCGACATTATTCTCGGATTTTTATCGGCGTGATGAATGACGGGATCTTGGGGGTGTTCTGCCGAAATGATCTCCGACAGATCGGGAGCGAGATCGGGATTGACGATAAAAAGGTGATATCTGTTTTTATTATCTCCGTCCTCAAATCTATGGATGCGGTTCGGGAATACCACAAGCAGATCTCCCGTTTTTACGTCGTAAACGTCGGAATCTATATACGCTTTGGTGTAGCCGTCCTGCATATACACTATTTCTATATGATAATGCAGGTGCGCTCCGCATTGCAGCGACTGTCTGAAGTTACCGTCGTTGCGGTAGTAAAAGTCATCGATTATTTTCTCGTATATTATTTTCATCTTTGTCTCCGTTTTACGCGCCGTGCCTGAGCTTGCGCTTTCTCTGGGTCAAGAGCAATATCAGGAGAGCAAGCAATGCCGCGCCTGCAAGACATACAATTATCGTGACCGTGGTTGAATCACGACCGTTGCCCGACGCGCCGTAAAGCATCATATCCTCGACGGTTATTTCAAGATCTCCGCCGTTTTCGGCAGAAAATGCGCACAAGGATACCTTCAGCTCGTCAGATGAGCTGACGCTATCTGTAAACGAAGTTATATCGAAGTAATAGGTTGTGGGGGTTGCCGACACGTCTACCTCTCCAACGTATACCGCACGCTCGTCTCCCTCTCTCGAGATGATCAATGCAACTCTCGCATTCTGTGAGGAGGACATAGTTATACCGATATAGCCCGACGAAATAAGCTCAGAGGCCGACACACCAACGGTTGACATCGCTACGTGTGTCTTATCAATATCTCCGCGAAGCGTCATTATTTGCTTCGTGTCTCCCTCGTCGGTCGTCAGAAGGGAAATGTTGACGTCGTATGCTCCGCCCATTGCGCAAAAATCTTGCAGGGAGAGCGAAAGCTTCTTTTCCTTTTTCAGCAAAGATTCGGAAATCGCGGTTTTTACGTTCTGCTCAAACGAGAGTGCCACCGTTTTGTATTGCTTGAAGTTTGGCTCAAGTGCGCCCGTTATTTTGTTGATATATTCGCTCAATTGGCTCGCGGCTCCGCTTCCGCACATCAATACCGAATAATAGAAATCGGCACGTTTGTTCGCCGAGCTGTACAGCGGTCCATCGGCGCTGTCTGCGGCATAAAGGAAGGTGTCAAACCCTGCCTCTGCCGCCTTGTAGTAGGTGTAAGAATAATACGCCGCGCGGTTGCTCTCGCTGACGTTATTCGGCAATGACAAGTGGTCTATTATCGCGGTGCGACGCTCGGATCCGAACAAGAGCGCCTCTTGTGAGAGGAGATCGAAAAAGCTTGAGAGGTTGTTTGCTCCTACGTAAGAATAAACGTCACCGCTTCCCGAAAGAAGCGCTCCGATATCGTCTCCGTTGCCAAGATTCAGAGCCACCGCGAAATCCCACTGTGAAGAAGTGGAGCAGACTCTGACGAATCTCGGCAAAAACGACGCTATGCCGATATCGCTTGACGAGGACGCGGACTGCAATCCGTTATCTACCGAAATATATATCCGAGCGTTTTCATTGTACGATCGCAGTACGCTGTGAGCTACCTTTGCCCAAGAATAATATCCCGCAATAAACGCCTCCTCGGTCAAGCGACCTGCGTTACAATTCGTTTTATAGTCGTTTACGCTAAAGCCGATGACGTAATCAAGCGCAGTTCCGTGCTCTTTGTTTTCGCTACCGTATCGACTTCCCAAAAATGAATAAAACGCTTCTATGTATTTTGAGCTTCCTCCCGACATGTTCGGCAGATATCCGTCTTTTCCCGGGGTTGCTCCCTCGCAATAGAGCTCTTTCACGGGCTCTCTTTCATATGCTTCCGCCGTGGCCGTTTCGGGATATTTCAAAACAGTGCGCAGATAGACCTTCTTTCCCAACGCCGTTGCCTCGGATATAAGCTTATCAAGACGGTCGAGCTCATCTCGATCAAAATAAAAGGTTTTGCCGCCATAAAAATAATTGATCGCGCCATTCTCATATCCACCAAGGATAAGCTTGTTCATTTCCACCTCGAAAAGAACGCTCGAAGCGCCGACAAGCTCTGCTTCGTATACGTTGTCGGTCGAAATTCCCTTAAAACCGCCCTCCGTAGCTTTAGTGGAAGAGGTCGAGAATATTTCGGGGTTTTTGATATACGCCGCATTCGAGACCGCCTCGTATACCGCGTCCTCTCCCTTGCCCGAAACGACTCTTGCAAGCACGAACGCGGAGTTCAACAGCGATCCGCCGTCACCGTTAAGATCAAATTTAAACGTCAGAGAGTTCTTGACCTTTGCGTGCGCAATAACGGTAAAATCCTCTATCGTACCCGTGTAGGCGTTTTCCATAGCCAACAGGTACACCTTTTCCTTGCGGTGCTCGTCAACGTATTCGTCTGAAAGGCCTGCTTTAAGCTTTACCTTGTTTTTATTATTTATTTCTGCCGACAAGATCTGATTTTCGGTCACTTTCTCGTCGGAAGCGCAGCCATTCAGTGCCAACGCACATAAAACAAGGGCAAGCAGGAGGGTCAGACAAATGGATCTTTTAATAAATCTTTTCATTTTGAACTCCGATTCAGTGTTATTTGATAACAGTATACCATAACAAGACAAATATTGCAATAGATTTTCCGCTATAACTCAAAAAAATGAATGTTTTTATTGCTTTTTTCATATATATTAAAAAGTTTTTCTGCCCGTCACAAAAAAGGAGATAATTAGTATGACGATTTTTAAAAAACTGCTTAACAAGACGATTATTGCGCTTTTAGCTTTTGCAACGTTGCTTTTTTGCTCGTGCGACGAAAGCTACACGGATTATTTTAAATATTGTCGCGAGGATTTTTGCGCAAGGGTCTTTGGGGTAGCCGACGGGATCAACGTTGACGCCCTTGTGCGATATTCGCCCTCGGATAACTCGGCAGATAATAAAACTCCTGTAATGACGGTTCGTTTTTCTGCTCCCGACACGCTTAAGGGAATAGTTGCAACCCTATATTCAGACGGACGGTCTGCGGTGCGATTGGGAGACCTCACCTTTGATTCGTCCGCGCTTTACGGCATGCTCGTACCGTTCCTTTCGTTGTGTCCGTCCGAGAACTTTTCTTCCATTAATATAAAGGGCAACAAATCGGCAGAGGTGGTTTTTTTGGACGACGAGCGTGAATTTGTATATTCTTTTAATTCGGACGGGATGCTTTGCGGGTTTAGAGGGAGTGTGGAAAAGCGAAGCTTCGATCTGAAAGTAACGTTTCGAGAGCAGCCCCAATAAAAAGATATTAAATCGCATTCGTGTTCTCAACCTCGCTTGTGATCCGTGCTAAACATTTCAAAACTCTGAATAATAGCTTTTTGGGCATTGACATTTGGGTGTCGGCGTAGTATAATTAAAAAGGAAATAATAAACTCCGAAAGGAAATTGATATGGAAAACGTAAGAATTAAGGAATTGTCGCAGATAGCTGCCAAGATCCGTCTCGGCGTTATCGAGGCTACACACGCGGCAGGCGCAGGTCATCCCGGCGGATCGCTCTCGATCGCCGATATTCTCGCCTACCTCTATTTTGAGGAAATGAACGTGTCGGTCGACGACCCCAAGAACGAGGACAGAGACAGACTCGTGCTCTCCAAGGGTCACACCGCTCCCGCTCTTTACAGCGCGCTGGCTCTTAAGGGATTTTTCCCCTTTGAAGAGCTCAAGACTCTCCGTCAGCACGACAGCCGTCTTCAGGGTCACCCCGATATGAAGGGTATTCCCGGTGTTGATATGACGACCGGCTCGCTCGGTCTCGGTATCTCCGCGGCTTGCGGTATGGCGCTTGCGGGCAAGCTCAACAAGAAGGATTACAGAGTTTACGCTATCATCGGAGACGGTGAGAGTGAGGA
>SVRA01000071.1 GCA_015065075.1 Oscillospiraceae bacterium
ACCAGCGTTACCGAGGGACAGTTCAGCTTCGAGGAGAGAATGGGCTGTGGATTCGGCGCTTGCATGGGTTGCTCGTGCAAGACTATTACGGGATACAAGCGCATTTGCAAGGAAGGTCCCGTTATGAAGAAGGAGGAGATCTTATGGGAAAGCTGAGTGTTGATCTTTGTGGGCTTGAGCTTGACAATCCCGTTATTCCTGCTTCGGGTACCTTTGGATTCGGATACGAGTTTGCAGAGCTTTACGATATAAATATGCTGGGCACGTTCTCTTTTAAGGGGACGACCAAGGAGGCGAGATTTGGCAATCCCACGCCTCGAATTGCCGAGACTCCTAACGGAATGATAAACGCGGTGGGACTTCAGAATCCCGGCGTTGAAAGGGTCATTTCCGAGGAGCTGCCGAAGCTTGCCAAGTGCTTTGACAAAAAGGTAATGGCTAACGTTTCGGGATTTTCGGTTGAGGAGTACGTTTACACCTGCGAAAAGCTGGATAAGTGCCAGCAGGTCGGATGGATCGAGGTCAATATCAGCTGTCCTAACGTACACGGCGGCGGTATGGCGTTCGGTACTACTCCCGAGGGAGCGGCAGAGGTGACACGCGCGGTCAAGGCGGTCACAACGAAGCCGATCATCATCAAGCTCTCGCCCAACGTTACCGATATCGTTGCTATCGCAAAGGCTTGCGAGGCGGCAGGTGCTGACGGCATCAGCCTTATAAACACCCTGCTTGGCATGAGGATAGATATTCGCACCAGAAAGCCTGTTATCGCTAACAAAATGGGCGGTTTTTCGGGAAGCGCGATCTTCCCCGTGGCAGTAAGAATGGTTTATCAGGTCTCGCACGCGGTCAGCATCCCTGTTGTTGGAATGGGTGGTGTTTCAAGCGCGGAGGACGTTATCGAGATGCTGATGGCGGGAGCTGTTGCCGTTGAGGTCGGCGCAGCTAATCTCGTCGATCCTTACGCTTGTAAAAATATCATTGAGGATCTCCCGAGGGTGATGGAGAAATATCGCATAGAGTCGCTCAGAGATCTGAAAATACAGTGACGTTGTTTTTCGTCGCATCGCAAGAGGTCGTTATATGATTTACAGAATCTTTTCGCTCTCGGGAGCGTGGAGAATGGATTATTGCGAGGAAAAATACGCGTCGGAGCTCCTCCCGAGCTTCGAGGGTGTTGTTATTGAAAATGCGGTGCCCGGATATTGGGAGGATATGACCGAGAGCTTTGAAAAAGCTCCGTTTTTCCACAGCTTGAAGATAAATCCCGAATATTGTCACCAGCAGTATCCTATTGTTAGCACTGCTCCCGATATGTTGCTTCCGAATATTGCCGGCAATTTCTTTTACAGTCGCTCGGTTGTCTGCGAGAAAATTGACTCTCCGTCCTGCTTACACTTCGGCGGCGTTCAGAGCTCGGCTTCGGTCTGGCTCAACGGAATCTTTTTGGGCAGACACGAGGGATACAGTACGCCGTTTGATATCGAGATACCCGACGGGGTGCTGGTCGACGGCGAGAACACGGTAGTTTTGTCGGTCAGCAATCACAGACTCGAGGGCTTTGACGGTCAGCCTGTTTCGGGAATTACGTCGCGCGCCGCGAGCGAATACAGCGGCGGAATCATAGGTGATATTGAGCTGAGAGTGTACAGTTGCCCTTTGCGTGACGTGGCGATTCTTGTTTCGGAGGATTGCAGTTCGGTGGAGTGCAGGGTCGAGTCGGTCGGAGAGGCTGAATTTGCTTGGTCTGTGCTTGACGGAGACAGAGTGATCAAAAGCGGAGAAGCGGTCGGTGATTTTTGCTTTGACAGTGAGGATCTTGAGCTTTGGAGTCCCGAAAGCCCGAAGCTGTACGTGCTTAAGATAGTATGCGGAGATTCGGTGCTTGAAAGAAGCTTCGGTGTCCGCCGTCTGATTGCTGACGGTCCGCATTTCCGTCTTAACGGTCAGCCCTACTATCTGCGCGGTATATGCGAGCATTGCTATTACCCGGAATCAGTGCATCCCGTACAGGATATTGATTTTTACCGAGAGGTGATAGGTAAGCTCAAGGAGCTTGGCTTTAATTTTATACGTTTTCATACTCATATTCCGCCAAAGGAATATATGCAGGCTGCGGACGAGCTTGGAATGGTGCTTCACGTTGAGAGCCCGAACAACACAAGTCTTGACGAGTGGAAGGATATCGTTACCTTCTGCCGCCGATATACCTCGGTGGTGATATACTGCTGCGGCAACGAGCTTCAGCTTTACGACGATTTTCTTGAGCATATTCATCTGTGTGCCGACGAGGTGCACGGAAGGACCGATTCGCTCTTTTCACCGATGAGCGCTTTGCGCGGTCTTGAATATAATTTCGAGGCAGAGCCCGAGCTTATGAGCGAGGTCGTGCTCGAGCCGATGAGACACAATCCGCGCCGCTTTAGGATAGCGGATGAATTCAGCGATATGTACAGCAGCTATTCGCTTGCTCACTTCAGCTATGCCTCGACCGATGCCAAGGTCAAGGACGTTAGTGAATGGAGCTATATATACAATAACAAGCCTCGTGTTACTCACGAGATCTGTATAGACGGTACTTATACCGATCTGTCGGTCAGGGAGAGATACAAAAACACGAGAATTGGCAAGACAGATATGTTCGACTCGATCGAGAGGCATCTGGCGGACAAGGGCGTTCTTGATAAAGCGCCATTGTACTTCAGAAATTCGTGCGAATGGCAAATACGCGTTCGCAAATATTGCTTCGAGGCGACGAGAAGATGCGAAAATATGGCGGGATACGACTTTTTGGGTCCTATCGACACTCATTGGCACACGTTTGGCTACGACGTGGGTATGATGAACGAGTTTTACGAGCTCAAGCCCGGTGAAAGCGTGCAGAATGTGCTCAGATACAACTCGCCCACGGTATTGCTCAACGATCTTGAGAGAAGAACGAATTTCTTCTCGGGTGAGCGCTTGTGCTGCGGCATTTATGCCTCATGCTACGGCTTTGAGCAGATCAGCGGAGCGGTGCTTGATATAAAGCTTGTTTCGGGAGATAATCTGATCCGACGCGACACGGCGACAGTCGATCTTGTCGGGGGAACGCTGCCGAAGCTTTATGATCTTGACATAGAGCTGCCAGAGGTCGACAAGCCCTGCGAGCTGAAGCTTTGCGCTACGCTTATAGGCGGCGAGCTTTCGGTTGAGAACGAATGGGAGCTTTATTTATTCCCGAGAGTCACTGCGGTCGAGCCCGAGGGACTTACGGTTTCGGGTGGTATGAGCGAGGAGGAGCTTATCTCACGTCTTAAAGACGGAGAGGATGTTGTTATATTCGGAGCGGCGCCCTTTGTGAGTCTTCCGACGTCGTTTAAGATAGCACTTGCGGGAAGAACTTCGGGCAATCTTGCTACGGTTATTTACGACCATCCGATATTGCGCAAAATGCCGCACGAGAGCTTCTGCTCGTGGCAGTTCAACTCGCTTCTCGAGAAGGGACGGGCGATCTGCTTTGAGTCTGATACGGTGCCCTTTGATCCGATCGTGGAGGTCGTTTCGACTCATAAAAACGTGATCCGTCAGTCCGCACTGTTTGAATTACGTGCACTTGCGGGCAGGCTGATCGTTTGCGGATTTAATTTCAGTCAAAACGATCCTGCGGCGGTCTGGCTCAAAAACCAGATCATAAAATACGCGCTAAGCGGTGATTTTGCACCAAAGCAGGCTGTCGGCGAGGACGAAATACGCGCTCTTATTCACGGGAAGGTTTCTGTGGGGGTTGGCAACACGAATTTCGCGCTCAATCTCAACGACAAGACCGCTATAAGAAAGAAAAAATAATAATTTACATATGAGGAGAGAAAAATGGGAAAGGACGTAATTATTGCCTGCGATTTTGATAGCGCAGAGAAAACATTTGCATTCCTTGACAGATTTACCGGCAAAAAGCCCTTTGTCAAGATAGGTATGGAGCTTTACTATGCGGAAGGTCCTTCGATAGTTCGCGAGATCAAAAAGAGAGGTCACAAGATATTCCTTGATCTCAAGCTTCACGATATTCCCAATACGGTCAAGAAGGCTATGGCGGTTTTGTCGCGACTTGACGTTGATATGACCAACCTTCACGCCGCAGGAACAAAGAGAATGATGGAGGCGGCTATTGAGGGCTTGACTCGTCCCGACGGCACTCGCCCGATGCTTATCGCGGTCACTCAGCTTACCAGCACTGATCAGGAGAGCATGGAGAACGATCTGCTTATCCACGAGCCTATCGATAAGGTCGTTATGCACTATGCGCACAACGCGAAGCTTGCGGGTCTTGACGGCGTTGTTTGCTCGCCGCTTGAGGCAGGCAAGGTTCACGACGTTTGCGGCGAGGGATTTGTTACCGTTACTCCCGGCGTGCGCTTTGCCGACGGTGATATTGGCGACCAGAAGAGAGTTATGACTCCCGCCGAGGCGAAGAAGATCGGCTCGGATTATATTGTGGTTGGCAGACCGATCACTGCTGCGGCTGATCCTGTTGCGGCGTACGAGCGCTGTGTTGCGGAGTTTGTTGATTAAGGGGGATGCGCAAGGGCTTTGCCCTTGACCCACCAAGGAACTTTTGGGGAAAAAGTTCCTTGGAACTTCAAAAACCTTTGATAATGGGTTTTGGTGGGTAGAGAGCATGACTCTGTCAATCAATAATTCATGTGTGAAGTTCTTTTGCTTCTTTTCTTACAAGAAAAGAAGAGAAAATCGTTGCATAAACTAACTAAGGAGTGTTATAATGGAAGGCTACAAGAGAGAATTTATACAGTTTTTGGAGAATGCAGGCGTTCTTAAGTTTGGAGATTTTACCGCCAAGAGTGGAAGAAAGATCCCTTATTTTATCAACGCGGGAATGATCAAGACCGGTAGCGATATCGCGACTCTCGGTGAGTTTTACGCGAGAGCTTATTTTGAGAAGCTTGGCAAGAGAAGTGCGGTGCTTTACGGCCCTGCGTACAAGGGAATTTCGTTGGCGGTCTCTGCGGCGGTCGCACTTTCGAAGAACGGACTCAACGTGCCCTTCTTCTTTAACCGTAAGGAAGTCAAGGATCACGGCGAGGGCGGTGTTTTCGTAGGCTACGTGCCAAAAGCAGGCGAGGAGATCGTTATTATTGAGGACGTTATTACTGCGGGCACTGCTATACGCGAGAGCATGGAGATCCTCTCTCACCTTGACGGCGTTAAGGTTGCGGCGACGTTTATTATGGTTGACCGCAAGGAAAAGGGTCAGAGTGAAAAGGGCGCTATGCAGGAGATCGAGGAGCAGTTTGGTTTCCCTGTATATTCCGTTGTCGACGTTTACGATATTATTGAGTATCTTGAAGAGGACGAGAAGAACGCGGAGAATGTGCAGAGAATAAAGAACTATCTTGCCGTAAACGGTGCAAAGGCGTAAATTGCGCCGAGAAAGGTGAAATATGAAGCATCTTATTGATATTCAGGAATTGTCCACGGTTGAGCTTGCAGAGATGATAGCGACTGCCGAGGATATTATAGCTAATCCGCAAAAATATGCCGATGCGTGCAGAGGCAAAAAGCTTGCGACGCTCTTTTTCGAGCCGTCGACAAGAACCCGTCTTTCCTTTGAGGCGGCAATGTACGAGCTTGGCGGAAACGTGCTTTCGGTATCGAGTGCGAATTCGTCGTCCGCGGCGAAGGGAGAGAGCATTGCCGATACGGCAAAAACGGTATCCTGCTACGCAGATATTATAGCTATGCGTCATCCCAAGGAGGGCGCGCCGCTTGTGGCTTCGATGAATGCCTCCATTCCTGTTATAAATGCGGGCGACGGCGGTCATAATCATCCCACGCAGACGCTTGCCGATCTTTTGACTATCTGGAGAGAAAAGAGAAGATTTGACAACCTGACGATCGGTCTTTGCGGTGATCTTAAATTCGGACGCACCGTACATTCGCTTATCAGCGCGATGTCGAGATATTCGGGCATTAAATTCGTGCTGATCTCTCCCGAGGAATTGAAGCTCCCGAGCTACGTCAGAGAAGAATTCATTGAGTCGAAGGGTATCGAATACAAGCAGACGACTGATCTTATCGAGGTCATGCCCGAGCTTGATATTCTTTATATGACGAGAGTTCAAAGAGAGCGCTTTTCGAGCGAAGACGAGTATCAAAGACTCAAGGACAGTTATATTCTGACCCCCGACAAGCTTGAGACGGCAAAATCTGATCTCTCGATTCTTCATCCGCTGCCCAGAGTTAACGAGATCTCGGTTGCTATCGACAGCGATCCCAGAGCTTGTTATTTCAAGCAGGTGCTCAACGGTAAATATATGAGAATGGCTCTTATATTGAAGCTTTTGTCGATGAAGGACTGTGAGAGCGATGCGAGCTATGAGGGCGAGAGAGTCGTTGACGCTATCAAGTGTGAGAATCCCCGTTGTATCACTTCGGTTGAGCAGGAGCTGCCTCACGTTTTCAAGTTGACCGATAAGGAGCAGGGCGTTTACCGCTGCATTTACTGCGAGAGCAAGGCTAAATAAAGCAATTATTTTAGGCAAATACTTTTAGTATGTTAGTTTTCCATAAGACAACCAAAAATAAATTTACGGAGGTTTTGATATGAGTTTTCTGAAAAACAAAACAGCAATTATTACGGGCGCGGGATTCGCGACGCTTTCTGACGGCAGATGCGGCTCTATCGGTTACGGTATTGCGACCGCTTACGCCAAGGAGGGTGCAAATCTGGTCATCACAGGAAGAAACCTTGCAAAGCTTGAAAAAGCGAAGGAAGAACTTGAGAAAAATTACGGAGTTCGCGTTCTTGCTATCGCCGCAGACATTTCTGCCGGAAAGGACAACGAGGCTGTTGCTAAGGGCGTTGCCGAAGCGGCAATTCGCGAGTTCGGCAGAATTGACGTACTGATAAACAACGCGCAGGCCTCGGCGTCGGGCGTTACTATTCAGGATCACACAACCGAGCAGTTTGATCTTGCGATGTATTCGGGTCTTTACGCGACGTTTTACTATATGAAGGCTTGCTATCCCTATCTTAAGGAGACCAAGGGAAGCATAGTTAACTTTGCTTCGGGCGCGGGCTTGTTTGGAAACTACGGTCAGTGCTCTTATGCCGCGGCGAAGGAGGGAATTCGCGGTCTTTCACGCGTTGCCGCTACCGAATGGGCGCGTGACGGCATCAACACAAACGTGGTTTGCCCTCTTGCGTGGACTGCACAGCTTGAAAACTTTGAAAAGGCTTATCCCGAGGCGTTCAAGGCCAACGTAAAAATGCCTCCTGCGGGACATTTCGGCGATCCCGAGACCGAGATCGGACGCGTTTGCGTTCAGCTCGCTTCTCCCGATTTTAAGTATCTCAACGGAGAAACGCTCACACTTGAGGGCGGAATGGGACTCAGACCTTGATCTGATAAATAAAAAACGGCACCAGCAGGGTGCCGTTTTTTCGTTTGCGTATTTAATTCAGAAATTCTATACGTTCCGCTTGGTTCATTGGGAAAGCGGCGAGGCTCGTGCCGTCGAGGTCGGCGGATCTCATTTTTACGCCGCGGATATTGCGGCAGTCGTAGGTGGTGAAATAATAGGTCAGGGTTTCGGTGTCCATACAGGCGGTGTATTCGGTGCGTAGCTTTCTTTCGTCGGCTTGGAACAGTCCCGCAGGCTGATTGACGGTGCTCATAATGTGGAAGAATCGCGAGATCGTTTCGGTCTCACCATCGCACGTATCGGTGTGATCTTTGGCATTTATTGCTCTGACGAAGCGCGAGCTTGAGGAAAGATCGCCGAGCATTGGTCTTCCGCGCTCCTCGAAAATATAGCATTGAGTGGGGAATTCGGGAGCGTTGGTCAGCACGCCGTAGGGGTTGTCGTATATCTTCAAGCTATCCTCGGCCGACTCTATGACGAAGGACGTTTTTCTGTCGCCCACGAGCCAATGGAGAGGGGTTGACGGAAGGTCTTTGGAGAAGCTTTCTGGGGTTATATTGATGTTTTTCATGGCTTTTCTTGCCGACTCGGCATTGTCAAAATTACAGAGTATCCAAGATATCATCTCAAAGGATGCAAGGTTGTCCTTGTCTGATCTTGCTTCGTGATAGGTGGTGAGCTCGGGTAGACGGAGGGATGCGGCGCACAGCCCCTTTTCGTTCATCGCGTCGTAGTAGAGGGGCGTGTTGTCGACTACGTGTGCCGCGCCGATGATTGCGTAATGCTTGCTTGCGCTTTCTTGATGCAAAAAATTAAAGGCAAAGCTGCGCGGAGCGATCACTACCTGCTCACCGAAGGATCGCTCGACGTCCAAGGTCCTGCCGAAAAGTTTGTTATCGTTTATTGCCGTACACATAAAAACTCCTTTTTTATTTTATTATGGACGGAGATCCTATAAAAAATTCAATATGCTGTGGGCATAAAAAGCCCCGAGCAAATGCTCGGGACTTTTATAAAGATATTTATTTATGCCAAAGCAAGCACGCCTACCTCGTTAAGCACGAGGAGGAGCATATACACGACGTATATTGCAAGAAGTGCAAATCCTTGCCATTTTTTGAATCTGCCTTGAATGATGGTGGGTACGACTGCGACCGCACACGCGGCGATACAAACGGGGAAGTCGAAGACAAGGTTGATCTTTTCAACGGGGAGAGCTTGTCCGTTTATTACCGAGCACAAGGGAAGAATGAGCGTCGTGTCGATAATGTTTGCACCGATGATGTTACCGACCGAGAGGGAATTTTCCTTCTTGCGAATGGCGGTAAGAGTGGTGACAAGCTCGGGAAGCGACGTTCCGAGAGCTATTACGGTAAATCCGA
>SVRA01000072.1 GCA_015065075.1 Oscillospiraceae bacterium
GACCTATATTTCGAAGATCACTTTCGTTGAGAACGGAACTTTCAGCGACGAGGAGTGGCAGGCTATTCAGGGTGTAATGGCACCTGCGGAAAGGCCGTAAACTCGGATCGCGGCGGTGTGATTTTTTGGTCGGTTTTTGATCTGAAACGAGCAAAAAATGTTTGATTTTTGATTCGGTTTTGAATCAATTTTGATTCGTTTTTGTTTCAAAACTGTTTCAAAATGTGTTTGAAAAATGAAAAAAATAAAGGGCTGGATCAGCGCCTTGGCGGCGACTGATTCAGCCCTTTGGGGTTTTGTGATTGGATTGGGAAATGCTTGTGGAAAAAGGGAATTTTGATTATTGTATAAAATTGTATTGGAGGATAAAACGACGATTGGGATATGAGAGAGGCTATAAGGGTAGGTGTAAGGGTAGGTGTAAGCCCCCCTGCACCTATAGTATAGCATAGCAAAGAAAAGTATAGCATAGTATAGCAGAGCGAGTTGCAGTTCCGACACCGTCGCTGCGCTGCCGACCAAGGTCGTCAGATAGGACGCTTGGCGCGCGCTGACACGCTCGCGCTTTTGCAAGAGCGTTCATAAAATGTTTACAATTTTGGGGCTCTCCAAAACAGAACAAATGCGCTATAATTGATGTGAAAAATAGGGAAGCTCCAAAAAGAAGCTTCCCTCTAAAAATGATTTAATCCAATTCTCTCTTGCCTGTATAGAGCTCGTAGTAGCGTCCTTTCATATCGAGCAGCTGATCGTGTGTGCCGCGCTCGATGATCTCGCCTTGCTCGAGCACCATGATCGCGTTACTGTTGCGGACGGTGGAGAGGCGATGGGCGATAACGAACGTGGTTCTCGTTGCCATCAGTCTGTCCATGCCGTGCTCTATATGGCGCTCGGTTCTCGTATCGACCGAGCTGGTCGCCTCGTCAAGCACGAGGATCGGAGCCTTGGAAAGCGCCGCGCGTGCGATGTTGAGAAGCTGACGCTGACCCTGGGAGAGATTCGCGCCGTCTCCCTCGAGCATAGTGTCGTAGCCCTTTTCAAGTCGCATAATAAAGCTGTGCGCACTCGCAGTCTTTGCCGCCGCTATGACCTCGTCGTCTGTAGCGTCGGGTCTGCCGTAGCGGATGTTTTCCATGACCGTTCCCGTAAAGAGATGGGTATCCTGAAGCACCATCGCGATGTTTGATCGGAGAGAATCGCGCTTGATGTCGTGTATGTCGACTCCGTCGATGGTGATCTTACCCGACTCGATATCGTAGAAGCGGCTGAGCAGGTTGGTTACGGTCGTTTTGCCTGCGCCCGTCGAGCCTACGAAGGCGATCTTCTGACCCGGATGAGCGTAGAGAGTGATATTTTTCAAGATCGTTTTGTCGGGATTGTAGCCGAAGGTCACGTCCTCGAAGACCACGTCGCCCTTCATATCGGGCATATCGATCGCGCTCTCGGAGTCGGGGGTCTCGGGCTCCTCGTCCATTACCGCGAAGACGCGCTCTGCGCCCGCGAGGGCAGAGAAGATAGACGAGGTCTGCTGGGAGATGTTGTTTATCGGCATACTGAACTGCTTGGAGTACTGTGCGAAGAGCTGAAGTGCACCCGGGTCAAGCTTGCCCATTACCATAAGTATGCCGCCCACGCCGATCGTGACCGAGTAGCTGATCATGCTCGTGTTGTGCATGATCGGTCCCATAATACCGCCGTAGAACTGCGCTTTCATCTGCTTGTCGCGCAGATCCTCGTTGAGAGTTTCGAATTCCTCGCAGCAAACGTGCTCGTGGTTGAAGACCTTGACGACCTTCTGACCCGAAACGGTCTCCTCAATGTAGCCGTTAGCCGCGCCGAGTGCCGCCTGCTGACCCGTGTAATATTTTCTCGATGCTCCCGCGATCTTTGCTCCGCCGATCGCGAAGAAGGGAACGAATACCACGGTGATCAAGGTAAGCCAGGGGTTAGTCGTTATCATGAACACGAGAGTTCCGACAAGCGATATAACGCCCGAAACTATGCTGGTCAGTGAGTTGTTGAGCATAACGTCGATGTTGTCGACATCGTTTGTAAATCTTGACATGACCTCGCCCGTGGGATGAGTGTCGAAGTAGCGGACGGGGAGCTTTTGAAGCTTCTTGAAAAGGTCGTTTCTGATCTTTTCGATCGAGTTTTGCGAGATAGTCAGCATAACTCTCGCCTGCAGATAGTGAGTAAGTATAGTGAATGCGTAGATGCAGACGAGGATCATTATAGTCGCCGCGATATAGAACATTACCGCGGTTGCTTTTTCATTGAAACCGTCGCCGACTATGCCGCCGATAAAGCCGACTGCGCTGTCCTTGACCGAGCGAATTGCCGAGTCGAGCGCCTGATAGATCGGGCTGTTCAACGTTTCTTGGTCGACCTCAAGACCTACGTATTCCGAAAGCTGATTTATGATAGGTCGGGTCATATAGCCGCCTACGAGAGATGCGACGGTATTGATCATCATGAAGATGAGCACTACAAATAATAGCACCTTATATTTGCCGACGTAGCCGAGAAGTCTGCCGATAGTCTTTTTGAGGTTCTTCGGCTTGCCGCCCATTCCTCTGGGGCCGCCTCTGCCACCGCGAGGACCGCCACCGGGACCTCCGGGTCCCTTTGCTCCGGGCTTGGACGAGCTGTGATACTGCTTCTGAAGTTCCTGTAGTGAGCGAGCCATGATCAGTTACCGTCCTTTCCCGAGATCTGCGAGTTGTATATCTCCTGATACTCGACGTTATTTTCCATAAGATAGTCGTGAGTGCCGACTCCCGTTATCTTGCCGTCGTCCATAACGACTATCATATCGGCATCCTTGACCGAGGAGATACGCTGGGCGATTATGATCTTGGTCGAAGCCGCAAGCTCCTCGCGGAAGGCGCGGCGTATCTGTGCCTCGGTTGCGGTGTCGACTGCCGAGGTCGAGTCGTCGAGAATGATTATTTTGGGTTCTTTCAGCAGTGCGCGGGCAATACAAAGTCTCTGCTTCTGTCCGCCCGAGACATTGACACCGCCCTGACCGAGCTCGGTCTGATATCCGAGTGTAAAGTTCTTGACGAATTTATCCGCCTGCGCGCTCTCTGCAGCGGCGAATATCTCCTCGTCGGTGGCGATTTCTTTACCCCAACGGAGATTTTCCTCAATCGTGCCAGAGAAGAGCACGTTTTTCTGGAGCACCATTCCGACGCCCTCGCGGAGATTGTAGAGCGTGTAGTCCTTGACGTTTTTGCCGTCAACGAGCACCTCTCCCTCGTCGGTGTCGTACAGGCGGGGAATAAGCGAGACAAGAGTCGTTTTTCCGCAACCCGTAGAGCCGATTATACCGACGGTGCTACCTGCCGCGATCTTCAGATCGATATTTGCAAGCACGGGCTCCTCGCTGTTTTTGTAGTAGCGGTATGTGACGTTTTTAAATTCGATCTCGCCCTTCTCAACGGTCACGCTATCGTCGGCGTTTTCACCGTCGACAATGTCAAGCTTTTCGTCGAGCACCTCGTTGATACGCTTTGCCGAAGCGAGCGCGCGGGAAGAGAACATAAGCATAAAGGTCACCATCATAAGCGACATCAAGATCTGCGTGACGTAGTTTATAAAGGACGAAAGCTCGCCGACGCCGAACGCCGAGTTGACGCCAAAGCTGTCGAAGTTGTTGATAACGAGAATGCTTCCGAACCAGATGACAAGTCCCGTGGTGATGTACATAAAGAAGCTCTGAACCGGCTGCATGAAGATCATATTCTTCATAGCGGACATGCCTGCGCCCTTGAGGTTTTTATTGGAATTTTCAAACTTTTCGGTCTCAAAATCCTCGCGAACGAAGGACTTGACTACGCGCACGTTGGTGATGTTTTCCTGAACCGTGGAGTTGAGTGCGTCGATCTTGGTCTGCATTTTTGAGAATCGGGGCATACCGCGAGCGATGATAAACGCCATAGATATAAGGAGCAGGGGAAGGGTGACCGCCATGACTACCGAGAGCGACGGGCTGAGGCGGATCGCCATAATGATACCGCCTATGAGCATTCCGGGGGAACGGAGCATCATACGAAGCATCATATTTACGAAGTTCTGCACCTGAGTTACGTCGTTGGTAAGTCTTGTGATAAGCGATGCGGTCGAGAATTTGTCGATGTTTGCAAAGCTGTAGCCCTGCACCTTTTTGAACAGGTCAGCGCGCAGGTCTGCGGCGAAGTTGACCGACGCTTTAGCGCCAAAGTATGATCCGCCGACACCTCCAAGCATCATTATCAGAGCCGTGCCGATCATTTTTGCCATGACCCACAGGCTGCCCTCGCTCGTAAGAGTGCCTTTGACTGCGCCGTTGATGACCTCTGCGAGATACATCGGCATCAGGACCTCGCCGACGACCTCGATGATCATACAAAGCGGGCCCAAAATAAAGTAAAGCAGATAGGGCTTTACGTATTTCATCCATCTTTTCATTTCTTAGGGGTTCCTTTCGTGAATTGCGTTTGCGGCATTTATTTGCACTCGTCCTCTGCCGCAGAGGGAAGCGGTTCGATGTTTTTCAGATTCTCCTGGACTCTTTCAAGAAGACCGATGAAGGTCTCGAGCTCCGAGTCGGAGAAGTCCTTGAAGGCTTGACTGTCAATGTGTTTGAAATATTTGCAGCTATGCGAGACTACCGCTCTGCCAAGCTCGGTAATTTTGATCTCGTTGAAGCGCGAATCGGAGCGCTCGGAGCATTTTTCACGCTTGATATATCCGTCGCCCTCGAGCTTTTTGAGCGAGACCGCAACTGCGGCGGGACTGATCCCAAAATGCTTTGCGAGATCCTTTTGGGAGGGGGTGGTCTTGCATTTGGATAGATACATCAGCATTCGGTGCTGTGAGCGATGTATTCCTGCACCCTTGGAGCAGGGATCTTCGTCGATGCCCAGCGCCCAGCGGTCGATCTCTCGGCGGTGCATGATGTTTGCCATTATGAATGAGTGTACACCGCGCTGCTCGGCACTCTCTCGCGGTGTTTGAGTGATTTCTTTATTTTCGGACAAGATTTTTCTCCTTCCGTCGAGTATTTTTACAAAAAGTTAACTTGTTAATCGTTAACTATTTAATTATATCACGAAGTGGGGAAAAGTCAAGTGAATTTTGTGTGAAAATTTGCATATTTTCGCTTTTTGGGGAAAAGCTTGGCAAAAAGAGTTTTTTGGGGGTGTAAGGTGCTCTTAAAAGAGTTCCCTTGTGTAAATGGGAGTTGATTTGCAAGCAAATCGTCAGCGAAGCTGACTGAGGGATTGTTTTAAGGATGTTGTTTTCAAAAGTAGCTGATGCAAGGATATATGTACTTTTCTTGCCAACAGCGGCAAGAAAAGTACGAAAAGAAACGCCGCTTAAGGGGGAGAGGGCTTATGATTCGGTAGCAGAGCGCTTCGGTTTGGAAACTTAAAGTCCGAATCATTGCGCCATTCCCCCTTAAGAAACCCCCGTCCGCCTTCGGCACCTTGTGTTTCCAATTCTGTTGCCGCGAAATTGAACTTCCTGATATTGCTCTTTCGTCCACCTAAATCCAGCGCAATGCTGTGTTGCTCGCACACGCTTGTGCTTCGCAAGGGGAATAAAGCATAGGAAGATAGCCTCACTACTCGCCTGTGGCAGAAATGAAATGTAGGAGGATCGCTTCACTACTCGCCTGTGGCGTAACAAAATGTAGGAAGATCGCTTCACTACTCGCCTGTGGCGTAAGCCTCTCCTCGCAGGAGAGGTGTCAGCGGAGCTGACGGAGAGGTCGGAGAGGTTGCAAGGGACGGAGAAAGTACAAAAAACGAGAAGCCTTTTGCAAGGCTTCTCGCAAAGATATTAAACTCCGATATCGAAGGACAAACGGTAAAGTCTTTCCATCTTCGCCTGCTTATACGCACATTCCGACTTCATCTCGGCGATCGCGTCGGGGCTGAAGCGGTCAAGGTCACCGTCCTTGAGTCTGCCCTTGTACATTCTGTCGAGCACCAGCGCGTAGTTGATGTCTGCGGTGGTGATCCTACCCTCGTGAACGCACATTACGACGTTGCTCTTGCCCTCGAGCAAGCAGCTTACCGCGTTTGCACCCATCTGGGTTGCGGTGAGACGGTCGCGGAGCGTGGGCGAGCCGCCGCGGACTATGTGACCGAGGCGTGCAAACTTGGTCTCGATACCCGTCTGCTCCTCGAGCTTTCTTCCGAAAACCTCGCTGTATTTGTGCTCACGGTCGAGCGAAACGCCCTCTGCAAACACGCCTATCATACCTCTCTTGCCGCAGTCTCTTGCGTGCTGGAAGCGGGAGATAGCATAAGCCTCGTCAAAGGGGACCTCGGGGATCGCGATCGCTACCGCACCCGAGGAAATACCCGCGTAAAGCGCGATCATACCGCTATCGCGGCCCATTACCTCAATGATGTTGCATCTTGCGTGCGACTCGCAGGTCTCGCGGAGCGCGCCGACCATGTTGAGAACCGTGTTCATCGCGGTGTCGAATCCGATGGTGTACTCGGTTGCGCTTATGTCGTTGTCGATGGTGCAGGGGATACCGATCGAGGGGATTCCGTGATTGGTCAGATCGGTCGCGCCGCGGAAGGTTCCGTCGCCGCCGAGAGCTATTACTGCGTCTATCTGATTCTCCTCGCATGTCTTGATAGCCTTTGCCATGCCCTCGGGAGTTGCAAACTCGGGGCAACGCGAGCTGTAGAGCATTGTGCCGCCGCGAGTGATTATGTTGGATACGTCGCGGCTTCTAAGGGGGCGGAGATCTCCGTTGATGAGTCCGCTATATCCCTCGTTGATTCCAACGACCTCTATTCCCTCGGAGAGTGCCTTTCTGGTCACGGCACGGATCGCCGCGTTCATGCCGGGAGCATCACCGCCCGAGGTCAATACACCGATTTTTCTGAATTTTGCCATTTTATAAGATTCCTTTCGGATGTTATTTACATTATTTGTCAGCCGAAGCCAAGGTATATTTTAATATATTTTTCGCATTAAATCAAGAGCTTAACGGAAATTTGTCAAAAATATTTTGTGATTTTTTGCAAAAAAGCCGACTTTTCGGCACAGTCAGCCCTTTTTCAGCATATCGACAAGCGCTTTTGCGGCGAAAAGTGAGGTGCGCGTCCGGATCTCATCGCGTGAGAGGGGACCGAAGCTGAGGCGGTAAACGACGGTTTCCTCGGCACTCGAGATGCCAAGATAGACCGTGCCCACGCCGTCTTTCTCATTGCCGCCCGTAGGGCCTGCGAAGCCGGTCGCCGATACCGCAAGATCGCTCTCAAAAAGCGCTCTTGCGCGCTCTGCCATCTCGCAGGCACATTCGGCGCTGACCTCGGTGTGCTTTGCTATCGTTTCGGCACTGACTCCCAGCTTGCTTATTTTGACGCGGTTGGTGTAGGTTATCATACCACCGACGAATACTGCGGATGCGCCGGGCACGTCGGTGAACATTTTGCCGATAAGTCCGCCCGTGCAGGACTCGGCGGTCGAAACGGTCAGACCGTTATCGGAGAGCGCTTTTACTGCCGACACAAACGCGTCGTTATTTTCTGTAATAAAGAGATTGTCGAGCGTGAGGGCGTCTATTTTCGTCAGTTTCATAAGATCATCTCCGTTTCGCGTGGTGATAGATATATTGTACCACTTTTTTTGCCGAAAGTAAATACAAAATTTTCAAAAGACTTGATTCGTGCCGATTTTTATAGTATAATTCAGTAGAAAGTCTATGCAAAGGAGGTGCACGGATTGAGCAAATGCAATATTTGTCCGAGAAAATGCGGAGTTGATCGCGCGTCGGGTGTTCTCGGAGTCTGCAATATGCCCGAGGAGCTTTGGGTCGCCAAGATCATGCTTCACAAGTGGGAAGAGCCGTGTATCTCGGGAGAGCAGGGCGCAGGAACCGTCTTTTTTTCGGGCTGTAATCTGCACTGCGTTTATTGTCAGAACAGAGATATCAGCGGAGGCGCTTGCGGACGGTCTATGACCTCCGATGAGCTCGAGGCGGCTATATTCGAACTTGTTTCGCAGGGCGCGGAGTGCATAGAATTCGTCACCCCGACGCACTATACCGTCGCGCTTGCTCGCGTGCTTGAGAGGATAAAGCCGAGGCTTACCGTTCCTGTCGTGTGGAACAGCGGAGGGTATGAATCGGTCGGCACCTTGCGCATGCTTGACGGTCTTGTTGACGTCTATATGCCCGATCTCAAGTATTTCGATCCCGCGGTCGCGGCGGCATATTCAAGCGCACCCGATTATTTTGAGCGATCGATCGAGGCGATCGGGGAGATGATACGTCAGGTCGGTAAACCGAGATTTGACGATGGCGGAATGATGAAGGGCGGTGTGCTCGTCCGACATCTCGTTCTGCCGGGTCACCGTGCTGATTCGATCGAGGTGTTAAGGCAGCTTGCCGCAAAATACGGTGTGGACAGTGTCAGACTGAGTCTTATGAGCCAATACACACCCGACTTTTACATCGAATCGGGGTGCCCCGGGGGGCTTAAAAATCTTTCTCGCCGAGTGACCTCGTTTGAGTACGACAGCGTTATGAGGACGGCTGTCGAGCTCGGGTTTGAAGGCTATTTCCAGCAGATCTCGTCGGCGGACAGAAAATACACGCCTCAGTTCAATTAAAAACAAATCGGCAGGGGATAAGCCTCTGCCGATTTTTATTTATTTTGCGTGATAAAGCTTTTTGACCTGATACTGCGGCTCGCAGGTGATGTTGACGCCGAGCTTTTTGAAGGTTCGGCTGTCGACCATTGAAAGAATTACCGAGGAAT
>SVRA01000073.1 GCA_015065075.1 Oscillospiraceae bacterium
GAGTTGCTTTCAAGGCTTGGCGTTGCTTCGGCGGTAAAATTCGGCACTTATCCCGACGGTGTGACGCTTCGAGATATGAAAAAGCTCGGGATCGTTGACGGAATCAGCTTTGACGGCTTTGACGACAAGGATATGCTTGTCTTGGTCGATCACCACGTGACATTTTACGAAAACAAGGTCATTGGCTGTGTTGATCATCACACTACGCCGCCCAAGGCGAATTTTGACTTCAATTTAGTGGTCAAGGCGTCGTCGTGCGGGCGGGTGATCTACGATATGGCGGCGGCTTGCGGTGTGGCGGACGATTTTATGGAGAAGCTTGCTATCTACAGCGTATATCTTGACACTCAGTCGACCCTGGCGCCCAAATTTGTTAAAAGCGATCTTCCGTGGCTTAAGGAGAGCATTGTCAGATTGGGTCTTGACGAAAACGAGCTGATCCGGGCGGGCTTTTGCCTCAATTCTCTTGAGGAAAACGTCTGCGAGCTTGCTATGTACGGCTATAAAAGATATGAGTTCGACGGTCGGTTCGGCGCGTCGACATACGTTCAGGTCGATCCCGCAGAGGACGGTTGGCAGGGAAAGATCGGTGAGATACTTGAGCTTCTGAAGTCTAAAAGAGCCCTTGAGGGCGCATGCCTCTGGGTCTTTCTCGTTAATATGCCCTCGGTCGCACGCTCCGATCTCTATTTTATCCGCGAGAGCGGAGTTGAGGTCGTTCGCCTTGACCGTCTCGCGTCGCGCTCCCGTGACGTCGTTCCCGCAGTTATGCGCGAAGCTACGCGCAAAGCGCAGGACAATATTTGAAAATCTTTTAAAAAGCTATTGACAAAAGTGCTTTTATCTAATATAATATTAATGTTGTTTTTAAATGCGTTGATGAGGACAGAGAATCGTTTTGTCTTGACAGAGAGCCGCCGTGGGTTTCCCGTGGTGCGAGGCGGCAGACAAGCCCTTTCTTACTCACCTCGGAGCAGTCCTTCCGAATTCACAGTAGGTTGGAACGGTCAGCCGCCGTTATTGGTCAGAGTGGCGCTTCCCAGCGCAATTTGAGTGGTACCGCGGAGGTTTCTATGCTTTCGTCTCAATTTCTTGAGACGAAAGCTTTTTTATTGGGCTGGAGCAGGGGAAGCCTTTTGAAAAAGGCTCCCCCTGCACCCCCCGCGAAAACTTCCACAAGGATAGATAAAAAACAGACGGTTTAGGTTTTAAAATGGTGAAAAATAAAGCTTTAACCGTGATTCTCGCCACCCTAACAATACACGAGCGAATAGCAGGCTGAAATTTGCTCGCAAATTTCAGCGTCAATTCACCTTGGTTAGAACCCAAGGGGTGAAGTTTTTTGGCTCCACCTTTTTTACAAAAAAGGTGGAAATCCGTCGCACAAACTAACTTTTATACATAATTACATGCCGACACCACGGCAGAAAGGAAATATAAATGAAATACGATCATTTGTCAGTTGAAAAGAAATGGCAGGAATATTGGGCGAAGAACGAGACGTTCAAGACCGACGTCTGGGATTTTTCCAAGCCTAAATTTTACGCGCTTGACATGTTCCCCTATCCTTCGGGAGTAGGTCTGCACGCGGGACATCCCGAGGGCTACACGGCTACCGACATCGTTTCGAGAATGAAGAGAATGCAGGGCTACAACGTGCTGCACCCGATGGGCTACGACTCGTTCGGTCTTCCTGCGGAGCAGTATGCGGTCACTACGGGAAATCATCCCAACGGATTTACTCAGGACAACATCAAGACCTTCTCGAAGCAGCTGGGTGAGCTTGGCTTTGACTACGACTGGAGCAAGATGATAGCTACCAGCGATCCCGAGTTTTACAAGTGGACTCAGTGGATATTCAAGCAGCTTTATCTCGACGGCTACGCGCAGTACATCGATATGCCTGTTAACTGGTGCGAGGAGCTTGGCACGGTGCTCTCGAACGATGAGGTCATCGACGGCAAGAGTGAGCGAGGCGGATATCCCGTAGTCAGAAAGAACATGAAGCAGTGGGTCATCAATCAGCCTGCGTTTGCAGAGGAGCTGCTTGAGGGACTTGACGAGATCGATTGGCCCGAATCCACCAAGCTTATGCAGAAGAACTGGATAGGCAAGTCGACGGGTGTTGAGGTCAAGTTCAACATTGTCGGCGGCGGAGAATTTTCTATATTTACTACCTGTATCGAGACCATTTACGGTATCACGTTTATGGTTCTTGCGCCTGACGGCGAGATCGTAAAGCAGCTTATGCCGAGAATCGAGAACAAGGATGAGGTTCAGGCGTATATCAACGAGACGCTCAAGAAGAACGATATGGACAGAACCGAGCTCAACAAGACCAAGTCCGGTTGTGAGCTTAAGGGTGTGACCTGTATCAACCCCGTAAACGGCAAGGAAGTCAGAATGTTTATCGGTGATTTCGTGCTTGCAAGCTACGGCACGGGCGCGGTCATGGCGGTGCCTTCTCACGACCAGAGAGATTTTGAGTACGCTATCGCGCACAATATCGATATGATCCAGGTAATCGACGGCGATGAAAAGCTCGGTCACGTTGACGTAAGCGAGAAGGCGTTTGAAAAGCAGGATTATCTCGGCAAGGGCTACAGACTCGTTAATTCCGAGGAGTTTACCGGTCTTACCGTTGAGGAGGCAAAGGAAGCGATCACCTCGAAGCTTGAGGGACTTGGAGTTGCCAAGAGAACCGTCAACTATCACTTCAGAGAGTGGATATTTGCAAGACAGCGCTACTGGGGCGAGCCCGTTCCCGTGGTTCACGGTGAGGACGGAGAGATCCACGTGCTTGGTGACGACGAGCTGCCCTTGATCCTTCCCGAGCTTGAAAATTACAAGGGAGTTAACGGCAAGGCGCCTCTTGAAAATGCGACCGAGTGGAAGCAGTACGACAAAAACGGAGTCAAGGGTATCCGCGAGACCTCTACGATGCCCGGCTCGGCAGGCTCGAGCTGGTACTTCCTGCGTTATATCGATCCCCACAACAACGACGAGTTTGCAAATCAGGAGCTGCTCAAGCACTGGATGCCCGTTGACCTTTATATCGGCGGTCCCGAGCATGCGGTCGGTCACCTTATGTACTCGAGAATCTGGAACAGATATCTTTACAACAAGGGTCTTGCGCCCACCAAGGAGCCCTTCCAGAAGCTCGTTCACCAGGGAATGATCCTCGGTGCTAACGGCATCAAGATGGGTAAGCGTTTCCCCGAGTTTGTTGTCAATCCCAGCGACGTAGTTCGTGAATACGGCGCGGATACTCTCCGTCTTTACGAGATGTTTATGGGTCCGCTTGAGGTCTCGAAGCCTTGGAGTGATGCGGGAGTTGAGGGCGCGAAGCGCTTCCTCAATCGCGTTTGGGCGTTCTTCACCGAGCCCGAAAACGTGGTCGATGGCGACGTTCCCGCGCTTGAAAAGATCTATCACAAGAGCGTAAAGAAGATAACCGACGATTTCGAGAAGCTCGCGTTCAATACCGCGATCTCGCAGATGATGATATTCGTTAACGCGGTATATAAGGAGGGTAAGTGCCCCAAGGCTTACGCCGAGGGACTTATCAAGATGCTTTCCTGCATCTGTCCTCATATCTGCGAGGAGATCTGGTCGAGCCTCGGTCACACCGACACCATCGCTTATGAGAGCTGGCCTACCTACGACGAGGCAAAGACTGCCGACGATACCGTTGAGGTCATCGTTCAGGTGAACGGAAAGCTCAAGGGCAAGATCTTGGTTCCCGTTGATACGGACAAGGACGAGGCGCTTGCGCTCGCAAAGGCTGACGAAAAGGTCGCTTATGCGCTCGAGGGCAAGACCGTGGTCAAGGAGATCGTTATTCCCAACAAGATAGTCAATATCGTTGTAAAATAAGGAAAAATAGCTATGAAGATCACTTTTCTTGGAGATTCCATCCGTTTTGGAGTGGGGGAGCAGATAGCGGGCTACGGAAGGAGAGCTGCCGAGCTGCTCGGGCCCGAGTTTGAGGTGTTTCAGCCCAATGACAATTGCCGCTTCACCAAATACACGCTGCGCATGCTCTTCGATTACGCTGACGCTATAAAGGGCAGTCGCATAGCTCATTTTAATTGCGGTCATTGGGACCTTTGCGAGCTGTTCGGTGACGGAACATTCTCGACTGAGGAGGAGTACGTTGATAATCTCGTTCGCATCGCGAGAATTTTAAAATCCTTTTGCGACGTTGTGATCTTTGCGACGACCACCCCCGTGCTCGACGCCAACCCTCATAACAAAAACAGTACAATCAACCGTTTCAACGAGATCGCCGTCGAGGCGCTGAAGAAGGAGGGCGTGGTTATCAACGATCTTCACGCTCTGCTTGCCGACGATAAGGAAAAATACATCCTCGCGTCCGACAACATACATCTGACGAGCGAGGGAGTGGAGGTCTGCGCCCGTGCGGTCGCAAATATCGTCGCTGCCGAGGCTGAAAAGCTTGCTTGACGGAAAATTTCTCAAAAAATCGAAAAAATTTGCTCAATCAATATTGACAAATAGGAAAATATGGTGTATAATAGTCAAGTATCTGTGAGAAAAATTGCTCACTGAACCTGTTTAAAAGCGAGGGGAGGGAAAATAGATGGCAGAAATCAAAGTAAAGGACGGCGAGTCTCTTGACAGCGCGCTCCGTCGTTTTAAGCGTCAGTGTGCTCGTTCGGGAATCCTTACCGAGCTTCGTAAGAGAGAGCACTACGAGAAGCCCAGCGTAAAGCGTAAGAAGAAGTCTGAGGCTGCACGCAAGAGAAAGTATAAATAATTTCTTTGGCTGATTGAGAGCAGGCGGTCTGTGACCGCCTGCTTCTTGCTATTCAGATGAATAAGAAATAATAATTTCGACAAATTTGACTATCCTTCTTGACAATTTAATTCATATAGTATATAATTCTAATGGTGGCTTGTTAAAGCCCTGCAAAAAAATTTAAAAGAGGTGCCTTTATGAAAGATTTTATCAAAGCTATTGACAATCTTCCTTTTATCGTTAAGCTTATTCTTTGTATCCCTGTGCTTGACATCATTTGGACTGTTTACCGTCTTGTAAAAAGTATTGATGCTCAGAACACTCTCGGAATCGTTATATCCATTGTTCTGTTCTTCTGCGCTCCGTTTGTATGGCTCATCGACCTTATTTGCATAATAGTAAATAAGAAGGTTTGGTGGTTCTGCTGATTCAAGTACATACCTTTGGCGAATACGTATTCCGGTTCTTGAACATTATTTAGGGAATCGGTATAGCAAAAACGGTTTTGTGCAAGATTGCACAAAACCGTTTTTTGCTCATTTATGAACTTGTTCTTTATTAAAAAGATTTACGATGCTCGAATTGAGAATAAAGGCGCACGCCTTTTTGTCCGAATACTTTTCAAACTGGTTGTAGATAAGCTTTGCGAGGAAATATGCGATAGTTCCTGCGATCGCGCCAATTATGATGCCGCCGAGGATATCGGAGGGGTAGTGTACCATAAGGTAATTGCGGCTTGCGCCCATTATGAGAACATAGAGCGTGGCGGTGGGGAAGAGCCACTTATGTTTTCTGCCGAGTGTGAGGCAGAGCGCGGTCATTCCTGTCATTGCGGCGGTGGTGTGTCCCGAGGGGAAGGAGTATTCACTCTGTACGTGCGAGCCGACGTATTGCCACCATTCGATAAAGTCGCTGACGTAGGGACGGGGACGAGCGACGAGGTTTTTGATTGCTACGTTGGTAAATAAAGCTCCGACACCGACTGCAAGCAAAATTGCAATGCCTGCTTTTCTCGTTTTCTTGAAAAGCAAAAGAATTGCGGCGAGCACGAAGCATGCAAGCGCTCCGTCGCCGATTACGTCAAAAAATATTGATATGGGCGAGAGAATGGAGTCTGCCAGAGTAGCGAGATGATGATAAAAGCCAAGAATAGCGCGGTCAAATTCGGCAAAGGTTGAATTCAGCCACTGCGCAGCTGGTGTCATATACTTGTTCTCCTTATCGTTTATTGAATAACAGAGTAATTATACCATGAAAGTGGGAATGTGTCAATAATCTTTGTCCGAAATTGTCGTCATTTATTTTGTGATTTTTCAAAAAAGGTATTGACAAAACAAAAGTTTGTGGTATAATAGATTGGTAAGCCAATTTAAACGGATGGCTTGCGCGGGCAGCTTGCCCGTTTGAATACTTTGGAGAAGTACTCAAGAGGCCGAAGAGGCGCCCCTGCTAAGGGTGTAGGTCGGATTTAACCGGCGCGAGAGTTCAAATCTCTCCTTCTCCGCCAACGAAAAGGACACCAAATGGTGTCCTTTGCATTAATATTGCTTTAATGCTTTAATATTATTCAAAAATATTCTTATCACAAATTAGAAAAGCGGTTCGAGCTCTAATGAATAATAGCAATTCATATCTGTACTGCTGATATGAATCACGTCGTCGCAAAACTTTACGCTGGGTACAAGTCCCGTAACGGTTATCTCGGCTTCGGCAATTTTTCCATTTACATCAAATGTTTCCAACACATCTTTGTTATATCCTTCATTCACAACAAGATATTTTCCGTTATATGTTTTTACATCGCACCACGAGTTTCCCGATAACTCGACAGGTTCAAAGCAAAAACTTCCATCCTCTTTTATTACTGTGAAGAAAGCTTTGTCTGCACTTTTGAAAACAAGCGGTGCCTTTCCGCTTTCAAACGGATACATCCGAAAAATTGTTTCACTATATTCAGATAAATCTAATGTTACAGTAAAGGTTGAAGCCAAAGAATCATAATAAAAGCACGATTGCGAATCCCAATCCCACATATCAGACGCATATTCCGGCTCAAAAGATGATACAAAAGCTGATACATCATCAATTTCTTTTCCTGCTTTTATATCGAACACTTTGTATTCGTTGTAGTATTCGTTTATATTGTATAAGTATCCGTTGTAGTAATAACTGTATATGTAATCCTCATAAAGTGCCAAAACTTCTTCGCTATATCCCACAATAAATTCCAAAGATGAATTAAGAATTGCTGCAGTAACAGAAGAACCACTAAAGGTCGCTTCTGTTTTCTTCGCGAAAATATAACCATCTTCAAAAAGATTGTAACTTTGTTCAGATTTAATCAAAAACTCTGTTGCACCAATATCGGAAGGTTTTGTTACATTACCGTTTTCATCACAAATGCAATAAACACCTTCTCCGTCAATCATTATGGGAACTACCGATAATCCGTTATAGAAAGGTGATGGCGAGTTAAGAAAAGTATTAGTAACTGTAAATAAAATTTCGCCGGTTTTATTTATACAATACAAGGTGGTGTATTCGTCCGATGTCATTTCACCGCATCGCACCCATGCCTTGCCTTCAGAAAATTCTGTACTTGATGTGATTTTACTAACATCAATTTTATTTTTTAAATCGTCTGACGGTTTTGATTGCTCATTATTTGTAGTGATATCCTCGTTTGTATTATTTAAATTTTCATCAGTTGTGCCATCAGTATCGTTCGAGATTGATGAATTGTCACAAGCAGCCAACGACAAGAGCATAATTGCTGTAAGAATAAGTGCTAAAAGTTTTTTCATTTTCTTTTCCTCCAAAAGATAAATATAAAATAAAAAGTGCGGCTACCGAAGCAACCGCACTAAAAACGCAAACTCCGATAGTCGCCAAACCAACTGAAAAAAGCAAGAACCAAGCTGTGCCATAATCCAGTAGGAATTTGCATTTTTACAAATTCATATAGATTATGCCACAAAAAAGGTATAGCTATCCCATAAAGATAAAAATAGCCCTTGCTAAAAATATTCAGTTGGTTTGGCAAGTTCATTGTATCACAATTCATCACTCTTGTCAAGAAAAAAATCAGGCGGCTCGAAATTTTACTCAAACCGCCTATTATTATGAATCTAACCGCTTCGCGGCATCGCACTTCAAATCGAAACTTATTCAACAACGAAAAACACTAAGTGTTCTTTTGTTCCGTCGCACTGTTGCAACTTAAATGTTATATGTCTGTATGATCGTGTCAAATGCTCCGCTGTGCGGTAATGCTGCCACTCGAATGGCGATGTAAGGAGCGTTAACAGTTTCGCTTTGTGGGAAGTCCGCCAAGGCGGCGCGACATCGTGTGTCTCATCTTGCGCACTGTTGCAACTAAAGCTTTTTCTCTCCCTCGCCCTACGGAGCTCGGTCGGCAAAAGCAAAGTTGCCGCCACTCGATTTTGAACGCTTTATCTGCCGCAGGCAGCGCGGCAATGTGTATCTTATCTTTCGCACTGTTACAACTAAGGCTTTTTCTCTCCCTCGCCCTACGGAGCTCGGTCGGCAAAAACCAAGTTGCTGCCACTCGATTTTGAACGCTTTATCTGCCGCAGGCAGCGCGTTCAAAATCTCCCTCTCGCGCGGCAAGCCGGCGCGAGGCAAATCGCGACTTGTCCGCCAACGAAAAAAGGACACCAAATGGTGTCCTTTTCGTTGGCGGAGAAGGAGAGATTTGAACTCTCCGCCGTCCGCGTCGGCGCTAATAAAGAAAATTCCTTAATTGTTGGCACTCAAAAAGCCTCTTTTTGACAACAAGGAGCGAAATTCTCTTGACAACCGTATATTTTTAGTGTATAATTGAATTCGACAAATTCGACTTGACTTTCGGTCGACAAAACGGAGGAAATATGAAAAACTTTTTTGCTGAATTCAAAAAGTTCATTACGCGCGGAAACGTAATGGATATGGCAGTCGGTGTTATCGTCGGCGGCGCATTTACCGCGATCGTT
>SVRA01000074.1 GCA_015065075.1 Oscillospiraceae bacterium
CGCCTCGTAGATAAAGGTGTTTGTGATAGCCTTCTTGGTCTGGTTTTCGTAGGAGGTCATGGTCGAGAAGCTGTTGCTTATCAGTACAAGACAGTCGGCTATGTCCGCAAAGGTTATCTTCGATTCATTCTTCGTGTATTTGTTTGCGCTCTTCATATACTTGTCAAGCGCAAAGGTGAACGCGCTTTTTACCGCGCGGTCGGGAGAACCGCCGTATTCAAGGAAGCTTCCGCAGTGGTAATATTCAAGTCTGTTGGTGGTGTTGGAGATGCAGAAGGACACGTCTGCTTTGAGCTTGTACTCGTCCTTATCGTCGCGGTCACGACCCTGCGTTTCAAGATGCCAGAGCACAGGCTCGGTCTTTGCGCTGTCGCCTACGATCTCCTTGATATAGTCGGAAATGCCGTGCTCGTAGAAATACCTTTCCTCAACGACCTCTCCGTCACTGTTCGTGTATCTGAACACGAAGGTAACGCCGTCGACAACGACTGCCTGGCGGTGCAGAATGTCCTTGATGCGCTCGGGAGTGATATTGATGTCGGTAAATACCTCTGTGTCGGGCTTCCAATGAATGACCGTACCCGTGCGTTTTTCCTTTTTCTCAAGCTCTCTTTCCTCAAGCACACCCGTCACGGGCTCGCCCTTTTTGAAGGCGATGTGACGCTCCATTTTGCCGTCGTAGGAATAAACGTCCATAAACTCCGAGCTGTACTGAGTCGCACAAGCTCCGAGACCGTTAAGTCCGAGAGAGAATTCGTATGCCGAAGCGCCGTTGTTGTTATCGTACTTACCGCCCGCGTAGAGCTCGCAGTAAATAAGATCCCAGTTCCAGCGATCCTCTTTTTTATTGTATCCAAGCGGCACGCCGCGACCGTGGTCGTCGACGGTTATGCTGTGGTCGGGGTGGAGAATAGTCAAGATCTCGTTTCCGTGACCCTCTCTCGCCTCGTCTACCGCGTTGGAGAGTATTTCAAAATATGAATGCTCGCAGCCTTCAAGTCCGTCAGAGCCGAATATTACCGCAGGGCGCTTACGCACGCGGTCTGCACCCTTGAGGGCGCGTATGCTTCTGTCGTCGTACTGCTGAGATGCCTTGCTTTTAACGGTGTCCTGCGCCATTAAACAATACTTCCTTTCGATGTCTGGATAATGCATAATACTACATCTTGTATTATACCATAAATTTGTCGATTTGAAAAGGGGCAAAATGACCGAATTTTAAATTTTTTGTGATAAATTCCAAAAAGTTTCGCAATTCGCTTGCAAGCGCGCAATAAATATTATATAATATAATAGCGATACTCTTTATATGGAGGCAATTTTGGATATCAGAACTTACATAACCGATAAATACAGCGGTAAGGACTGTCGCGTTCTGGGCTTCGGCCGCTCAAACCGACCGCTTGTCGAGATACTTGTCTTGGCAGGCGCGAGGGTGACCGTGCACGACGGAGACGAGGATATACTCAACGAGGATAAGACAAAGGAATTGATTTCTCGCGGAGTAAGATTTGCATTGGGCAAGGATTACCTTAACTCCCTTGGCGGTGATTATATTTTCCGCTCTCCCGGCATACGTCCCGACCTGCCCGAGATAAGCGCGGCGGTAGATAACGGTGCTAAGCTGACAAGTGAAATGGAGCTCTTTTTTGAGGTCTGTCCTTGCCTGATAATAGGCATTACGGGCTCGGACGGCAAGACCACGACAACGACCGTAACCCACCTGCTTTTGAAGACCGAGCTTGAGAAAAAGGGCAAGGGAAAGGCATACGTCGGCGGAAATATCGGCGCGCCGCTTCTCCCCCTCGTCTTTGAGATGACCGAGGACGACGTAGCCGTGGTCGAACTTTCAAGCTTTCAGCTTCATACGATGAAGCAGTCGCCGAGTCGTGCCGTTATAACAAATCTTTCGGAAAATCACCTCAATTGGCATAAAAATATGGACGAGTACATAGACGCGAAGTGCAACATTTACCGTCATTCGCCGTGCTCGCGGCTTATCACGAACGCGGAAAACGCGCTTACGAGCGAGATTGCGAGCAGCTCCGAGCTGCCGATAACCTATTTTTCATCAAAGCGCTCGTCTTATTCCGATATAGTTCCGCCACATAGGAAAAATTGCTCGGCGGTCTATGAGGATGGCGGTATCATCTATTTCGACGGCGGAAAAGAGCGAGAGCCCGTGCTTCGCGTGTCGGACATACGCATTCCCGGAAGGCATAACGTCGAAAACTATATGACGGCGATAGCCGTAACTCACGGACTAGTTTCTCCCGAGACGGTCAGCGAGATAGCGACAAGCTTCGGCGGCGTAGATCATAGACTTGAATTCGTCCGAGAGAAGGACGGAGTCAGATACTACAACAGCTCCATAGATTCCTCTCCCACAAGGACCGCGGCGGCGCTTTCAGCTCTCGATAAAGCCCCAATTATCATCTGCGGAGGCTCTGAGAAGAACGTCGAGTTTGATGAGCTCGCACGCGACCTTTGTACGAAGGTCAAGGCTGTGGTGCTCACGGGCTTTGCCGCACCGCACATACTTGCGGAGATAGAAAAATGCCCGAGCTACGACAAAGAAAAGCTCACCGTCAAGCATATCCCGAAATTTGACGAGGCGGTGCTCGCGGCGGCAGAAATGGCAGAAATGGGAGACATAGTCCTGCTTTCTCCCGCCTGCGCAAGCTTCGACGCGTTCAAGAATTTTGAAGAGCGCGGCAACAGATTTAAGACGATAATAAACGGATTATAAAAAAACAGCGAAAGGAAATAAGTATGAATTTGAAGGAATTGATAATCTCCTTGTCCTCTCTTATGAGCGTAACGGGCTACGAGAGCTACAGCACGGACAAGCTTATAGAGATCATAGGAAAAAAATTCGACGAAAGCTATGTCGATAACATAGGAAATCACATATTTGTCAAAAGATGCGGAAAGGCAAACGCTCCCAGAATACTTATCGACTGTCACTTCGACGAGATAGGAATGATGGTAACAGGATACAAAAAGGGCGGTTTTCTTAAGGTGACCAACGTCGGCGGTGTCGACACCAGACTTTTGCCCTCGAGCGAGGTCGTTATTTTCGGTACGGAAACTATCACGGGAATATTTGCAACCACTCCCGAGAGCGACCGCAGATTCGGTGACGATAGCCTCAAGCCCATCGATCAGCTTGTGATCGATACGGGATACCCCGACGACGAGCTTAAGGAGCTCTGCCCACTCGGCACTCCCATTTCCTATAAGGGTGAGTATCATCTGCTCAAGAATAACAAGCTCGTCGGCAAGGCGTTTGACGATAAGGCGTGCGGCGCTTGTGCCGTTTACGGAATCGACGCGGTCGACAGCCTTGATCTTGTCGCCGACGTATACTTTGTATTTGCAACGAGAGAGGAGATCGGTTGTGTCGGCGCAGGTCCTGCGGCTTACGGTATCGATCCCGATTATGCGCTCGTAATGGACGTAACTAACTCCTGGATCCCCGAAATGACGGGAATGAAATGGACGGCTATCGGCACGGGTGTTTCGATCGATATCTCCCCCGTAACCAACAGAAAGCTGACCAAAATGACGGCAAAGCTTTGCGAGGAGAAGGGAATCAAGTACACTCTCCGCGCGTCGCCCGGAAGCACGGGAACCGACGCCAACTCGACGGGAACGGCACGCGAGGGAATCCCCACCGTGCTTTGCAGTCTGCCCCTTCGCAACATGCATACGGCAAACGAGCTTTTGTCGCTTGACGATGCAAAGGCACTGGCAGATCTTGTTTCCGAGTTTATCAAATCCAAGGAGATCGCGGAGGTGTTTGCAAGATGAAAAAATATTACGGAACAGAGCTTGTAGGCAAGCTGTCCGAGCTTTTCGGCCCTTCGGGCTGTGAGGGCAACGTTGCCGAATTTATCATTTCCCAGATCGACGATTGCTGCGACGCGTATTGCACAGACCGTGCGGGCAACGTCATCGCGAAGATGTGCGGAAGCGGACTTGAATATAACGCCGCAGATCCCAGAAAGGTCATGGTCTGCGCGCACATGGATGAGGTCGGCGTTATGATACGCGACTTCGACGAGGACGGATACATCAAGATCGCGCCTATCGGCTCGATAGACCCGCGAGTACTTTGCGGAAGAAATCTCGTTCTCGGAGACGAGGATAAGAGAATTGAGGGAATAGTCGCATCCAAGGCGATACACATGCAGTCACCCGAGGAGAGAAAGCACGCGACCCCCATATACAAAATGAACGTTGATATCGGTGCGAACAGTGAGAACGAGGCGAGAGCCGAGCTTGATATCGGAGACGTTGGAGTTTTTGCCTCGAAATTCTCGCTTTTCGGCAAGGACGGCAGATATATGAAGGGCAAGGCGCTCGACGGCAGAATTCCGTGTGCGGCTATGATCGAGATCATGCGCTCCTTCAGAGAGAGCGCAAAGGCGCTGCCCTGCGACGTCTACTTTGCGTTCACCTGCTGTGAGGAGACCTCCTTCTCTGCAACTCGAGTTGCGGCACAGACGATAAAGCCCGACGCGGCGATAGTTCTCGACTCGGTCGAGGCAGGCGATGCGGTATCAGGCGAGCCCTCCTGCGCGGTCAAGCTTGGCGAGGGAGTTGCCATTTCCTTTGCAGATCGCGGCGCGATATACGACCGCAGACTCACCGAGCTTGCGATCCAGGAAGCAGAGAACG
This sequence comes from Oscillospiraceae bacterium, assembly GCA_015065075.1. GTDB lineage: Bacteria > Bacillota > Clostridia > Oscillospirales > CAG-272 > SVTX01. The sequence goes on from SVRA01000074.1 coordinate 4,684, forward strand.
GCAACGTGAAATATCAGATCAAGAAAACCACCTCGGGCAAGACCGGTGCGGTCAATATTCAGCGCGCCTGCGAGGGAGTCAAGGTCATCTCGCTTGCAGTGCCCGTAAGATATATGCACAGCGCGTCCTGCGTTGCGGATAGTGAGGATTATATTTCGCTCAAGAATTTCGTGGATACGATGATCACCGCAAATAAGATTTGAAAGGGAAAGGAATTTGAAAAATGCTTAACATATTGAAGGCTCTTAACAACTGCCCCTCTATCTCGGGCAGAGAACACTCTATATCCAACAAGATCATGGGCTACATCGCCCCCCTTACCGATAAGGTGTACGAGGATGCTATGGGCAACCTCATCGCAGTCAAATACGGATGCGCCGAGAACAAAAAGAAGATTATGCTCTGCGCGCACATGGATGAGATCGGATTTATGGTAACTCATATCGAGGAATCGGGAATGATCCGCGTTACAACTATCGGCGGTATCAATTTCGTTTCCGCTTGCTTCTCGTACGTTGTCTCCGAGCGCGGAGTCAAGGGTGTGCTCGTTCCCAACGCAGGTGTTCCCGCTGCCGAGCTCAAGGCAGAGAACGTATATATCGATATCGGCGCAAAGGATAAGAAGGAAGCCGAAAAGAAGGTCAAGCTTGGCGACTTCTTCGTTGCAGAGCCCTCGGTTGAGAAGATCGGCAAGAGGATCTGCGGCAGACCCATGGATGACCGAATCGGTTGCGTTGCGCTTATCAAGATCGCAGAAAAGCTTTCCGCAACCGAGTGCAAAAATGATATTTACTTCTGCTTCTCGGTTCAGGAGGAGGTTGGAATCCGCGGCTCTCTTACTGCGGCGTTTGCTATTGCGGCTGATTACGGCATCGCGTTTGACGTAACCGCAACCGGCGACACCCCCGGCTCGAAGCCTATGGAGTGCTCGATAGGCGGCGGCGCAGCGATCAAGATCAAAGACAGCTCTGTTATCTGCGACAAATTGGTAGTAGATAAGATGATCGAGCTTGCAAAGGAAAACGACATCAAATATCAGTGTGAGATCCTTCTCGCAGGTGGCACAGATACCGCTTCTATGCAGAGAGCAGGTGCAGGCGCACACGCGGGCGCGATCTCGATCCCCACAAGATATATCCATTCCAACGTCGAAATGATCGACTCGGGTGACGTCAACGCTTGCGTTGACCTCGCTGCCGCTTTCGTTCAGAACGTGTAAGTAACAAATACGGAGATTATGGGGCTCTGCCCCATACCCCCCCCGGCGTTTATGGGGCTCTGCCCCAAACCCCGCTTGACCCTTTTTGAGAAAAAGTGTCAAGACCCCAAAAACTTTCCTGTAAAGTATGGAAAAGGTGAGTGCTCACGCTATCAGAAAAAACATACCGGGAAAGCATAAGGACATCTTTTACACGGAAAGGTTTTTCGCCGCTTTTAGTCTAAAGAGCGGCTTGGCGAAGGCGCGCGACCCCGCGCAGCCTCCGCACCAATACATAGAAAACAGGAAAACAAAATGCAATTTTCACAGAGAATAAACGAGCTCGCGGCGGCGGCAGAGAGAGATCTCGCGCCGATATTCGCAAAAATAGACGAGATCTCATTTGAAAACACCAATAAAGTAATGGACGCGTTCCGCGAGCACAGAGTCGCGGCAACCAACTTCGATACAACAAGCGGATACGGCTACGACGACCGCGGACGTGACGTGCTCGATCGCATCTGGGCAGACGTTTTCGGAGCGGAGGCGGCATTCGTACGTCATAACATAGTAAACGGCACTCAGGCTCTGACTATCGGACTTTTCGGTCTGCTTCGTCCGGGGGATCTGATGTGCTCGGTCGCGGGCAAGCCCTACGATACGCTCGAGGAGGTCATAGGCATTCAGGGCGAGGCGGGAAACGGCTCGCTTGCCGACTTTGGCGTGAGATATAAGCAAATAGAGCTGACCGAGGACGGCGGCTTTGATTTTGCCGCTATCGGCGAGGTCCTGAAGACCGAGCTTGCGGCAGGGAAGCCTGTCAAGGTGATATTCGTTCAGCGCTCAAAGGGTTATCTCAACCGCAAGACCCTCACGGTCGGTGAGATCGGCGAGCTTGTAAGCTACGTCAAGGGAATATCTCCCGAGACCTACGTTGTGGTCGACAACTGCTACGGCGAGTTTACCGAGACTGTCGAGCCCACGGCGGTCGGGGCGGATATGATAATCGGCTCGCTGATCAAAAACCCCGGCGGCGGCATGGCAGAGACCGGCGGATATATCGCAGGCTCGGCTCGTGCGGTAGAGCTCGCGTCCTACAGACTCACGAGCGTGGGTTGCGGACTTGAGGTCGGTGCGACGGTCGGACAGACCAAAAATATGTACAAGGGACTTTTCTACGCTCCGCACACCACTGCGCAGGCGCTCAAAACGGCGCACCTTGCGGCGTATATATTCGGAGAAATGGGATATAACGTCTCGCCCAAGTGGAACGAGACCCGTTCCGATATCATTCAGACCGTTATTACGGGAGCACCCGAGCTGCTCTGCGCATTTTGCAGAGGAATTCAGAAGGGCTCGCCCGTCGATTCCTTCGTCACACCTGAGCCTTGGGCAATGCCTGGCTATACCGACGAGGTCATTATGGCGGCGGGAGCGTTCGTACAGGGAGCTTCGATAGAGCTTTCCGCAGACGGTCCTATGAGACCCCCATATACTGTATTTTTCCAAGGCGGACTTACATACGAGAGCGGTAAGATAGGCATTCTTTCGGCGGCGGAGGAAATGCTCGGCTTCGGCAAATAAACGATAGAAAAGGGATCTTCCCTCAGGAGTAACAAAATGTCAAGTAAGATAAAAAGAATTGCGGCGGCTCTGCTGCTTTTGGCAATGCTGACCTCGGCGTTTGCCGCGTGCTCGAACAGTGACGTGCCTGACGGTTACCAGCTCGTAGCCTGCGAGGGTGATTGCTTCAGACTTTACGTGCCTACGCAGTGGACACCCAACACCGCAGGCGGCGTAACGAGCGCATATTATTCGGCATCCGCCGGCGTGTCGGTCGGTGTGACCGTTGCCGACGATGCGGGAGAATTATCCGTTGAGGAATATTGGAACAAATGCAACGAGAATTTTGCAAGCTCGCTTAAGGACTACGAATGGTCGGGTAAGCACGAGACTATGGTGCTTGGCGGAAAGCCTGCGTATAAATACGTTTATACGGCAAGCGTGACCGTGGTCAACGGTGAAAAGAGCGAGACCTTGAGCTATAAATTTATGCAGGTAATGGCAAGATACGAGGACGAGCTTTACGTCTTCGTTTACAGCGCGCCTCTCGAGAGCTACGACGCTTATCTTGAGACGGTCGAGGGCGATAGCGACGGTGCGGGCATATTGCCCTACTTCGTGTTCGCCGAGCCCTACGACGACGGGGAAGACAAGAAGTATTCCGACAAGGTTACCGCGCCCGAGGGCATGAAGCTTATCTCGACCGACGAGCTCGCGTACAGATTTTTCGTCCCGACCGGTTGGATAGTCAATGACCGTGCCGAGTATTCGGCAGCATATGCTTCGGATACCGATTCCTCCAATGTCAGCGTTCAGATGTATATGACCAAGGACGAGAGCAAGACCGTTGAGGAATATTTCGCGGAATGTGAGGCGAGATATAAGAATATTTTTGAGTCCTACGAGCTTCTTTCCACCGAGGACATCAAAATGGATGGAGTGCCCGCAAAGCAGTATACCTATACGGCGGTGATCGGCGGCGTGGAGTATAAACAGCTTCAGGCTATCGTTGTCAAGGGCGCGGTATTCTATACCGTGACATATACGGCTCTGCCCGAGAAGTTTGACACGCACCTGTCCGACGTTGCAAAAATGATAGAGAATTTTGACGTAAGATAAAAATGATATATTTGGATAACAGCGCCACTACCGAGATCTCGGCGGCGGCGAAGAAAAAAATGATAGAGGCTATCGAGATCTACGGCAACCCGTCGTCAAGACACGCGATGGGCATCGAGGCAAGAAGGCTCGTCGACCGCGCAAGAGAGCAGGTCGGCTCGGCTCTCGGTCTTTCACGTCCGTCAGC
>SVRA01000075.1 GCA_015065075.1 Oscillospiraceae bacterium
GTCGTTGCCCTGTCAATGGCTGGGATGGCCAGATTTGAACTGACGAATGCTAGAGTCAAAGTCTAGTGCCTTACCGCTTGGCGACATCCCAATATTCAACTATGTTATTATATCAAAAAGCTTTCTTATTGTCAAGGGCTTTTTACGATTTTGGAAAAAGATTTGCTTCGATATCGTCGGGGAAAATGGTTTTATTGTCGAATAAAGCCATAAAAAGAATGCTTTAATTGTTTATATTGCATATTGACAAACTTTGGTTGCGGGCATATAATTACAAGGTATGAAATAATGACAAATTTGATTGATCCAGAATGGAGATTTTTATGAATACCACGGTTCAAATATTGCTTAGTCTGTCGGTCTGTGCGCTAGCCGGCTTGCTTATGTCGCGTGTCTGCAAGCTTTTGAAGCTTCCTGCGGTTACGGGATATCTTATTGCGGGAATACTTGTCGGTTGCTTCTGCCTTGGCAGCTTTACTCTCCCCGGAGGCTATCACCTAGGCTTTGGCGACAAGGATTTCAAGGACATTCACGCGCTTGGCATCGTTTGCGACATCGCGCTTGGATTTATCGCGTTTTCTATCGGCAGCGAATTCAAGCTTTCCGATCTTAAAAAGACGGGCAAGCAGGCGACGATAATCGGCATTTTGCAGGCGGTGGCGACCACGGCAGTCTGTATCGCCGTACTCTTCGGTCTGCACTACGTTTTGATCGCTGTGACCGGAAAGGACTATCTCCCGATCTCCGCGGTGCTCATTCTTTCGGCGATCGCGACGGCGACCGCACCTGCGGCGACCTTGATGGTCGTTCGTCAGTACAAGGCGAAGGGTCCTTTGACAGATCTGCTTCTTCCCATAGTTGCGCTTGACGACGCGGTCGGTCTTGTTATCTTCGCGGTGCTCTTTGGAGTTGCCAAGGCGATCGACGGAGGCTCGACGAACGTGATATCTATCGTCGTAGAGCCGCTTGTCGAGATAGTTGTATCTTTGCTCGTGGGCGCTTTGCTCGGCTTCGTTCTCTCGAAGCTTGAAAGGCTTTTCCATTCCAACAGTAACCGTTTGAGTTTGGTCATAACCTTCGTTTTCGCGACGGTTGCGGTCACCGAGCTTGACAACCTTTCGATATACGGAGTACATATCGGATTTTCTTCGCTTTTGACCTGTATGATGTGCGGAACGATATTCTGCAACGTCTGCGAATGCTCCGACGAGATGATGGCGAGAGCAGACGGCTGGACCAAGCCGCTTCTGATACTTTTCTTCGTTATCAGCGGCGCAGAGCTTGACCTGAGCGTATTTACACAGCCGATATTCGTGCTGATAGGTCTTATTTACATTATTGCGCGTTGTATCGGCAAGTATTTCGGTGCGATGAGCTCGGCTAAGATGACGAAATGCTCGTCCGATATAGTCAAATATCTCGGTATCACGCTGTTCCCCCAGGCGGGAGTTGCGCTTGGTATGGTGAGCACTGTCGCGGCGGATTCTGTCTTGAGTGCAGATATCGCGTCGGTAGTCCGTTTCGTCATTCTGTTCGCGGTCCTTGTTTACGAGATCGTCGGCCCTGTTATGACCAAGTGGGCACTGACAAAGGCGGGAGATATTACCGCGAAGCCTGAAAATTCGAGCAGACGACGCAAAAATCAGCTTCCCGAAGGTCAAGCCTGAAAAAATTTAATATCTGATGAATAAAGAAGCCATTGTGTGCAGATAATTCTTTCGTAAAGAAAAAGAAAGGACGTTACACAATGGCTTCTACTAAAAAATTACTTATCTGCACTTTCCTGATCCTCACATTAGCGCTCATTGCGGGACTTTTTCCCGTGCACGGAGAGGGGGAGATCTACGACACCGTCGTGCGCTTGCACGTGCTTGCGAACTCCGACAGCGACGAGGACCAGGCGCTTAAGCTTCTAGTCCGCGACCGCATACTTGAGGTGGTTGCTCCCGCGGTTGAGAATTGCTCGTCGCAATCCGAGGCAATAGCGGCTATCGGGGGGATAATGGACGAGATCGAGCTTGCCGCCGAGGAGGTCGTGCGCGCGGAGGGGTTCGACTACGACGTGACGGTTGAAATTGGGAAAGAATATTATCCGACGAAGACCTATGAGAGCTGTGCGTTCCCCAAGGGTGAATACGTTTCTTTGCGTGTTTGCATAGGAGAGGCGGAGGGGCAGAACTGGTGGTGCTGTCTTTTCCCGACGCTCTGTCTTTCGGCGGCACGCGACGATTCATCAAAGTCGAACGAGGACGCGTTTGTGTCTGCGGGGCTGACGAGTGAGCAATACAAAATAATCACCGAAACCGGATCTACGAAATATAAGATAAGATTTAAGATACTTGAGGCGATTCAAGGCATATTTAAGTGATTTTTGTTGACAAATCTCGGTAAATGATATATAATATAAGGGAAGCGATTGCTTTAGACCTTATTTTGAAAGGAAACGGTAATGAAAAAGACTACAAAAAACGTTTTCAGAATTATTATCAGTATCATTTACATCATTTGGGGAATCATGGCGCCTATTTCGGCGATCAAGGCGATAATCGCGCTTAACGTTCCCGCACTGATCTCGGCAACGGTCAGCGTTCTTATGCTTCTTGCAGGTATTTTCGGTCTTCTCGGTATGAAGAAGATCAAATGCAGGGTGTTTGGCGTGATCATTTTCGTGTTTGCCGCCATTGCGGTGGTTTCCGCGCTTATGGCAAGCGGCAGCTTTGTCAATCCCCTGATCACTGCAGTTCTTGCATGGCTCTTTATTATTTGCGTGTGATAAATTAAAAATGCAACCGAGGCAACTCTCAATGAGTTGCCTCGGTTTTTTTTGAATATTGGTTAAATATGCTTAACTTAGTGGTGCTGGTTGAAATTATGTTAAATAAACTTAACGCAAATTTGCAAGATTGAGTTAATTATACTTAACTTGATTTTGTTGTCCTTACGGCTCGCGTTTTTTTGATAAGATATCAGTTGCGCAACCTGATCGGTGTTGACAGATGCCACAATTTGTGATAAAATATAGGTTGTATATATATGTTTACATTTGGACGGTACGGAAATGAAAAACACCATAAAAAGACCCGAATTGCTCTCGCCCGCGGGCAATTTCGAAAAGCTGAAGGCGGCTTTGCTTTACGGCGCTGACGCTATATATTGTGCGGGACAGAGCTTTGGTATGCGTTCGGCTGCCGATAATTTTACGGTCGAGGAGCTTTATGAAGCGGTAAAATACACACACGAGAGAGGCAAGAAGCTTTATCTGACGCTTAACACTATGCCTCACGGAAACGAATACGACGATCTGCGTAAATTCCTTGTCGACATAAGCGGTGCGGAGATAGATGCGTTCATAATTGCCGATCTTGGTGTTATGGCGACGGTCAGGGAGATCATGCCCGATGCCGAGATCCACATCTCGACACAGGCGAGTATAGTTTCACCCGAGGCTGCGAAGGCTTACGCCGCGCTCGGCGCAAAGAGGCTTGTGCTTGCACGCGAGCTTTGCTTTGAGGAGATCAAGGCGATTCGCGACGCGCTTCCCGAGGACGTGGAGCTTGAGGCGTTCGTGCACGGTTCAATGTGCGTTTCCTACAGCGGCAGATGCATGCTTTCCAATCTTATGACGGGCAGAGATGCCAATCGCGGCAGGTGCACCCAGCCTTGCCGTTGGAACTATATAATTTATGAAGAAAAGCGTCCCGATCTGCCTATACCGGTTGAGCAGACCGAGCTTGGTACGTTTATTATGTCGTCCAAGGATATGTGCACGATCGAGCATATTCCCGAGCTTATTGCTTGCGGGATCGACTCCTTCAAGATCGAGGGAAGAATGAAGAGCGCGTATTACACATCCGTGGTCACGAACGCTTACAGAATGGCGATCGATGCTTATCTTGCCGATCCCGAGGGATATGAGTTTGACAATCTTTGGTACAACGAGCTCGAGAGCGTCTCTCACCGCGAGTATTGCACGGGATATTATCTCGACGATCCCATGGACAACGCGCAGCTCGGCACGCAGACGGGGTATATTCGCGATAAGGCATATTTTGCCACTGCTATCGATTATAATGAAGAAGAAGCTTGCCGTATTGCGAGCCTTGGAGTTGCTCTTGAAAACGAAAACGGGCGGCTTTACCGCTTCATTCAGCGCAACAAGGTCAAGATCTCGGACAGAGCCGAGATGATCTCGCCTATGAAGGTGGGCAGGGGATTTGAGGTTGGTGAGATCTATCTTCCCGACGGCTCGGCTGCCGAGTCCGCGCCCCACCCCTCGATGATCTTTTGGTGCAGAGTGCCCTTTGAGGTCAAGGAAGGCGACATAATGCGCGGCGCGGAGTAATTTGACGACAGGAGAATATAATGGGTTTTTTAGAAATAATCAAAGCAATAATCTTCGGTGTGGTCGAGGGTATAACCGAGTGGCTGCCCGTCAGCTCTACGGGGCATCTGATACTTCTCGATGAATTTTTGTCGCTTAACGTAGCGCCCTCTCTTGACGCCACGTTTGCGAAGGAATATATGAGTATGTTCGAGGTCGTCATTCAGCTTGGCGCGATACTTGCCGTTGTCGTGATGTTTTTCGGAAAGCTCAATCCCTTTGCGCCCTCGAAAAGCTCGAAAGAAAAAAAGGCGACCTGGGTATTGTGGTTCAAGGTGCTCCTTGCTAGTGTTCCCGCTGCGTTTGTTGGCATAGTCGTTGACAAGCTGCTTGAAAATGCAACGGGCAAGGATATTGACGGTTGGATATACAATGCGGTCACAGTTTCCGCGGCATTGATCGTTTACGGTGTTCTTTTTATTCTCGTGGAGAGATGGCAGTCGAGGAAAAACGCGACGATATGCTGTGTTGAGGAGATCTCATACGGTCAGGCGATGCTTGTCGGTTGCTTTCAGGTGCTTTCGATAGTGCCCGGCACGTCAAGATCGGGCTCGACCATTCTCGGCGCGAGAACTCTTGGTATATCGCGCTCTGCGGCGGCTGAATTTTCCTTCTTTATGGGAATACCCGCTATGGCGGGCGCAAGCTTGCTCAAGGGATACGGATTTTTCGACTACGTAAGCGAGTCGGGCGTGCAGGTGCCTCCGCTTGCGTGGGCTGTTTTGGCGGTTGCGAGTGTCGTTGCGTTTGCCGTTTCGATGGTGGCTATAAAGTTCTTGATGGAATTCGTTAAGAAGCACAGCTTTGCGCCCTTTGGTGTATATCGCATAGTGCTTGGCGCTCTGGTGCTGATCTATTTTGCTTGCGGTTTTTGATATATGGAAAAACTGAAGATAGGCTACCCTATAATCGTTGAGGGTAAATATGATAAGATAAAGATACTGTCTGTTGCCGATGCTTGCGTGATACAGACCGACGGATTTGGAGTATTTAAAAACTCCGAGAAGCTTGCCTTGATAAAAAAGCTTGCCGAAAAGGATAAGATAATAGTTATGACCGACAGTGACGGTGCGGGCAAGGTCATTCGCTCGCATATCACGTCGGCAATACCCAAGGACAAGCTTATACAACTGTATATTCCGCAGGTTGAGGGCAAAGAGAAAAGAAAGCTGGCTCCGTCTGCTGAAGGTTATCTTGGCGTTGAGGGCACGGAGACGAACATTATCCGCCGTTTGCTTGAGCCCTTTGCGAGTGACGTTGAGCTCCCGTTGCGTGTGGAGATCAGCAAGGCTGATCTTTACGAGGCCGGCTTGACGGGAGGCGCTGACAGCGCGCAAAAAAGAGATGATTTTGCAGTTAGGATCGGTCTGCCGCGCGGCATGACGCCCAATGCGCTTTTGGCGGCGCTGAACGTGCTGATGGGCAGAGAAGAATTTTTTGAGCTTGCAAAAAACGGCGGTTGATTTTTATCGCTTGTGATTTGTTACAGAAACATATTGACAAATTATTTCGCGAGTGGTATCATTACGTTGAAGCTTAAATTCTGTATTGAAACGGAGAATTATTATGGCAGAGATTTTGGAGATCACGATGATCGTCAGCTTTGGTATATCCTGGCCGATGAACGTGATAAAGTCCTATAAGGCGAGGACGACTAAAGGAAAGAGTCTTGCGTTTATCTTGCTTATTTTGTTTGGATACGTTGCGGGAATTACGTCCAAGTTTGTGAATGAAAGCTATATGGCGAATATCGGGCAGAAGTGGTACGTTCTTTTCTTCTACTTTCTGAACTTTATAATGGTCAGCGCCGACCTTTGTCTTTACGTGCGCAACTACAGACTTGATAAACAAAGATTAGCCGAGGAGGATTGATTTTTATGAACGTACTTGCAATTGGAAACAGCTTTTCTGAGGACGCAACGAGATATCTGCACGGTATTGCACGCGCGGACGGAATGTATACCGAGATAGTCGGTGCGGCGATTGGCGGCTGCTCTTTTGAGTGGCATTATCGTCATATGCTCGGAGATCACAAGGAATATATGCTTTTCTTTAACGGGGCTTATACGGGATTCAAGACGTCGCTCAAGGAGGCGCTTTTGTCACGTGAGTGGGACGTGGTCACGATTCAGCAGGTGAGCCATTTGAGCTTTAAAAAGGATACTTATCAGCCGTATGTGTCCGCTCTTGCCGCTTATATCAGGCAGTATGCGCCAAAAGCGAAGCTTTTGCTTCAGCAGACCTGGGCTTACGAGGAGGGAACCGACCGCCTTCACAACATTGCGGGATATCAGACAGGCGATGCTATGCTTGCGGATATCAAGAAGGCGTACGGTGAGATCTGCGACGAGGTTGGATTTGACGGAATTATTCCCTCGGGTGAGATGTTCGCAGAGCTTTTGAAGCTTGGCATTCCCAAGGTGCACAGAGATACGTTCCACGCGACGCTTGGCCTTGGTAGATATGCGCTCGGTCTTTTGTGGTACCGCGTGCTGACGGGCAGAAGTGTTGAAAACAACAGCTTTTGTGATTTTGACGAGCCGATTTCTGATGAGCAGATCGCGATTGTAAAGAAATACGTTGATTCTGTTGCTCTGTAAGGACTGTGGAATATCAAAGAGGCAATGCCCGAATTTTTCGGGCGTTGCCTCTTTTGTGTAGACATTAATCGAATTTTAGCTTGAATTAGATTTCTCGGATGAGGGAAGCAAAAAAGGAAACGTCCGGGAATCAGAACCTTTGCACAAAATTTGCAAGCAAATTTTGGTGTCGGATCCGATTCCTCGGATGAGGGAAGCAAAAAAGGAAAAGGAGTAGCGATGCTACTCCTTTTCCTTTTTTGGTGAAGCGGACGATTGAATGTCCGAACTATTTGCCATATATTCAATTTCATCGGATGTGGGGATGTTGATGGGCTTATCGTCAAAGGTAAGAATCAGTTTGATATAATCGTCATAAACGAATATCGCCTTAACCAGACCATCAATCAACCGTTCTTTGTTTTTCTCAAATCGGAGATCGAGATTTCGGAACTTATGCAGCGTGAACAGAATGAAGTCCTTCGTTATCTTCGGCTTCTTGGCTTCCTCAAGTTTGATACTCAAAGTGATTTTCTCTTCTTCCGCCTCAAGCTCTTCCAAGCGAGTCTTGGTAGTGCGAGTGACCACACCCTTCTCGATAGCCTTCATAATGTTGTCAATAGAGGATTGAACCTCCTTCAATTGAGCCTCAAGAGCAAGGATCATTTCGTCATCCTCGTTCAGGAGAGCCATCACATCGTCAGCCATATCACTGAGCAGCTTATCGTTATTCAGCCAAGCGGAAATCTGTTCGATGACCTTGTCCTCGATCCATTCCTTACGGATTGCTTTGCGGTCGCATTCGTGGCGTTTGGCACTTGCACACTTGTAATAGCGGTAGATTACTCCGTTCGGTTTGTTGGCACTATCACCCACAAACATCGATTGGCACGTTCCGCAGAACAGCTTGGTTGTCAGTAAATATCTTTCGGGAGCTTTCGCCTTACCAGTTGCATGTTTATTTTGTCCCATTCGTACAGCCACCCTTTCAAAAACATCCTTGGAAACAATAGCAGGTATCGCATCAGGAATCACGATGTCCTTATATGCATACTCACCGATATATCTGCGGTTGGCAAAAATACGAGCAAGAGAGTTTTTGTTGAAGCGATTGCCCTTGGACGTGCGGATGCCGCGTGCATTCAGATCTTCAACAATGTCGGTGATGGACTCGCCACCTGCGTATCTGCGGAACATTTCAATTACAAGCGGAGCTTTCTCGGGATCGGGCTGATAATGCTGTTCCTCGTCTATCATATAGCCGAAAGGAATATTGCCACCGTTAAAGCGGCATTTGAGCGCATTCTCGGTCATACCACGCGATACCTTTTCAGCCAGATCAGCGGAATAGTATTCTGCCATACCTTCAAGCACCGACTCAAGAATGATGCCCTCCGCGCCATCGGATATGGATTCGGTAGCGGATACCACTTTGACATCGTTCTTACGCAGCATCGCTTTATATTTTGCCGAATCGTAACGGTTGCGGGAGAATCGGTCGAGCTTCCACACGATAACAACATCGAAGCCCTTCTTCGCGCTATCCTTGATCATTCGCTGGAACTCAGGACGATTATCGGTCTTTGCTGAATACGCCCTGTCAATGTATGTTCCCACAATATCAATGCCATTCTTTTGGGCATACGCCGTATTCTCACGAATCTGACCTTCAATAGACTCCTCTCTCTGATTGTCCGAGGAATATCTTGCGTAAATCACGCCTCTCATCGATTCGCCTCCTTCCTGTCTTAAGTGTGCTCATTATACCATACAA
>SVRA01000076.1 GCA_015065075.1 Oscillospiraceae bacterium
AAAAATGTGATATTATATATGAGTATGCGGCGGTATGCCCGATGTACCCTCTCAGACGGAGGGCGATCCGTGCATTAAATGTAAAATTTACATGGAGGTTGAGAAAATGCCGAACATTAAATCCGCAAAGAAGCGCGTATTGGTCATCAAGAAGAAGACCCTTCAGAACAAGATGTTCAAGTCCGCTATGAAGACCGAGATCAAGAAGTTCTACGCTGCTGTAGCATCCGGTGACGTTGCAAGCGCACAGGTTGCATACAAGTCTGCTACTAAGAAGATCGACGTTGCAGCATCCAAGGGCATTATCCATAAGAACGCCGCTGCTCACAAGAAGAGCCAGTTCACCAAGGCGATCAACGGAATGCAGAAGTAATTTCAGTTAAATCAGTTAGCCTTTCGTCCTAACCCAACGAAAAGCGAAAAAATAAACGACGGTATGTTTAAGGGACACTCACTCCCCGAGGCATACCGTCGTTTATTTTTAAAAATAGAGTTCTTTTGATCGCAGAAAAAGCATTCTGCTGATCTTATAAATGTTCTTAACGGAAAAGCGCGCTGATCGAACAGGGCGAGAAAGATCCATCATGGACGAGAGTAGGTGATGGATTTTTTGTTGTTTTTATTTCCATAGGAATTGTGAAAGGTCTTGATTTATTCACAAAAATATGGTATAATAACATTGCCCAGCAAAACTTAATATTTTTTGAAACACTTTTGTCAAGGGATAACTGTCCCCTTTTTTAAAAGGGGGTACTATACCTTTTTTGTGCTTTTCATTGTTTGAATTTGGTAAAAACGCAAATTCCAACTTAATGAAGAGCAAGGGTGTTTCTTGTCGTTGTTAAGTTTTGTTGGGCGACATCGGAGTTTGCGCTTTTCGGAGCGTTGACTGCGGTTGACGCTCTTTTTATTTTTCTATCTTAAAGGAGGTATATCTCTATGAAGCAAAAACTCGTTTCTCTCTTGCTTGTTGCGTTTATGGTATTGTCGGCACTTGTAGGATTGACCTCTTGTGACGATGATCAGCCCGCTACAACACCGCAAAAGCTATCAGCTCCCGTTATTACACTAACGGGCAACATTGCAAGCTGGGCTGCTGATCCCAACGCGGATAAATTTGAAATCAGTCTTGATGGAAATTTATCATATGTTGAAAACACTGCAACAACAAAAACCTTGACCGACGGTCAAACGTTAAAGGTACGTGCTATCGGTGATGGCAGTACTTATTCCACAAGTGATTGGAGTAACGTCGTGACCTATAAAGCACCTGCACAAGACACAGAAACACCCACGGAAACCCCTACGGAAACACCCACGGAAACCCCTACGGAGACACCCACGGAAACCCCTACGGAGACACCCACGGAAACCCCTACGGAGACACCCACGGAAACTCCTACAGAGACACCCACGGAAACGCCCACGGAGACTCCTACTGAAACTCCTGGTGATCCCGATACCAGTGAGCCGCAGTATCTTGGCATATTTGCTTCAAATAATGAACCCTCGTCAGCGGATGGATTGCCCGATGCTTTCATTGCTCGTTCTAAGATGTTTTATAGTATGATGTCAAGATCAAGCTATCGTGTGTTTAGAGAAGCATTGGATGAATATTTTGCAGACAGCAATAACCATTTTAATGCCAACCTCCCGACAGAATCCGAATACGATGCTTACAGCACCGCAGGGGAAACTGTTTACGTTCAGATATGGCTGAACAATCCGAGTCAGTATACTATCCTTTCCTTGAAGCTGAACGGAACGAAATATCAGGTTGGCGGAGGTCTGTCCTCGTTCTTTATTGAGGAGGGAGGTCAGCACTATAACTGCATTTACGTTGCGGTAACGATTCCCAACGATGCGCACACGGAAAAAACCTATACGGTTACGGATATTGAGTATATCGCAGATACGTATATCAACGCAGACGGGACCGACGAATTTATGAACAATAACGATACTGTAAGCATTGGTCTGCCCTATAATGCACAGACTCCTACAGTATCCGATTTCAACACTACGTCTCTTACGGTAAACGGTTGTTCTGCCACCTTTAATTTGACAGATGCCGGTGGGCTTGTTGGATTGAGTGACGGTTGGATAGGAGTTGCCGTATATGACGGTTATAATATAGTCGCAAATCAGAGCATTAGCGTTGGAGATAACAACACGAGTGCAATGGGACTTGTGGAAAATACAAGCTATTGGATCACTGTTTATCTGTATGCCGATCTGCACGACGGAAACGGTGTATCTGCACACGTTTTGTACGAGGAGTGGGTACAGACTCCGAAAGCGATTACTGTCAGTGAAATATGCGGAGATCTGCTTTATGATTCTGACAAGGACGGTTACTATAGCGCGATCAAGGTAAACACAACGCTTAACAGCGCAACTGCCGAGTATATCAAGCTTGAAATACTCGATGATCAAGAACAGGTAATTTACACCGAAGCAAGCTTCAATGGATCTGCTACGGTTTCCGAAGATATTTTGTGCGGAAGCACGTATTATGTTCGTGTGTATTATAAAGACACCGAATATCCGGAAGGAAAATACGTTGAAGAGAGCGTTTGGACGGAATATCTCGGTACACCGTGGTATAATGAATTCGGCACGTATTCCTTTGTAAACGATGCGGTTCATTACTTCCAGCTCAATAACGGAGACGAGAATTACCCAGTGATCGAAAGCTTTGTCTTGAAGCTCTATAACGAGGAGAGTGCAAGATGGGTTGCGAACGACGTACTGTATATTATTGACAATCCTACGGCAATCGATGATTTGCAAACGCAAATAAATGCGCTTTATGATGAATTTAATGCCGCTTACGGAAATGATGAGCTGATGTGGTCGATAAATCAACAGATAACACAGCTTGAAGAACAAAAAGGTCCGCTTGATTATGCTCTTTGGTATCTGGAAAACCGCGCTGATAACAACCGTGATAGAACGTATTGGGAAGCTGAGGCAGAAAAGGGAAAGTATTACTACGTTATTGAATACGACGGTACGGATACCGAGAAGATATTTAAGATAGATAAGACGTTCTATGTGGTGCTCGATGATGCATTGAATAGTGAATGTGATAGCTTCAAGATGCAGATCGATTACAAGTACGATAAGCAAGAAGGCGGGGAGTTGGCCGAAGATACGGTAACGGAAACGCTTCGTCTCGATAATCACTTCATATATGCATACACGGATGTAAGAGATATTACTCTTGACGGAACAACTCTGACATTCTCGCTTGTGAATATTGATGATTATATGAATGCCGACGGCGGCGAGTCCACCTATGAAAAGGGATACGTATACAAGATCACTGCAAATGGTAGCACGGTTTACCTTAATGAAAGCGCGCCTACGCTTAACGTTGACGAGGATGCTTGGTTTGACGAGTACATCCGTCGTGTAAAGGCAGGCGAGAGCGTGGACGGATTGCATGATATATATGTTCCAAAATATGAGGATTCTTACAGTGTAACGATCGATACCTCAAACTTTAATGGGGGCGTTAACGAATTTCAAATATTCACTCGTTTCATAACGGAAGAGTATGACGAGGGTGAGTATGATGATTACGTAAGCTGGATTTATATAGTTGAATAGTCGTTCTCTTATTGTGTTTTTAATAAAAAATATGAGTAAAACTAAAGAGCTCCGCCCACAAGGGCGGAGCTCTTTGTTTGCCAATTCAATTATTTATTCGAATTCATCTTGAGGTAAGCGTTGATAAATCCGTCGATATTTCCGTCCATAACAGACTGAATGTTGCCGTCCTCGTAGCCGGTTCTCGTATCCTTGGCGAGAGTGTAGGGCATAAATACGTAGGAACGGATCTGCGCACCCCACTCAATGTTGGTCTTGTTGCCCTGGATCTCCTCGATGGTGTCAAGACGCTCGCGGAGCTTGATCTCCATCAGCTTCGCCTTCAGCATCTTGAGAGCGGTCTCCTTGTTCTGAAGCTGGCTTCTCTCGGTCTGACAGCCGACCACGATTCCCGTAGGCTTGTGCACGATACGGATAGCCGAGTCGGTCTTGTTGATGTGCTGACCGCCTGCGCCGGACGAACGGTGCGCGGTGATCTCGAGGTCCTCCTCCTTGAGAACGACTGCATCAACGTCCTCGAATTCGGGCATTACCTCGATAGACGCGAACGAGGTCTGACGTCTGCCTGCCGCATCAAAGGGAGAAACACGGACGAGACGGTGAACACCGTTTTCGCTCTTAAGGAAACCGTATGCGTTCATGCCCTCAACCGTAATGGTCGCGGACTTGATTCCTGCGGCGTCGCCGTCAAGCCAGTCGATGAGCTTGACCTTGAAGCCTGACTTTTCTGCCCAACGGGTGATCATTCTGTAAAGCATCTGCGCCCAGTCCTGCGCTTCGGTGCCGCCTGCACCGGGGTGGAAGGAGACTATGGCGTTGTTTTTATCGTATTCCTCGCAGAGAAGCACGGAAATTCTTTCCTTTTCTGCCGTTGCTTCGATCTCTGCAAGCTCGGTCTCGACCTCCTCAACACAGCTCTCGTCGTTTTCCTCAATCGCCATTTCCGCAAGGACGATAGCATCCTCAAGGCGTGAGCAAAGACCCTCGTAGTCCTCGATAGTATCGCGGGATTGCTTGATCTGCTGAGTTATTTTATTTGCCGCGCTCGGATCGTTCCAGAAATTCGGGTCGAGCGTTTGTGCCTCAAGCTCAGCCGCTTTTGCCTTAAGATCGGTGATTCGAAGCGCGTTGCCAAGCTCTTTTACGTCGTCGCGCAGAGCGATGAGCTTACGCTTGGCTTCTTCAAGTGCTATAATCATAAATGTTATCCTCCAAAATTATCAATGTTGTTTTTCGTGATCGCGTGGGGGATAAATCGCTAAATTTTGAGTTTCATAGCTATCTGATCCTTATCCATATTTTATCAGCGTATATTATAACACAATTTTTGCACTTTTGCAAGAGGGTTTTTCATCATTTGAATATTTTTTGCCCAACGTGAAAAAATATTTTCAAAACGCTAAAAAATACGGCATCAAAAACGCTTAAAAATAAAGTGTTTCTATTGACTTTTTTGGAGCGAAGATATATAATAGTATTCGTATAAGTATAATTATCTATATATGAAGGAGGATAGTACAATGAAAGTAACAAAGGAATCGATCATCGGCGATATTCTCGATTATGACAGAGGAACTGCAGAGTTTTTCTTCGAGATCGGAATGCACTGCCTCGGCTGCCCCGCTTCTCGCGGTGAGTCGATCGAGGAAGCTTGCGCGGTTCACGGAACCGACGCGGACGAGCTTGTAGCAAAGATCAACGCATATCTTGCAAGCAAGTAATGCTCGAGGAAACAGCCCGTATAGGAATACTTACGGGCTGTTTTTTCTCAGGTAAATATCATTTGCATAATTTTGGATAATCCCCGGTTTGCAATGCAAACGGCAGGGAGATATCCTCACTATATATACAAACTAATTTACTGAAAGTTTTTGGGATTCTTAAACCCTTTTTTCCAAAAAGGGTTTAAGTCCCCGAAGGGACAAAAAATGCAACTCGACACACGACTTCGCGCGGCAGCGGAAATGATCCCCCAAGGCGCAAGACTCGCCGACATTGGCAGCGACCATGCATATCTGCCGATCGCACTGTGCTTGGAAAACAAAATTGAATACGCGCGGGCATCCGACATCAACGAGGGACCCGTCTCGGCGGCGAGGGCTAACGTAAAGAAGAACGGTCTTGGCGAGCGGATCGAGGTCACGCGCGCCGACGGACTCGACGGAGCCGAAAGCTTTGAGCCCGATTGCATCGCGGTGCTTGGAATGGGAGGGGAACTGATCGCCTCGATCCTTGACAAAGCTAAATGGATAAAAAACGGCAAAATCACGCTCGTGCTCCAGCCTATGACCCACGCAGAGATCCTCGCAAAATATCTATCGGAGCAGGGTTTTGCAATCCTTGATGAGCGGATAGTTTGTGACGGCGGCAGAGATGACCGAATATATCGCGTGATCAAGGCAAGCTATTGCGGCGAGAGCTATGAGCTCTCGGAGCTTGAAGCGCTGATCGGCAGGATAAATCTCGACCGAGGCGACAGCGTCACCCGCGCGCTCGTCGAGAAAAATATCCGCATACTGCAAACGAGAATAGACGGTAAGGCGCTCTCGGGCGCAAATGCCGACTACGAAAAAAATCTTACCGAGAAAATGAAATCATATCTGGAGACGAAAAAATGAAGGTAATCGAACTGTACAATAAGCTTTGTGAAATCATTCCCACCTCGCTCTCTTGCCCTTGGGATAAGGACGGCCTTGAATCCTGCCCCGAGCCCGACCGCGAGGTAAAAAAGGTGTTGATAACTCTCGATATCACTAATGCGGCTATCGACCGCGCAATTGAGGGCGGATTTGACGTCATCGTGTCGCATCATCCCGTATTTTTCGGCGGTCTTGGTGTGATGAACGCGCTGACCTTTGACGGTGCAAAGGCGGTAAGACTTGCAAAGAACAATATCGCCGCAATGTCCTTCCACACCCGACTCGACGCGCGTGAGGACGGCGTAAACGACACGCTCGCACGCCTCTGCGGTCTCAAAAATATCGAGGCGGTCGGTGACGACAAGATCGCTCGCGTGGGCGAGCTCGAGGAGGAGATCTCGCTCGAGGAGTTTGCACAAAAGGTCAAATCCGTGCTCTCTTGGGGAGATGACGAGCGAGAGGCAACGCTCTCGGTCTGCAACGTAAACGGCAGAGTCAAGAGGGTCGCGCTTGTCGGCGGCTCGGGCGGCGATATGATGAATATTGCCAAGGATGCGGGTGCCGATACCTACCTCACGGGCGACGCCAAGCATCACGAATACCTCGGCGCGTTCGATTTTGGCATAAACCTCATCTGCGCGGGACATTTCTTTACAGAGCATCCCGTTTGCGAATTCCTCGACAAAACGCTCGGAGAGATCTGCCCCGACTTTGAGCGCGAGATCTATTTTTCCAACCAAGTAACAACGCTTTAATTAAATAGTTTAACATAGGAGATCAAATATGACCTACGTAGTATCAAATTTACACGGAAATTACACTAAATTCAAGGCACTTCTCAAGGCCATCAACTTCAAGGATACCGACGTGATGTACGTGCTCGGCGACATTGTCGACTACGGCGACGAGAGCATGGAGCTGGTCGGTGACCTCAGTATAAGATATAACGTCTACCCCATAGTCGGCGAGCACGACTACACCGCGGTCAGAATGCTTGCGGGCTTTGAAAAGATGCTCAAAAGCGGCGAGACTCCCGACAAAAAGTTTATAAGTGAGATGACCGCATGGGTAGCAGACGGCGGACAGAGCACCCTCGATTCCTTCCGCACTCTCGACGCGGAGATGAAGGAGGGAATAATAGACTACCTCTCGGATATGACTCTTTACGAGGAGGTCGAGATCGGCGGCAAGGAGTATCTGCTTGTCCACGCGGGAATTGCAGGCTTAAAGACGGGAGTTGACCTCGAGGAGCTCAAGCCCGAGGCATTCTTCACCGAAGCGCTCGATTTGACGAAGAAATATTTTGACGACAAGACAGTGATAGTCGGTCATACCCCCACCACCGAGGATAACGGCGGCGACGGCAGAATTTTCTTTGGAAACGGCTCTATCGCCATCGACTGCGGCGAGGCAAGAGGCGGCACTGTCGGTTGCTTGCGCCTTGAGGATATGAAAGAATTTTACGTGTAAAAATGAATTGCCGATGGCATGAATTGCGCTTGCGCGCATAAATTGACCTTCGGTCATGAATTGCCCTGCGGGCATAAAGAAAATACGGCAATTCATATAATGACGCGAAGCGTCAATTCATTTATCATGGCACAAAGTGCCAATTCATGACGGCTTGCCGTCAATTCATCATGGAGTTCTGAACAATGAAAGACAATATTCTTGTGACCTTGTCAAAACAATTTGCAGTTGATGTAGTTAATATATGTACTGAGATTAAAGATAATCGCAAAGGTAACGTGTTGGTGAACCAACTGCTGAGGAGTGGAACCAGCGTCGGAGCCAATATTCACGAGGGCAATTACGCAAGTAGTAAAGCAGATTTCATCAACAAATTTCAAGTTGCACTAAAGGAGTGCTATGAAACAGAGTATTGGCTTGGGCTTTTTAAAGATACAAATTTCATATCTGACATTGAGTATAATGATTTATATCTAAAATGTAGCAAAATACGCAAACTGTTAATTGCATCGATTACAACCGCAAAAGGAAAATAAGTAAGATAAAAAGGAAATACAGTGAACATCAAGAAAAACGATCTCATAGAGCTCCAAATAACCGACCTCAACAATCTCGGCTGCGGCGTGGGTAAGACCGACGACGGAGTCGTGGTCTTCGTCAAGGGAGCGGTCACGGGCGACAAGGTGCTTGCAAAAATAATCAAGGTGTCGTCGTCATTTCTTGTCGGCAAGCTTGAAAAAATAATCGAAAGCTCGCAAAACCGAGCCGACGGAACGGGTCTGCGAACGAAGGACTGCAAAGCGCCGCAATCCTGCGGAGGATGTATATACCGAAATATCAAATACGAGCACGAGCTCGAGCTCAAGCGCGATTACGTCAAAAATGCCTTTCGCAAGGCGGGCTTGCCCGACGTGACGGTGAATGACACAAGACACACCGAAAAAGTATCGGCATACAGAAATAAGGGTCAGTACCCTGT
>SVRA01000077.1 GCA_015065075.1 Oscillospiraceae bacterium
CCATTTGGACATCCTCCTTTGTTTTTATGGTTTTGGTTGGCAGACCTCTTCCATTTTAACTCTGGAGGATTTCTTTTGTCTATCCCTTTTATCTAAAGATCTTCCCCTCCCCCGGCATAGCCGGGGGGTTATTTGTGGATACAATAAAAGCAAGACCGCACCCCAATTGGGGTGCGGTCTTGCTTTTGGCTCGTGTTGAAAAAAGATGCCAAGGTATATTTCTACATATGACGAACAACAGAGCTTTACACAAAAACTCTTTTTAGTTGCGATATTTTTTCTTCGCTTGGCACGGAAAACATCTGCGCTTGCTTGCCGATCGCGGCATATTTATGCTCGCCCATAGCGTGATACGGAAGAAGCTCGATCTTTTCGGGTGAGCCGCACGAAATAATGAATTTTTTAATATTCAGCATTTCTTCCTCACTGTCGTTGACAGTAGGGATGATCGGTATTCTTACCCACATCGCTTTGCCCATTTTCAAAAGCCTTCTGAGGTTTGAGAGAATCATCTCGTTTCCGACACCTGTATATTGCCTATGCTTATCACTATCATAGCATTTGACGTCATAGAGAAACAAATCTGTGTATGGGATAATTTGTTCAAACCGTTCATACGGTACGTGCCCTGCGGTATCCACGGCGGTATGGATCCCGTTCTTTTTACATTCTTTGAGTATTTCTTCAAGAAAATCAATTTGCAGCATACATTCTCCGCCCGAAAAGGTCACACCGCCGCCCGAGTTGTCATAAAAGGTCTTGTCTTTGAGGACTTCTCTCATAATCTCATCAACCGTATATTCTTTTCCGCAGATTTCTCTTGCATCGTGAGGGCAATAGAGAGTACATCTGCCGCAAAGATCACATTTTTCAAGCACATTTGGGCATTTTTCTTTACATTTTCCGCAACCCGTACACTTGTTTTTATGAAACATCATTTGGGGTTTCGGGGATTGGCTTTCGGGATTGTGACACCACGCACACCGCAGATTACAGCCCTTGAAAAACACCGTGGTGCGAATACCGGGTCCGTCGACGTAGGAGTTGCGCTCTATATCAAATATGGTTGCTTTCATAGTTCTCTTATCTCGTTTGTGTTGTTCTGGCAATCACATCATCCTGCAAGGCTTGGTTCAGCAGCACAAAATAATCCGAGAAGCCCGAGACACGCACGCGCAGGTGCTTATATTCATCGGGATTTTCTTGCGCACGGAGCAAATCCTCCTTGGAGACGTAGGTGAGCTGGAAGTGGATGCCTCCGTTCTGCAAATAGGTTTCAAAGAGCTTAACCGTTTTTTCAAAATGCTCGTCGTTCATGACCAATTGCTCGTCAATAGTGACATTGGTGACGGTAGGACCGTTGAGAATATGATGAGGGTCGCATTTTGCTACCGAGTTCAGCAGAGCGGAAAGCCCCTCACGATCGTGTCCGCCGCTTTGTCCAAGTCCGAACTTGAAGGGCTCACCGCTTCTTCGTCCGTCGGGAGTAGCGGGGGTTCTCTCTCCGAACCATTTGTGATGCTCGTTATATCCGATGAGATTTCCAACCAGATATTTATGTCCGAACATGGAACGTTTATCATTCAGATAGTGATACAGGCTGCCCGTAAAGCGTCTTGCAACCTCGTTTGAGGTATCGTTATCATTTCCAAAGAAATTGCCTTTCTTTTGGATCAGCGCGAGCAGATCTTCGTGTCCGTCCCAATTGTCTCTCAATGCCACGAGAAGCTCCCGCATAGAAAGGATTTGTTCGTCATATACGAACTGCTTGATGACGGAAAGGGAGTCAATAACATTGGCGATGCCGATCAGGTCAATACCCGAGCAAGCTACCGTAGCGCCGCCCTGTGTTACGCTCTTACCGCGCTCCACACAGCCCTTGAAAAAGATACTGCTGACGATATTGACGTCTCTTGCTCGCAGAAGATTGAATTTGTCCTCATAGTCCAGCATCTCGCCAAGGTCGGCAAACAGTTCCTTCTCATAGATTCGATAAAAGTCATCGAAGGTTGAGCAGGAGAGCAGGGAATCACCGCGCTCATGCAGAGTACGGGCAAGGGAACGAACAATGTTTTCCTGTGCGGAGCCCATATAGATCCCTCCCGGGAAGGCAACCTCATTACAGCCGACCATGGTATAATTGACGGCATCCTCGTAGGACATTCCAAGATATTCGGTAAATGCCTTGATCTTTGGCTCATCGTTGACGAATGCAATTCGCTTATTCGGATCCTTGCGCTCGCAGTCCATCATAAAGTGAAAAACCTCGGAAGGGGTTTTCCTTGTCCAGCGCAGGGAGATCTGCGGTATGTAGGTGGGAAGCTCCATCAGCGCTTCCACCATCAGCCGCGACAGCTCGTTGAAGCCATCCTCTCCGTTCGGCAGATAGCCGCCGATGGCAAAATGAGATTCAGCGCCGCGATAAAATTTAGGCGTCTTTTTGGAAGTGTGGGATTGCAACATCAAAAACAGCTCTTGCAGGTATTCCTTTGCCATGCCTTCGGTTAGCACTCCGCTTTTGATGTCCTTTTGATAATAAGAATAGAGATAGCGGTCGGCAAGACCGATGCTGTCCGGAACGAAGGAAAAGCAAAGGTAGACCGTCAGCACGGCTTCATAAAAGCTTTCGGCAGGATGCTCGGGAACCTTTTTCAGGCTCTCGGAGAGCAGGAGCAGATTTTGACGGTATTTTTGCGTACTCG
Source organism: Oscillospiraceae bacterium (assembly GCA_015065075.1). Taxonomy (GTDB): domain Bacteria; phylum Bacillota; class Clostridia; order Oscillospirales; family CAG-272; genus SVTX01. Next base: position 2,703 of record SVRA01000077.1, read on the forward strand.
TGCTTTGCGCAAGCTCATAGGCTTTGTCGGAGCATTTGTGTGCCCAACCGATGAGCGCATCGCAAAAGTCCGAGAGGGCGCCAAGAAATTCGATGGCTTCACCGTCTTCTGCGTGAGAGTGCTTAGAAGCATCGATTTGCCTCCGGATGCCGCAGATACCGCCTTTGAGAATTTCTTCAAAATTTGCGGTAGAGTGCTGCCATTCAAGTGTGACGAGATTGTGCAAGGGAGAGTTATAAAAAACTTTTTTTGCTTGCTGAAAAGCGGGGTGTCCTTTTCGCTGGAAAATGTCCCCTTCCACCGTACCGTCGAAAATCAAATGCCCCGTCATTGTACACTCCTCACGGAGCATAGGCTCTTGTGCCAAAATATATTCGCAGACTCGTTTAGCCGACATGGTAACGGGGGAAAGAAACAAATCCTCCCGATCATATTCAACAGTGATGGTTCGGGGATACATTTCCCCCGAAAGTGTTATATCTGTCAGCTTTTTGATTCTTTCGTTCATATCGTGCCTCCAATAAATCCATGTTGACATCATTATACCATTTGTCAAAATCCAAGTAAATGTACGGGATCTTTCATTTGTACTTTTCTGTACAACTTTTTCGGAATTCGATTGACAATTTTCAACGGAGATGTTATACTGCAAGGGGTGATAATATGGAAGAAAAGTTTATGATTACGGACATCGACCGAGTAATAATGGTTGGACAAGACGAATATTCCGATCAAACAATCTCTTTCGGACACGCTTTGAAATCAAATGAATTGATTTTTCATTTTTCGGGACATGACACGGTATATTTTGATGATCTTATTTTGGAAACAAAGCCGAATACTGTCCGCTTTTTGCCAAAGGGGAAGCCCAAAAGATACGATGTGATACGCCACGAAAAAGGAGAATGTATTGACGTGTTCTTTCAAACCGACCGTCCGATCTCCGAATGCGCTTTTAATGCCAACACGGCACAAAACGAGAAGCTCGGATCGCTTTTTAAAAAGCTCTTTGCGACTTGGGTTGGAAGGAATGACGGATATTATTTTGAATCGATCTCCATCCTTTACAAGATTTTTGCCGAGCTTCAAAAAAACAATCATATTCCCAAACAGCATTTCCTTAAAATAAAGCCTGCGGTGGATCGCATTCATGACCGATTCTTACAGGATGCGCTTTCGATAGAATCACTTGCCGCTATGTGCGGTATCAAGGAATCCTATTTTCAAAGGCTTTTTAAAGAAAAATACGGCGATTCTCCGAAAAAATACATCGTTCAGCTAAAAATCAACCACGCCTGTGACCTTCTCCGACTTGAACGCTACACCGTGACGCAGATTGCGGAGCTATGCAATTTTTCAGATGTCTATTTCTTTAGCCGACAGTTCAAGGAATATATGGGTATTACACCAACGCAGTTTGTAAACAAATACAAATCATCGAAATAGGAAAAGGAGAGATACCTGCGATGAAAAATCACAAATATCTCCCCCCAAAAAGGCATGGGAAAGGTTCACTTCTACTCCCTTGCTTGAAAATACCGATTGGCATCTTTTTATTTGTATTAAAACCGATTTTCTAAAAATCGAGAAAAACGGCGTAAAACGAAGAAAACCCGAGAAAATCTCGGGTTTTTCGGTTGGCATCATCGCGCCACCCTCCATTTGCGCACGCGCGAAAATCGCTCGCCTTGCTGCTTACAAGCGAGCTTGACGCGCTCTGCGGCGGCAAACCGAACCGGTTTTCTTGCGCGTGGCGCAAGAAAACGCGATCCGTCGCGCGCGTAGCGCGACCAAAAGCAAAAAGGACACCCGACTGGGTGTCCTTTTTGCTTTTGAGGCGTGTTGACAAAAAAGATGCCACTTTATTTTCATGTTTTGACAAGAAAAAATCATTAGAACAAACTCCAATCCCATTTTCACTTGTGAAATCAATGTGTTTCGAAAAAGCAATGCTTGCCGCTGTTTAATTCAATTTTCTTTGAGAGTCGATGCAAGTTTGCTTCGCTCGGCGTCTCAAATCGCTTTTGCGGGACTTTTCCGATCACGTCGGATTTTTCAATCCCTGTTGCGTGATACGGCATCAGCTGAATTTCCTTGATCGCCGCATTGTTTCTTGCAAGGGATATTATTTTTTGAACAAATTCCTCGCTTAGGTTGACATTTGGAACGATGGGACAACGCAATGTAACCGCCGCCATTCCACAACAAAGTCCAATTTTCATATTTTTACCCCTTTTTACCGTTTATAAATCAATTGAAAAGGATCTACATCATTCACAAAAACGGGTAATATACGAATGGAAAAATGAATCTGCTTTTCAATCAAGTCGCAGTCAGTTTCGACCTCACAGCCAACCGGATTGCCTACGCCTGTCTGCCCGTAATCAATATGTACCACTGTTTGCTTTTTCGGGATCAGCTCGTAGTCGTGAGCCGTATCCGCCAGCTGCTCCGCAGTAAAATGAGAGCAATTAAAGCTGAAGCTTTCGCTTTCTGCGGTGTTGGTTACCAGCAATCCATGTCCCGTGGCGTTCGCCACCGTTACCCAACGAGTATCAATGTGTGCCATGTTTTCCTGCGGACGCACATAATGCTCAAAATGCTCGCTGACCGTAGAAGCATAAACACCCATATGGGTCGCTTCTTGCTTGTCGGTATAAGATTCCGTCGGTCCTTTGCCGAAATATCGGAGATATTCGCAATCCTCGGACATATGAAACGTAATTCCAAAGCGAGATAACACGCCGCAATTTGGGGATACACTTGCGTCATAAGAAAGAAATACCCCTTGATGTATTAAAAAGCGATATACGACCTCACAGGTCACAAAGGGCTTTTCAGAATTCTTCGCGATGGATAGCGTTGCTCCGATCTCAACCGTGTCGTTACTTTCAGATAGTATCTTGCAACTGACACATTCGGTTTTGGCTATCCTGAAATGCCCCTGCCCACGTTCTTTCTTTCCGCCGCGGTTCTTGATCAAAACGTCATTATCCATAGGAGCTCGCCAGATACAAGGCTCAATAGGTGCGGACAGCAGTTCCTTCCCGTTATCTGTCACAGATATAATCGTTCCTTTTCTTCGGTCGACCGCATACCGTCTTTCGCCGCATATCACACAAATGCGTCGTTCATCCTCCAGAACTTGCATAGGACTGCTGAGTACATGTTCAAAGGTACTCGGAACGACCGCGGGTGTGTCCAATTTAACCTGCTCAAAGCCAACCTCATAACCGAGCTCCGACCATTCGGTCGCGCGATTTTGACGGAAGGAAAGATTCAACGTACAAATGCCGTCAAGGTTTTTGATTACTTCCTTTGGTAAAGTATAGCTTCTTCTTCGTTGCGGCTTAATTGTAAGTGCCAGAAAGCGTCCTTCATTTACGACTGCTCCGTTTCGTTCTATTTGCCAACAAAGATCCAAATCGGAAAGGTCGGTAAAATATCTCATATTTTTGAGTGTTACGCATCCGTTGGCTTCGTCAAAGGACACCATTCTGCACGGTCGCAAGACCTGCTTAAGCTCCAACATTCCCGAATGGAGCCGCCTATCGGGATAGACCAAGCCGTCAATGCAGAAATTCCCGCTGTTGGGTACGTCGCCGAAATCGCCGCCGTAGGTATAGCGGTGGGTGTGAGCGTCACCCATATCCACCGAGTGATCGGTCATCTCCCATACGCAACCGCCAAAAAACTCGTCGTGGGCATATATTTGCTTCCAATACTCTTCAAGACCGCCCGGAGCATTGCCCATAGAGTGGGCGTACTCACACAAAAAGAGAGGTTTTTTGATATTTTTGTTTTGCACGTAATCTCTCAGACAAACGGAAACGGGAATATACATTCGGCTTTCCACGTCGATCCAAGGACAATCCACCTGCTTTTGCAGTGCCGTGTCTTCTGTGTGCATATTGGTTTCCCACAAGCGCCGTGAGATATCCTCGCAATGAACGATGCAGTTAGGACTTCGGCGGTGCAGATATTCAAACATTGCCTCCTGATTTCTTCCCACCCCGCTTTCATTGCAGAGTGACCACATCAGCACACAGGGATGATTTTTATCCCGCTCAAACATACGGATCACCCGATCAAGATACGCCTCGCGCCACTGCGCGCTGTCGGTCAGCTCGTCCCAGTTGCCGCAATCCTTCATTCCGTGTGTTTCCAGATCAGCCTCGGCACAGAGATAAAAGCCCAGACGGTCACAAAGCTCCGCAAGTCGAGGATCATTTGGATAATGGCTGGTACGTATCATATTGATATTGTTCGCCTTTAATATATACAGGTCACGCTTGATATGGTCAAGAGTAGTAGTGCTGCCTAAAAGCGGATGACTGTCGTGACGATTGACGCCCTTGCCTTTGACCTTTTTTCCGTTTACGTAAATAACCTTGCCGATGATCTCAAACCGACGGATACCAACGGCTTGGCGAATATACTCCCCGCCGCACCTGAGATACAGCTCGTACAAGAAAGGCGTTTCGTCGCTCCAAAGCAGAGGCTTGGACACGTTGAGCGTCAGTACAGTTTTCCCCTTTGCGTAAGCTTGTCCTTCGGCGAGTAGCTTTCCGTAGGGAGATAACAGCTTATACTCAACGTCTGCTTCTCCATTTAGTGTGATTTCCGCAGACAACTTAGCGGCGGAGAAATCGGCGTTCGGCTCACCTTTGACGTGAAGGTCGGTCACGTGCGTATGATCTCGCAGAAGCAGATAGACTTCACGGAAAATGCCCGACGTGCGCCATTTATCCTGATCCTCAAGATACGACCCGTCGCACCATTTGAACACCAAGACCTGAATGAGGTTTTCGCCCTCCTTCAAATACTTGTCTATGACGATATCAGAGGGAGAATGGCTGACCTGGCTGTACGCCGCGAATTTCTTGTTGACAAAAAGATAGAAGCAAGAATCCACGCCCTCAAAAATGATATGGATATTCCGCGCACGCAAGGTCTTACCGTCCAGAAAAATGCTTCTCTCATAAAGTCCGCAAGGATTTTCCACCGGCACATTTGGTGGATCAACGGGAAACGGATATTTAGTATTGGTATATTGAGGACTGTCATATCCACGTCCCAAGTCGTATTGCCAGCTCATGGGAACGGTTATGGTTTCTTTTTCGTCAGGCTGATAGGCAATATCGGTAAAATCAGGGAGCCTATCAGCCGAAGGATAGTAGTGAAAATTCCACTTTCCGCAAAGGGACACAAAGCGGTTACTTTCTCCACGGTTCCCCCGTGATGCCGTTTTTTCATTCGAATATGGGATCATATACGCAGTGGGCGTTTCACAGCCTATGTGAAGATACGCTAAAGATTTGTGGTAATTGAAGGGAAATTCCATATTACTCTCCTTGTTAAAAATTATAGGTTTAAAAATCGTTCGTATGCTATTTTTTATCTTGCTTGAAAAAATCGGAAGTGTCTTTTCTCCTATAAAATCAATTTCTCTCAAAAAAGCAGTGCTTTCCGCTTTCATCTTCAATTTTTTTTGCCAAGTCGGTCAACAATTCTTCGCTCGGTGTTTCATATCGCTTTTGTGGACTTTTTCCAACGACAAACGACTTTTCAAGACCCGTTGCGTGATACGGCATCAGCTGAATTTCCTTGATCGCCGCATTGTTTCTTGCAAGGGATATTATTTTTTGAACAATTTCCTCGCTTAGGTTGACATTTGGAACGATGGGACAACGCAACGTAACCGTTGCTCCCGTCGCACAAAGAGCATCTAAATTTTTTACGATCAATTCGTCGGTTACACCTATTAAAGCTTCATGCTGTTCACCGGAAGCCTTGCAATCGAATAAAAAACGACTACAAAAAGGAACAAGCGCAAGAAGATCTTCGGCTTTTCCAAAGCCGCTTGTTTCCGTTACCACCGAAATCCCCTCTTCTTTGGCGGCTTTTGCGAGTGCAATCGTAAATTCCGCCTGTGCCAGCGGC
>SVRA01000078.1 GCA_015065075.1 Oscillospiraceae bacterium
CGTTTGGCATGATCTTTACAAGCTCACGCAAAACGCTGATGCCGCCGAGTCCCGAGTCCATGACCGCGATCGGCAGATCCTTTTTGTTGTCCATTCGTCTCACCTCTTTTTGAAATCCCGCCCTGAAGCGCCGCTTAGCTGCTTGCGGTCACCGTGACCGCCGCCAAATATTATTATAGCAGATTTTTCAACCTTTTGCAATAGTATTTTGCGTTTTCGGCGCGTTATTGCCCGATTTTTTCTCGAATTTCACACCCCGTCCGTCAAAGTAAGCGCGAATAAAGTCGCCGCGCGAGAATTCGTCCTGGATCAAAGCCTCGGAGTAAGGATTTTCAACCAGTCGCGTGATAGCCCTGCGGAGCGGTCGCGCGCCGTATTCGGAGGGATATTCGTGCTCGACAATCGCATCGGCAACGCTCTCGTCGAACTCGATAAATACACCCGAGCCCTCGATCCTGTCGGTTACCGACGAGAGCATAAGCTCGGCAATTTTTTTGAGTGACTCGCGCGAAAGAGGAGCAAAGCAGATGATCTCGTCAACGCGGTTGAGAAATTCGGGACGGAAATAGCGGCGCAGAGCGTCAAATATGCGTTGCTCGGCTCGTTTTTCGTCCTCTCCGTTGCCCGACAGAGCAAATCCGAGACTCCCGACCTCACCGTGCGCCTTCGCGCCGAGATTGGTCGTCATTATTACGATCGCATTTTTGAAATCCACTCGCCGACCCTGCGAATCGGTCAGTATCCCGTCGTCAAGTATCTGCAAAAGCAGACCGAAAACGTCGGGGTGCGCCTTTTCGATCTCGTCGAATAGCACGATGGAGTAGGGATGTCGGCGTATCCTCTCGGTCAGAAGTCCGCCCTCATCGTAGCCGACGTATCCTGGCGGAGATCCGATCAGCTTCGAGATGCTGTGCTTCTCCATATATTCCGACATATCAAGCCTTATCATCGCGTCCGTGCTGCCGAAAAGCAGGGAGGCAAGCGCGCGGCAAAGCTCTGTCTTGCCCACGCCGGTCTGACCCGCGAAGATAAACGACCCGATAGGACGCTTCGGGTCACCGAGCCCCGTCCGTCCGCGCCGTATAGCGCTCGAAACCGCCGCTATCGCCCTCTCCTGACCGATCACCTGCTCGGAAAGCTTGTCCTCAAGCTCGGCAAGACGGCGGCTCTCGCTTTCAAGCAGCTTCGAGACGGGAATGCCCGTCCATTGAGTCACGATGTCGGCAATATCGCATTCGCGCAGAGTAAGACTGCTCGCCCCTTTTCTCTTTTCCCACTCTGCCTTTTCCGCCTCGTACTTTTTTCGCAGAGTGATCTCCTTGTCGCGAAGAGCGGCGGCAAGCTCGAAATTCTGCTCGGTTATTGCCTCGGCTTTTTCGGCTTGAATACGTCGCAGCTCGCTTTCTATTTCGCGTTGCTCGGGCGGGGAGGTGAAGATCTTGAGTCGCAGTCGTGCCGCCGCCTCGTCGATGAGATCGATCGCCTTGTCGGGCAGATATCTGTCGGGCACGTATCTTATAGACATATCGACCGCCGCATCTATTGCCTCGTCGGAGATATTCAGCTTGTGGTGCGCCTCGTACTTAGTTCGCAGACCGAGTAAGATCTGCTTCGCCTCGGCGGCAGAGGGCTCGCCCACCGTCACTGACTGAAATCGACGTTCAAGCGCGGCGTCCTTTTCAATATATTTTCGGTATTCGCTGATCGTCGTCGCGCCGATTACCTGCAGCTCACCGCGCGAGAGCGCAGGCTTGATAATGTTTGCCGCGTCGACTGCGCCCTCTGCCGCACCCGCGCCGATGATCGTGTGTATCTCGTCGATAAAGATTATCATATCGGGATTTTTCTGCGCCTCTGCCATAATGCTCTTGAGTCTATCCTCAAATTCGCCGCGGTACTTTGCCCCCGCGATCATGCTTGCGAGATCAAGTGAGATTATTGACTTGTCGCGTAAGATCTCGGGCACGTCGCCGTCGGCGATCCGTTGGGCAAGCCCCTCGACCACGGCGGTCTTTCCAACGCCGGGCTCACCGATCAGACAAGGGTTGTTTTTTGACCGCCTTGATAGGATCTGTATAACTCGCTCGGTCTCGCGGTCGCGCCCGATTATAGGGTCGATCTTGCCCTTTTTTGCCGCCTCGGCAAGATTTCTTCCGTAATTTTTGACTGCGTTTTTCTCCCGACCCTTCTCGTTACTTTCCTGAGCTCTTTTTGCGCTCGGCATTCGCCCGGGACTTGATTCAAGATAAGATTCAACGTCACTTTTCAGCTCGCTGACCGAAGCCCCGAGAGATTCAAGCATACGTACCGCCACGCAGTCACCGTCCGAGAGCAGAGCGAGAAGCAGATGCTCTGTGCCGATATAGCTGTGGTTGCTCTTGGTCGATTCATATGCCGAGACCTCGATTATCTTTTTGATACTCGGAGTCATATTCGAGGGTGAGATCTGCTCGGGAGAGCCGATGCCCGTGACCTCGATTATCGTGTTTTTTACGCTCTCGCTTTTGATGCCCCTCGCCGAGAGTATCTTTGAGGCGGCGCAGTCGGCAGTCGAGAGCAGACCGAGCAAAAGATGCTCACTCCCAATGTAAGAGTGACCGAGCTCGGAAGCAAATCCGAGCGCGGAGTTGAGCGCGTTTTGCGCCTTTGGAGTAAATTTATTTGCCATATTTGTTCCTTTAACCGTGTTTTGCGTTAAGATGCTTGATCGGAGGCGAGGGTCTTATGTACGGTTCTGGCGCGCGCGCAATCGCAGTCCTCAGCGCTCTTGCATTTAGAATCGCTTGATATTACCGACGAATTGAGACCGTCCGCCAAGAGAAGATTGAGTGCCGATATTTTCACGGGTGGAAGCGAGGCGGTGTCCTCGCATACTGCCAAAGCGAAGCGCAGATCGGAGGAAAACGACAGCAGCTCGTTTTCCGATAGCATTCTAGCATTAGTCAAAATGCCGTAAGCGCGCCATGCTCTCTCGGTAATTAGTTTGCCCCTTTGCGCGAAAATAATTCGCTCTGATCTCTCTTCGTCGCCGATCATTTTTGAGATCAAGGCGCCGAATGTTTTTGCGGCAAGCGTTTCGCTTGAAAAGGGCGCAGGGGAGAGAGAAAGCAGATATAGGTCGGAGTTCGAGTCGGCAATAAAAGGGAAGAGCCGTGCGCCGATAACGGCACATTGATAGCGAACCTCCTCGGCATTTTTGTTGATCTTTAGAGAGGGCAAATATAGTAGGGAAGAAAATTCAACTCCCGAGCCGCAAAGCGCTGGAGATGAGGATATGTATCCAAGCCCGTCCGAGTATGCGAATTCAAATTCGCGGTCAAGAAGCGCCTCTGCGCCGGAGGCAATATTTCTTGTTTCGCTTATGGCGTTCCCCGCGAGGAGTGAGCGAATATTTATCAGATCACTGCCGCCCAGAGCGACCGCAAGACTGCAGGGCTCGTTGAAAAACAGCGCGCGCCTGCCCTCGCAGCAGATAAAGTCGCGATCAATAAAGCTTTTTTCCGCAAACGCGGCAACCTCGGGCAGAGCGCCTTCGGGCAAGGACTCTTTTCTAAACCCGTTTTTGACGAGTAGTGGCTCTGTCTTCTCAAAAAAACGGTCTATGACCTTCTGATCGGCTTTTTGTGGAAACGGAGTGCTTGCAAGATTGCGTACGTATCGCGTCTGCGACAGAATAACGTGATGGGGGCTTTTGCCCTCCGATGTGAACCATGACATTTGTTATCTCCTTGTATTTTGTCGTATGTAATTGTATTTTTGCAAAAAATCAGACTGCCTTGCCCTCAAGCTTTTTTATCTTGTCGCGCAGGGTAGCGGCAAGCTCGAAGTTCTCGGCATTGATAGCGATCTTAAGCTCTGCCTTGGCTTTGTCTATCGCATGGCGCTTGTCCAATCTTTCACGCCTTGCTCGCGGCATTTTTATCTGATCGTCGCCCTCGGATAAGCATGGGGAGGGTAAGATATCGGTTGCAAAGGCAGAGTAGCATTCGGGGCAGGCGAGATGACCGATCGCGCCGAGCTCGGAGAGAGTGGATCCGCATCCCTTACAACTGTTTTTGACGTTGGTATTTAGGTCTGAGGCAAAAAAAAGGCTGTACGGTCTCAGCGTAAGCAAAGTGGGCTCGGGAATGTAAACGGCGTCACCCGTGCTTGCCGCCGTGCCCGTAGCACAAGCTGCCGAAAAGCTTGCCAATCTGCCTTGAACAGCGCCGCAGGAGGCGCAAAGAGCGTGCTTGACCCCATCCTCGTCCGCGTAAAAAAGAGTGGCTTTTTTATTTTTGCATTTTTCGCAATTCATTCTCATTTTCCTTTCTTGTTTTTATGAATATTCGTTATGTTTCCGTCAAAAAATTGGTTTTGACAGCTTTTCAATAACATTTTACACGAAGTACGACGAAAAAAAGGTCGCATTGTGTAGTCGAACGAAAAAATTTCGTTTTTTCTCACAAAAGCGCGAGTTCATCAATAGTTTACAAATAATTTTGGCTATTTGATTGACAATATTAGTTAAAAGAGGTATAATTTAATTAAAATGGGAGAGAAGGTATTTTTTTGGAAATGAAGAAAAAAGACCGATAAAAAATCCCAAAACGGAGGCATTCAAATGGATAAAAATCAGACAGTAGGTAATCGCAAAATCGCCTCTCTGTTCGATGCGGGCTCGTTCGTTGAGGTCGGCGCTTATATCAAGAGAAGCGGCGATAGTGAGGCGTACGACGGAGTGATTTGCGGATACGGCTCGGTATCAGGCAAGCTCGCGTTCGCATTCGTGCAGGATAGCGACAGAACGAAGGGCGCATTCGACGAGGCAGGCGCCAAAAAGATCGAAATGCTTTACGATATGGCAATCAAGAACGGAGCGTCGATCATCGGCGTATTCGATAGCGCAGGTGCAGTCGTTGCAGAGGGAAGCGCGGCGCTTTCCGCATACGGCAGATTTATGGCATGCGTAGCAAAGGCGTCGGGAATAATTCCCCAGATCGCCGTTTACGACGGACTCTGCACGGGTATGGCTCTCACGATCGCCAATATGTTCGACCTTTCGGTAAAGGTCGAGGATAAAGCCGAGCTTTATCTCCTTCCCACCTCAAACAATAAAGAAATGGTATGCTCGATCGAGGTCAAGGACGAGGCATCAGCATTCGCCGCAGCCCGTGAGCTTGTCGAGATGCTTCCTCAGAACAATAAGGACGACGCAAGTCAGATGAGTGGCGACGATGCCTCTCGCGCAGTTGCGATCGACGGACTTACGGGTAAGGCTCTTGTTGAGACTCTTGCCGATAACGGTAAGTTCGTAGAGATATACGCGCAGACCAGCGGTATCATAACCGGATTTGCATTTTTCGGCGGCACGCTTTGCGGTGTCGTAGCCTCGGATAATACCTGCGACGCGGGTAAGATCGGCTTCAAGGGTGCGAAGAAGGCGGCAGATCTCATCTCCTTCTGCGATCGCTTCGGCATTTCCGTACTGACGCTCGTTGACAGCGAGGGACTTTGCGATTGTGCATGCCCCAAGTGCATAGCAAGACTTGGCTCGGCATACGCGAATGCGACGGTAGCAAAGGTAACGGCAGTCGTTGGCAAGGCTTACGGTGCAGGCTTCACACTTCTCGGCTCCAAGGCACTCGGCGCAGATCTTGAGATCGCTACCGAGGGTGCGGTCATCAGCGTGATGAGCCCCGAGAGCGCGGTCGCGTTCCTTATGAACGATCAGATCACGGCAGACAAGTCGCGCGCTGACGTTGAGGCAGAGTGGTGTGAAAAGTACGCAAGCGCAGTTTGCGCGGCAGAGAAGGGCGACATCGATGATATAGTTGAAGCACAGACCCTTCGCGCACGTATCTGCTCGGCACTCTATATGCTTGCTTGCAAAGCAGACGGTTGCCCCGATAGAAAATATTTCAGAACCCCTCTTTGATAAATACGGAGGTTGAAGATGAAAACAAGTAAAAAAGTATGCCTGTTCGCTCTTACGACTTCTGTTCTCACCCTGATCTCCACCGTTGTGGCATTTGCCGAGGACAAGGGTCTTGACGGCGGCAAGATGACCTTCGCCGAGCGACTTCCGTACGCCCTTCAGGGAACGGTTACGGGACTTATTATGGTCTTCGCGGTGCTTGCACTTTTGTGGCTGGTTATAACGATCTCGAAGGTCATATTCTACGATCTGCCGAAAAAGAAAGCAAATAAGGCTGCGAAGAAAGACGTCGTTGACACAGAGCCTGAAATAACGGCAGAGATCTCCGAGTCCATATTGGCGATCCACGAGGCTAACGACGGTGAGCTTGTAGCAGTCATTACTGCTGCAGTTGCCGCAATGATAGAAAGTGGCGAATATAAAGATGAATTCGCAGGCGGCTTCAGAGTTGTCTCCTTCAAGAGAAGCTCGGGTAAAGCTTGGAACAGAAAATAATATTACGAAAGGCTTGGTATATAACAATGAAAAGATTTAACGTGACAGTCAACGGCGTATCGTACGACGTAGTAGTAGAAGAAATAGGCGGCGCAGCTCCCGTAGCAGCTCCCGTAGCAGCTCCTGCAGCAGCACCCGCGCCCGCAGCAGCACCCGCAGCGGCTCCCAAGGCAGCGCCTGCAGGCAACGCAGGCTCAGTAGTAGTCAAGGCTCCTATGCCCGGAACCATTATGAAGGTAAACGTAGCTCCCGGTCAGGCAGTCAAGAAGGGCGACGTTCTTTGTGTGCTTGAGGCTATGAAAATGGAAAACGACATCTCTGCTCCCCAGGACGGAACCGTTGCAAGTGTTAACGTTCAGAAGGGTGCAAGCGTACAGAGCGAGGACGTTCTGGTAACACTCAACTGATAAGGTGCTTTTCATAAATTCTACGAAAGGAAAATGAATAATGGAAGGCATCATTCAAACGATTAAAAACTTTATCGAAGGAATGGGCATTTCTAAACTTGTTGCTAACAACGACTGGTGGAAGTACGTAATTATGTACGTCATCGTGATAGCGCTCGTATATCTTGCGATAGTAAAGAAGTTTGAGCCCCTCCTCCTTCTCCCCATAGCGATAGGAATGCTCTTTACCAATCTTCCCGGCGTTGGAGTCTATAACGAGATCTTCTTCGCGGGCGGACATATAAACTGGGCACTCTTTGGCGGCGCCCCGATCTCTTTGGAGATGGTTCTTGAGGCAGCCGGAGTAGAAACCGCAGAAGAACTCGCGGAGCTTATTAATAACGGTACTGCCGGCTCGGTCGTGCATTATATGTTGGATAATATCGGTCAGACGGTAACACCGGGTCTTATCGACATTCTTTATCTCGGTGTAAAGCTCGGTATCTATCCTTGCCTTATCTTCATAGGCATTGGTGCTATGACCGACTTTACTCCCCTTATCGCAAACCCCAAATATTTCCTCATCGGTGCAGGCGCACAGCTCGGCGTTTTCGTAGCGTTCGCGGCAGCGTTCCTCTCGGGTCAGTTTACGCTCGGTGAGGCGGCGTCTATCGGTATCATCGGAGGCGCGGACGGTCCTACGGCAATTACCGTAACAAAAACGCTCGGTCCTGCGCTCCTCGGAGCTATCGCTATCGCGGCATACTCCTATATGGCGCTCATACCTATGATCCAGCCTCCCTTTATGAAGCTCTTTACCACCAAGAAGGAAAGACTTATAAAGATGGATAAGCTTCGCGAGGTATCCAAGACCGAGAAGCTTATATTCCCAATCCTCGTAACCTTTGTCGTTGCACTTATCGTTCCCGACGCGCTCGTGCTTATCGGATGCTTGATGTTCGGTAACCTGCTCAATGTCTGCGGCGTGACCGACCGTCTCTCCAAGACTGCGCAGAACGAGCTTATGAATATAGTCACGATATTCCTTGGCATTTCTGTCGGTGCGACTGCGACCGCAGGCAACTTCTTGAGCTTGCAGACGGTAATCATCGTCGTGTGCGGTCTCGCGGCGTTCTGCGTATCCACTTGCGGCGGACTTATCACCGCAAAGATAATGAACTGGCTCTCGGGCGGCAAGATCAACCCCCTTATCGGCTCGGCGGGCGTTTCCGCAGTGCCTATGGCGGCTCGAGTTGCTCAGGTGCAGGGACAGAAGGAGGACCCCTCCAACTTCCTGCTTATGCACGCAATGGGACCCAACGTAGCGGGAGTTATCGGCTCTGCCGTTGCGGCTGGCGTATTCCTCTCCTGGTTGAGTTGACAACCATCCCAAAGATTAAGAAAGGTAAGGTTTTAAATAAATGGCACAGGTAAAGATTACCGAAACAGTCCTGCGTGACTCTCACCAGTCGCTTATCGCCACGAGAATGACCACCGAGGAGATGCTTCCTATCCTTGAAACCATGGATCAGGTCGGCTATCACTCCCTCGAGGCGTGGGGCGGAGCAACCTTTGACTCTTGTATGAGATTTCTCAACGAGGATCCCTGGGAGAGACTTCGCAAGATCAGAG
>SVRA01000079.1 GCA_015065075.1 Oscillospiraceae bacterium
TCTTATCTTCGCTATATATTCATTTTGCTTTTGCATTTCCGCATCGGGCAAAATTCTGTATTCTTTCATTATTTTTCACCGTTTTTTGATAATTATAGATAATATATTATTATACTATATTTCTCCATGGATGTCAAGCGTTTTGCAGGTATTTTTCAATTACCGTTCCAACAAAGCAAAAGCGCGAGTTACCTCGCGCTTTTACATGATTTTATTCTTCGGGTACATAATTAAATACAACGTAGTATGTCAAATAACCATTATCTGACATACTAATCTTTGACCACTCGGCTTCTGTTCCCGTATAATAGACTTTTTCAAGCTTTCCGCAATTATCAAATATGTGCTCACCGATACTTGTAACACTGTCAGAAATAACTGCGCAAGTCATATTGTAACAATCACTAAATGCTCTGTCGCCAATCCTCTCAACACCGTTTCCAACATATACGTTGTCAAGGCTTGTACAAAATTGAAACGCCCTATCACCTATTTCATGTATCTCATCGGGAATATTAATCTTAGTGAGGCCCTTACAACCGTGAAAAGCGTCAGCACCGATACTATAAACACTGTTTGGAAGAGTTATTTCAGTAAGATTTAAGCCATATGCAAATGCAGTTGGGTCAATAAATTTCACACCGTCCAAAACTTCAAACGAGGAATTTAGTTTTGCACATGCGTATCTAACAAGAACGCTACCGTCTTTAGAATATAGATTTCCGTCTACGTCCTTGTAATGAGTATTATTCGGATCAACACTTATATTTTCCAATTTACGACAAAAGTAAAACGCCAAATCCCCAATTGCTTTTACATTATTTGGTATGGTAATGCTAATAAGCTCATCACAGTTCATAAACGCTTCACCTGCAATACCAACCGTATTATTGCGCAAAACTGCTTCAGTTATGTTTTCATCACCATATATTGCCCATCTATCAACATAAGTGATACCGTTTTCTATTTCAGAAATATTCGTACATCCCCCAAAAGCGCCTCCGTCAATACTGACTACACTGTCCGGGATGATTATATTCTCTAAGCTAATACAATTCGCAAATGCCCAGGATTCTATTCTTGTAACGCCATTCGGGATAATTATCTTTTTTAAGCTAGTACAATCGGAAAACGTAGTGAGAACAATACTTTCAATGCCATTGGGAATATTAATATTCTCCAATCCAGTGCAATGCTGAAACGCGCTAATGCCTATGCTTGTAATGCTATCAGGTAACACTACGTTAACAAGACTTTCACAATACGTAAATGACGAATCACCAACACTGGTAACACCGTCAGGAATAGTCACGCTCTCAAGATTTTTACAATAAGCAAATGACGCATTACCAACACTGGTAACACCGTCAGGAATAGTCACGCTCTCTAGGTTTTCACAATGAGCAAATGCAAAATCAGGAATGCTCGTAATGCCCTCCGATAGAGTTATATTCGTCAAACTCGTGCCACGTAGGAATGCTCCGTAACCAATAGTTGTAACACTATCGGGCATAATAAATTTTGTATCTTTTTTCCCTACAGCATATTTTATTAAAACTGTCCCATCTTTACTATAGAGATTGCCGTCTATAGATTTGTAATGCTTGTTATTTGTATCAACCGTTATGCTTTCAATACCAATACAACCTGAGAATGCAGAATAGTCAATATTTTCGATGCTATCCGGAATAACTACGCTTAAAAGACTTTTTAGTGCCAAAAAACCATCCTCTCCTATACCCGTCACCTTGTATCCATTTGGCGACAAAGCAGGAACTACTATATTTGGATAGCCGTCTGGGTATCCTGCCAGTTTTACATAATATGTTCCGTCACCGTTAGAAAAAAATTCCCATCCATCACTTACGATGGGTTCTTCGGGTACCGTCGTCTCTTCGATAACGGTGGTATCTTCAGCAACTGTGGTTTGCTGACTGACCGTTGTCTCTTCCGAAAACGTAGTCTCCTCAACAACCGTAGTTTCTTCAACCGTTGTAGTTTCTTCAACCGTTGTAGTTTCTTCGACCGTTGTAGATCCTTCGTTTCGGTCGCCGTTGCACCCTGCCAATAACGATAGAGACAATGTGACAACAAGCAACAGCGCCCAAAATGATATTTTTTTCATCTATTGATTCTCCTTGTAGAAATGAAAACCGTTCAAACAATTGTGTTATTCCCCTCTGGCAATACTTGCGGCTGTAAGGGTATTTTTAAGCAACATAGTAATCGTCATAGGACCAACGCCGCCGGGCACGGGGGTGATATAAGCCGCCTTCGGCTCAACCTCGGCAAAGCACACGTCACCGACAAGCTTGCCGTTTTCAAGACGGTTAATTCCCACGTCAACAACGACAGCTCCCTCCTTGACCATATCTCCGCGCACAAATTCGGGCTTACCGATAGATGCGACGAGAATATCAGCCTCACGGCAGATCTCGGCAAGATTCTTCGTTCTGCTATGACAAATGGTCACCGTACCGTTAGCGTGAAGCAAAAGCATTGCCATAGGCTTACCCACAATGTTCGAGCGTCCTATAACCACGCATTTCTTGCCCGAAACGTCGATTCCCGACTTTTCAAGCAGCACCATAACACCCGCAGGTGTGCAAGGCAACAGATCGTGATTTCCGATCATTATCTTGCCCACGTTGTAGGGGTGAAAGGCGTCAACGTCCTTTTCGGGTCTTATTTTAAGCAGAACTTCTGTCTCGTCAAGATGCTTCGGCAAAGGAAGCTGAACGAGAATTCCGTGGATCTTGTCATCATTGTTAAGCTTTTCGACAAGAGAGATAAGCTCCTCTTGTGTTGTGCTTTCGGGCAGCTCGTATCCGACCGAATAAAAGCCGACCTCCTCGCAAGCCCTTTTCTTGTTGCGGACGTAGACCTGCGAAGCAGGGTCACTGCCCACGATTATAACCGCAAGACCGGGTGCTGTGCCGTACTTCTCCTTATACTGCACGACCTCTGCCGCGATCTCCTCTCTTACCTGCTTGGATATAGCTTTTCCGTCAATTATCTTCGCCATTTTCAGTCTCCTTTTCAGCTTCTTCCACATTGGAAATTTCTTCGTCAGGATCAGCATTGTCATCAACCGTCACGTCCTCAACCTCAGGCTCAACAGTCTGCTCTGCTCCCTCGGCTACAGCCGCCTTTCTCGCGAAAAATACAGGATTCTCAACAAGCGAAGGAACCAGTATCTTGTCAAGCGCGTTCAACTTGCTCTCGTCACCGTCAAACTTCTTCGAATAGATCAAACCAACGACAAGCAACGCACCGAAAACTACAAAACAGATCAATCCAACGAGCTGGGAAATTCTTATTCCCGTGTTTCCAATGTAAAGACTGTCTGTGCGCAAGCCCTCAATAAACATTCTTCCAAAACCGTACCACGAAAGATACATGCACGCGATCTGACCATTAAACTTTTTCTTTTTGTACAAAGCGTTTATGATGATAAATCCCGTCAGATTCCAAAGCGACTCATACAAAAACGTGGGATGAACGTAAACCATCTCTGTCGTACCGAAATCCGATATCGAATTGTTCGATATTATGCCCATACGCATAAAATAAAGCGGATTTTTCTCACTTACGATTCCGCCAAATGCCTCACCGTTGAAGAAGTTGCCCCAACGCCCGAGAAGCTGACCGATCATAACGCCGGGCGCCGCCATATCGAACACCTTGATAGTGCTGATCTTTTTGAAGCGTGTCGAAATAAGGATTCCCAATATACCGCCGATGATTCCGCCGTAAATGGCAAGACCGCCGCCACGCAGATTGAGCATATTTTTCAGCGTACCTAAAAACGTGCCGTCTACATACTTGTCAAGGCTCGTCAAAACGTAATAAAGTCTCGCGCCAACAACCCCGAGAATAACCGTCCATATCACGATATCAATGGTGTCGTCAAAGCAAACGCTCTCGTATTTTCCACGATACACGGCATAGAGATACGCGAAAATAATTCCGCAGGTTATGATAACTCCGTACCAATACACCGAGAAATTCTCACCAATGGTAATAGCAACGTTGTCAAGTGAAAAATCTCCTATTCCCAATCCGGGAAAGGATATTATAGATTTAGTCAATAACACAAGATCACCTCTTTCTTTCATTTTCAGGCCTTACTACTGACAAAGTAAAATACTCGTCATCAAAGACCGTGTCAAGCAATTCACACACGTATTCAAACGTGACCGACTCAATTATTTTAGGGTATTCAAACAGATCCATGCCGTCGTAAGCATATGACGTCAACGCAAATGCTATATCCTCGGTGGAATCAAAATCCGATATGTAGGACGCGTAAACGCATCTCTTTTCGCGTTCAAAGTCGCCCCTGTCAAGTCCTTCGCGGCGGCATTTTGCGATATGCTCCTTGATTTTTTCAAGCAAGGCCTCGGGAGAGTCGCTCTCGCCCGACATCATAACGTACGCCGTTTTCGCGCTTGACGAATATCCGCTGTCAAATCCGGGCGAAACGATGCCCGATTCAAGCATTTCAAGATAAAATTCGCCCGCCTCGGAAAACATCATATGCAAAAGTATGTTCATTCCCTCGGTACGTCTATACCTTTCAAAAGCCGACGCGGGAATCTCGCAGTCCTTAATTCCAATACAGAAAAGCGGCTTACCAACAGGCATTCTCTTCTCGACAAACGCGTTCTTTACCGCCTTGGGCTCGTCAAAGCTCTCAAGCCTTGCAGCAAAGTCGCGCCGCCCGTCTCCGATCTCTCTGTTCACGATCTCAAGGACAGACTCGGGAGTGACGTTGCCGCAAAGAGCAAGCACCATATTTTCGGGCGTGTAAAAATCCTTGCAGCAACGGTAAAGCACCTCGGGAGTGATCTGAGATATCGACTCCTCGCTACCGCATATCTCGTTACGGACGGGATTTTCAAAATACATCGCACCAAGCATATTCATATAGCATCTGTCGTAGGGATCGTCAACACATCCGCGTATCTCCTCGGCGATGATACCTATCTCCTTTTTGACCGTTTCCTTGGTGAAATACGGATGAGTCACGAAATATAAAAGCTGTCTGATAGCCTCGTCCACCTTGTCGGTTGCCGAGAACAAATACGCGGTTCTCTCGTTAGATGTATATGCATTGTCGTATGCACCCAAGGATGCGAAAATATCGTCCGCGTTGCTTCCGTCCTCGTTCTCAAACAGCTTGTGTTCAAGGAAATGCGCGCATCCCTGCGGGATAGTCACCCTTTCGCCGTTGCATAAATATTCATTTACATTGCCTCCAAAGTTGACCGAAAAGACACCGTATGTCGTAGTCATTTCCTTTGGAAAAACGAACACGTTAAGACCGCTGTCGTGCTTGATCTTATAGTATTTTTCGCCGAGAAGCACCGATTCAAAGCTGATTATCTCACTCATCGTCAAACTCCTCCTCTCCGTCTCCGTAAAGGAAATAGACAGTGTCAAGCCGAACCTTTTGAGCCACCTTGACTATCTTCTCCTTGCTGACCCCTTCAATCTTTTCCATAAGCTCCGCAGAGGTCTCGGACACTCCCGCGAGTATCCTTCGAAATCCAAACGCTTCAAGCGCCGACGGGCTGTCGTATATCTGTCTCGCGCCCGAAATAACAGTGCGCTTCGCGGTCTTGATCTCCTCGTCGGTAATCTCTCCCGATTGCATTGCAAGAAGCTGCTTTTCTATTTCCGCAAAAGCCTTTTCACGATTCTCGGGCTTGATGCCGCATCCGATCATAACCGTGCCCGTAGCCGAGTGATACGATGAATAGCAATAATAGCAAAGGCTCTGCTTTTCTCTCACGTTTATAAAGAGCTTCGCCACCGACGAGCCGCCGAATATCTCGTTAAAAAGGCTCATCGCAGGGTAATCCGCGTCGCTCATTATGACTCCGCAGGTGTAGCCTATATTCAGCCTTCCCTGAGAGACGTTCATTCTCTCGGTGACAGAGCGAAGTGGCTCATCCTCACCTCTGATCAAGGGCTTTTCGCCGCCGACAAAGTCCTTCTCGCCTCTCTTCAACTTCGAGAAGGCATCACTGACCAGAGATATAACTCCATCCGCATCGTCGCTACCGATATAGTAGCACTCAAGTGCAGAATTATTCAAAAAATATTCAATATTTTCACTGACCTGCTCCAGCGTAAAGCCTTCTATCTGCTCCACGCTTCCCTCTGCGGATATACCTGCGGGTGAGCCCTCAAGCATTATCCTTCTGCACCGCTCTGCCGAGTATGCCTTCTGGTCATTTATCTTGGCTTTTATAGCATCAATAGCAAGCTTTTTCTCGCTTTCAAAATTCGGCCTTGAAAGAAGCTTATTTTTATCAAGTCGAGGATTGAAAAGAATCTCGAGAATTACCTTTGCAACCTCGCAAAGAATGTCTGTTTTATCATCGGGCAGGCGGTATTTGTTGCTCAGAATCTCGCAGGATATTCTGAAAATATGTCGCTCTCCCACGGAGACCGCTCGCCAGCTTACAGTTGCGCCGTAAAGCTCGTCGAGTCTTTTATTTATGCTCACTATCGACGGATATTTCTCACAGCCTCTCATCATAACCGCAAGCATTATACGAGTCAGAGGAGACCTTTCCTTATCCGCAGGCAGAATGAAATTAAACGATAGACGCGACATTTTAAATTTATCGGTATTTATAACGTGGAAACGCAATGCCCCGTCCTTTTTTATGATCTTTTCTGTCATTTACTTCCCATGTGCGCCTTTTGGGCGTCAGGATCCTTTCAAATTACATATTTAGTATATTGTACACCATATCGGCAGATTTTTCAAGTATTATTTATGAATTTTTGCCGCATCAGGCTTTCGCTGCGACGTTTTTGCGAAGATACGATAAATTTTGGGGAAAAGACCTTGAATCAAAGGCTTTTCCCCATATAATTTATTATTTATTTTCGCACTTTTCGGCAATTCTCTTCGCCGCCGCTTCAAGATAGTCGCACTTGACAGTCTCGATCCATCCCTTGTCAACGTAGGACGCTATCTCGGGGTCGATCGGAACCTTGGCAAGCAGCTCGTAGCCAAACTCCTCCGCGATCTCTTCAATGTGGCTCTCGCCGAATACCTTGATCTCCTTGCCGCAATCAGGGCACCTGATATAGCTCATATTCTCAACGAGACCGAGCACGGAAACGTTCATCATATCAGCCATATTCGCCGCCTTTTTGACGATCATGGAAACAAGCTCCTGAGGGCTGGAAACAATAACGCAACCGTCTATCGGGAGGCTCTGGAACACGGTAAGCGGAACGTCGCCCGTACCGGGAGGGCAATCTATGATAAGATAGTCAAGGTCGCCCCACGCAGTGTCCTTCCAGAACTGACGGACTGTTGACGAGATGATCGAGCCGCGCCATACGACAGGTCTGGTCTCGTCGTCAAGCATAAGATTGACCGACATCATCTTGATTCCCGTAGCGGTCACGGGAGGAAGCATAGCGCCCTCTCCGTCGCCCTCAACGTCCTCCTTCAAGCCGAACGCCTTAGGAATAGACGGGCCTGTAACGTCGGCGTCAAGAATACCGACCGCATAGCCTTCACGGCTCAAATGAACCGCAAGCATCGAGGTAACGAGTGATTTACCTACTCCGCCCTTTCCGCTGACTACCGCGATTATATGCTTTACGTTGCTTTTGGGGTTCGCCTCGTCCTTGGGAACTCCTCCGTTCTTCGACGGACAATTAAGTGAACACGACGAGCAGTCGTGAGTACATCCTTCTGACATTTTAATCTGATCCTTTCATAACTATGCTATATTATACCGACAATTATTATACAACTAAATCGGCAAAAATGCAAGAGCATTTGATAAATCTCTGAAAATAATTTCCTTTTTACAAAAAATAAAAAGGAACTCCCCCTCGGGAATCCCTTTTTATTTGCTTTTTCGTCGATTAAGCCTCTTTTACGTTGAGAACCTTCTTACCGCCGTAGTATCCGCAAACCTTGCATACGCAGTGAGGTGCGACCATTTCGGAGCAAGCGGGATTGGAGCACTTAACAAGTCCGGGCATAG
>SVRA01000080.1 GCA_015065075.1 Oscillospiraceae bacterium
TTTGAATTGCGAAAATCCCTTATAAATCAAGGGGTTCGAGGCAGAGAGTTCCAAAATGACCACGAAATTTCGAGTCAGCCCCGTTATGACCACTTCGATATCTCTCCATATTTGCTCGACCCGAATATTATATCACACTTTTTGAAAAAAAGCAATACCTTTTACTAAAAATATTTATTTTTTCTCGATCAACACCTCACGAAACGACGTTCTCATTAAATCCTTCCACAAAATATAGCGAAAACGATTGAAATATTCACAAAAATATGGTACAATAACTGTATCAATTATTTTCCAAACAGGAACTGAACTGAAAACGCTATGAAAACAAAAAAATTCACTCTATCAACAACGCAGATCATACTGCTGAGCTTTCTTGTAACGATATTGCTCGGAAGCTTGCTTTTGGCACTGCCGATCAGCTCGGCTGACGGCAAAGCCGTGCCGTATCTCGACGCGCTCTTCACGGCAACGACCTCGACCTGCGTGACGGGACTTGTCACACTCCCCACGGTATCGACCTGGAGCATCTTCGGACAGGTGGTCATTCTGATACTGATACAGATCGGAGGACTCGGCATCATAACGATAATGTCGGGGCTTATGCTCCTGCTGCACAGAAAAATGGGCATCGGCGACCGACTGCTCATTCAGGACGCCTTCAACCTCAACACTATGTCGGGACTTGCAAAATTCGTCAAGAACGTCCTTTTCGGCACGTTGATCATCGAGGGCATCGGCGCTCTGCTCTATATGACCGTTTTCGTGCCCGAATTCGGCGCGCGCGGCATCTGGATCTCGGTCTTCACCGCGATCTCCGCATTTTGTAACGCGGGAATCGATATAATCGCGGAAAACAGTCTTTGCAATTACGTCACCAGCCCCACAGTCAACCTCGTAACCTCCGCGCTCATCATTCTCGGCGGTCTTGGCTATATCGTCTGGTGGGACGTGCTCCGCGTGATCAAAAGCCGCACCAAGAAGAACCGCAGGATCTTCAGACACCTGACCCTCCACTCAAAGATCGCCATTACCGTCACGGCAGGGCTGATTTTTGTCGGTGCGATACTTATCTTTATTTTTGAATACAACAATCCCCTGACTATCGGAGAGATGCCGTTGTTCGACAAGATTCAAGTCTCTCTCTTTCAGTCGGTCACCACGAGAACGGCAGGATTTGCCTCGGTTCCCCAAGAAAATTTGACGAATGCCGCCTCTGCCGTATCGATCATACTTATGCTGATCGGCGGTTCTCCCGTGGGAACTGCGGGCGGTATGAAGACCGTAACGATAGCCGTTCTTCTCTGCTCGGCACTCGCTACTATCCGAAACAAGAACAGCGCAACGCTGTTTGGACGCCGCGTTTCCGAGGGCTCGATCAAAAAGGCGGTCGCCGTGGCGGTGTCCTTCCTTACGATCTGTACCGCATCGACCGTGCTTTTAATGACGACGAGCAACGCGTCCGCGCTTGACGTGGTCTACGAAACGGTCAGCGCGACGGCAACGGTCGGACTTTCAAGAAATCTGACGTCAACGCTCGACACGCTCGGTAAGCTTATAATAATCGTAACCATGTATTTCGGCAGAGTCGGACCGATATCGTTGGCGGTCGCTCTCGGCAGTAAGAATGAAGTTCAAAACGTGATCTCCGAGCCAACGGAAGAGATCAGTATAGGATAAATAAGGAGAAGCTATATGAAATCAAATAAAACATACGCAGTGTTCGGACTTGGAAGATACGGTGTGGCAGTAGCACGTGAGCTTGTAGAAAACGGCGCAGAGGTCATCGCGGTCGATACCGACCAGAGAATAGTTAACGACGCCGCCGTCTATCTGCCTGTCTGCAAGTGCGCCGACGTGACCGACGCAGAGGTCATCTCGCGCCTTGGAATCGGCAGTATCGATACCGTCATCGTCTGTATGGCGAGCAATCTTGAAGCGAGTGTAATGGCGATCACACTCTGCAAGGAGGCGGGAGTCAAGACGGTTATCGCAAAGTGTGCAAACGAGATGCACCAGAAGATCCTGCTTCGCGTGGGCGCGGATCAGGTGGTCTTCCCCGAGAACGAGTCGGGCATCCGCCTTGCGAAAAATCTTTTGAGCTCAGGCTTTATCGATATGATCTCTCTGTCGAAGGACGTATCAATGGTCGAGATCGACGTAAAGGAAGAGTGGATCGGCAAAAACCTCATCGAGCTCAATCTCCGCAAAAAATACGGAGTCAACGTAGTCGCTCTGAAAAAGGGAGAGGAGGTCAGCGTAAGCATAAATCCCGAGCAGCTGCTCGACGGTGATACCACGCTGATCGTCATCGCAAATACCGCAAAGCTTGGAAAGCTGAAATAAACCAACAGATAAAAAATCCGCCGAGAAATCCTCGGCGGCTCTTTTCATTAACAACTTATTTTTAAATACTCTCCGACGTTAAAACCTAAACCGTCTACCCTATCTCTATCCTACGGGAAGTTTTTGGAGGTGCAGGAATCCCGAAGTTTGCGCAGCAAACTCGCAGAGTAAACCGCTTGCGGTTTACGTAGGTTTTAGCAAAAAGGTTCCTGCAAAACCACGTCCCCCACAAGCTCGTCCATAATTTCTTTTTTATGGAATGGGAAGATGATTATATGGGCTTTATGGTTACCGTGTAAATCGATGAAGGTCGCGAGCTGGTACTTTTTGCAGATCTCGTCGCTCGGCTTATCGATAATAAAGGTATTGGAAGAACCGAAGCGCTCGAAGGGGATCTTGGCATCGCGGAGCTTCGCTTCGAAATAGAGTACGTTTTCGCAAAAATGCTCGGGTTCACGGCGCAGAAGCATCTCGCGAGCGCGCTGATAGGTCGAAAACGGCAGATAATCGCGCGAGCCGAGGAAGGTCGAGTCCTCCTGACCGATATAGTCGATAACGGGGCGATCGCGCCTTGAGAGCGCAAGCAAAACGCCATTGACTCGCGCCGTACCCATAAATTTGTGCATACTGACCGCAACCGAGTCGACACCGAGCTCACCGAGATGAGCTACGTAGGGCGCGTTTTCCTGATTTTTCGCAATGCCGCCGAAATGCGCCGCGTCGAGATGACAGTAGTAATCGACCCCAAGAGCGCGCAGAGAGTCGGTCACCTTTTTGACCTCGTCCACGACACCGTGACAGGTCGTACCCCAAGTGAGCACGAGGATCGCGCCCTCTACACCGCGCTCGCGGTCGCGCTTGACCGCCTCGATGAGTGCATCGACCGAAATGCGACCGTGCTCGTCGGTCGGTATGATCTCGTAAGGATATCTGTCATTTCTCTCACCGTCGAAAACGTACTTTTCAACGCTGTAATGAGTCTCTGCCGAGAAATAAAGCTTGCCCGCAGGCAAACGGTTAAATCCCTCGCGAATACCCCAGAAATTACTCTCCGTGCCGCCCGAGGTGATGTAACCCCAGTAATTGCCCTCCGAAATGCCGAAATTCTCGGCAACGAGGCGGATTATCTTCTTTTCGGTGGACTTTGAATCCATGCCGTAGTTGCCCTTCTGATAGGGGTCGCCGCAGTTGTTCATCAAATACATTTTGCTCTCAAGATGGCGCAAATATCCCGTCGCGTAGGAATAATCCTCCATATTCGCGGGGTATCCGAACATATAAAGCCGCTTTTTGAGGTTGTCAGCATAGTATCGCTCGATCCTCTCGACGTATTCCCCGTCCTCTTTGTCAAATTCTCGCAGGGACGACGATTCAAATCCCTTTTTCTTGAGTCTGTCGTAGTCGACTATCCTGCCAAGACGTAGCCTCAGCCTCTCGTATTCGGTTATCTTGTCCTCGATCGCATCGAGAAGCTCAAGTATTCGCTGCTCGTCAGAGTCGTCAAGTACTCCGTCGGAATCGAGAACGCACGAGCGCGCCGAGTCGTAAAGAGATTCTATCTTTGTGTCCGATAAGCCGTTTATCTTTTCAGTCATTTTAAAAAACCTTCACTACTTCAAAATATAACTTATTTTACCACAAAAATCGTCACGTGTCAATCTCCGCCGACAAAGCGACGGAAATTTAACATTAACTTAATAAGATGAAATTTTAAAACATTTTGTTAAACCTATTGAAATAAGGCGAAAAATATTGTATAATAATGGAAAATAAACTTGTGAGATAAATTGTGCCGATCGTTCGGCGGAATGGAAAATCTTATGGAATACGCTATCTCAATAATCATCGGCTACCTGCTCGGCTCGATAAGCCCCGCAGCGCTGATCGCAAAAATGAAAAAAATAAATCTTCGCAAAACGGGAACGAAAAACCTCGGCGCGACCAACACGACGCTGGTGCTCGGCAAAAAGTTCGGCGCGATCGTAATGCTCTTCGACATCGCCAAGGGCGCGATATCGGTCATTATATCAAAGCTGATCTTCCGAGAGATCGCTATGCTTGCGGGACTGCTCGCTGGCAGCGCGGCGGTGCTCGGTCACATGTTCCCCTTCTATCTGAAGTTTCGCGGTGGCAAGGGACTTGCTGCATACGGCGGAATGATACTCGCGTTCGACCCGCTTACTTTCCTGCTTTTGCTCATGATAGGACTCATCTGCGCGTTCGTGCTCAACTACGGCATCGCGCTGACCGCGTCGGCGGCAGTCCTGTTCCCCTTCGTAACGGCGGTGAGAAATATAAATTCCCCCCACCTCGTGCCCCTCACAGTCATCGCCGCGCTCACAAGCGCCGTGCTGATAGCACGCCATTGGGGCAACATCTACCGCGCATTTACAAAAAAAGAAATGACCACAAGACAGTTCCTCAAGAGAATTTTCGGTAAGAATAAAGAAGAAGCGAATTAATATACAAAACCCCCGACCGCACGGTCGGGGGGTATTTTATTCATTCGCCGAGAGATTTCTTCTTCCTATCCGCCAAAACAAAGGAAATAAAGACAAATATCGCGACAAACGGGAAGATCGCTCCGATCAAAAGCCCAAGCTTCATTCCAAGCTGCTCGGGAGCAAGACCGAACTCTGCCGCCAAGGACAAAAGCCACTCATTCTTGATCGCCGCGTCGGTGATAAGACCCACCATCTGCGGACCTACCGACGAGCCAAGGTCACCGCCCGCCGCCATAAGCGCGTAGATCATAACGCCACCCTCCGGGAATCTGTCACTCGCCACGACGAGATTGCCGGGCCAGAGCATCGAGGTGCAAAATCCCGTAAACGCGCAAGCCAAAAGTCCAACGATTGCAACGCCCGAGAGCGCGGCGACGATATAACAAGCGGTAGCGCCGATAGCGCCGAGCAGAAGCACCGTAGATATGTTTTTGCCGAATTTAGCGTAGAGCGTTCGTCCGAGTCCGAGCGTCAGCGCAAAGAGCGCCACACCGAAAATATCTCCCCAGACCTTTTCAAGTCCGAGCGCCTGCTCGATGTAGCTCGAGGACCACTGCGACATAATGTTCTCCGCCGCGCCGCCGAGAAAAATGGCAAGCACGCAGAGCCAAACGCGAGGATTTTTAACGAAATTCACCGCGCCCGAGGTCTTTGACAGGGTCTGCATCTCGGGGATCTCTGCGCCCGAGAAAAAGGAGCTCGAGGCAAACGGAATGAGGACGAAAACAAGGGGCAAAAACTCCCAATTCTTTTGTCCGAAAAGCAAAAGATAGACCGTGGCGACCAACACCACACCAACGACGCCCCAAGCGTAGATCGAATGGAGCTTGCTCATCTCTCGATCAGGATCGTCCGCCGGCATAGCCGCGATGATCGGACTGACCAAAACCTCGCAAAGTCCGCACGCCGCCGAGAACAGCAGAGTTCCGATGACAAGACCGACGTAAGCGATCGACGGGAAAAAGAACGGTACGAGAGCGTAGACCACAAATCCGATGCTCGTCAGCACGGGCGCGAATTTGACCACCTTCGGTATATTGAACTTGTGCGAGAAAAACGAGAAGATCAGGTCGATTCCAAGCTGGGTCACGAAGTTTATAAGAACCAAAAGCCCCAACAGCGAGTACGAAATTCCGTAGAGCGAGTGAAAGGTCAAAAACAAAAGCGGTGACATCGTACAGACCACCGACATAGATACGTTCAGCGCGTAACAGCCAAGCTTAACGCGAGTATAATTCTTTTCCATAAAGCACCTCTGATTTCTATCAGCAATTACGTCAATTATACCACCCTCCCCCACCTTTGTCAACCGAAAACGCAATAAAACTCGGTTTTTCTTCGCCTCCCCTCGCTCTCCATGCGCCGACGGCGCGCTTCATTTAACTACCTCTTACGCCCCAAAATCTGCCTGTCAGGAAAAATCTCTTTACAAATTTTGGCGAATATGATACAATAATATCACAAAGATGCGGAAAGGAGGACCGAGTGTGAGGATTCGAACCGAATTATCCGACACCGACGAGATAGTTATTCGGTGCCGGGAGAAAAACGACAGAGTCAAAAAGCTTGAGTTGGCGATCGAGGAAGCCCTCTCGAGAGAAGAAACGATCACCTTGTCCTCGGGCGGCGCGGACTACTTCGTGCCCAAAGGCAAGATCATCTATTTTGAAAGCTCGAACGGCTCGGTCTACGCCCATACTGCCAGCAGCGTCTACGTGGCGCACTATAAGCTCTGCGAGCTCGAGAGCATTATGGCGCCGACCTTCACGAGAGTGTCGAAATCGGCTATCGCGAACGTGATGATGATAAGCTCGGTCAAGCGCGAGATAGTCGGCAACGGGGAGCTGACCTTTTACGGCTCGGACAAGACCGTCTGGTTTTCACGCGCATATTTCAAGCTTTTGCAATATAAGCTTGACGAAATGAGAAATTAAACAAATTGGAGGCAGCGTGAAAGGTTCTTCCGTCTAACAGTTAATCATGCTTTTTCACGCACGAATTTTGCCCTCTCGGCAAAATTCAACAATTACTATTTATGCCGCCAAGGGCGGCGGAACGGAGATAAAAAAATGAAAACAGGAAAACTTTTTTGGGGACTCGGATTTCTTTTAGCCGCAGTACTGATAATACTTGACGTGGTCGGCGTTATGCCCACCCTGCTCGGCGCGGTAGGCGAGGTCTCGGTCTTCGCCCTGATACTCGGACTGCTTCTGCTCTCCTACGCTATCGCAAGACTGTGTCGCGGCAAGATCTCGGCGATCTTCTTCCCTCTTGCATTCATATTTATGCTTTTCGAGAAAAACATCGCATACCTTTGCGGTCTTGAGAGCGAAAATATAGTCAATAATTGGCTCGTGCTGCTCATCGCACTGCTTTTGCATATCGGATTTGC
Organism: Oscillospiraceae bacterium; assembly: GCA_015065075.1. Taxonomy (GTDB): domain Bacteria; phylum Bacillota; class Clostridia; order Oscillospirales; family CAG-272; genus SVTX01. The sequence goes on from SVRA01000080.1 coordinate 7,243, forward strand.
GATCCTGCTTCCGTCGAAAAGAATCCGCAGAAAACACGTAAAATGTTCGGTCAAAAGCAACAATACCTTCAATAGCTCGACGGTCTACGTAGACTGTGCAAGCTTTACGCCGAACATCGTAGAAAACAGGCTCGGCGAGTGCACGGTTCATTTTCAGAATATCGAGCAGTATAAGGGCGAGCAGACCCTGAATGTTTCGAATGAACTCGGCGCGATGACAATAAACGTCCCGTCGTCGTGGACACTGATCATCGACGTCGATAACAGTTTGGGTGCGGTCGAATCACCCTCGTCGCACGACGGCGGCGGGCCTACCCTCTATATCAAGGGCGACAACAGACTCGGCGCACTTGAGATCAATTTCGTTTGAGATAAAAAGCACGAAGCTGATTGCTTCGTGCTTTTTCTTTCTTATGAGCGTAGTGTTCCTCTCGGCACCATCGCACAGCAAAAAAGCACATAGGCATAAAGCCTATGTGCTTTTTTCTGGTGGGGGATGGTGGATTCGGACCACCGAAGTCAGTGACAACAGATTTACAGTCTGCCCCCTTTGGCCGCTCGGGAAATCCCCCATATGGAGCTGGTGAACGGAGTCGAACCATCAACCTGCTGATTACAAATCAGCTGCTCTGCCATTGAGCCACACCAGC
>SVRA01000081.1 GCA_015065075.1 Oscillospiraceae bacterium
TCGGGTTGAGTGATGCCATACGGCACTTGATGTCAAGGAACTTCTCCGCGCCGAGATCCGCGCCGAAGCCCGCCTCGGTGACGGCATAATCGCCGAGCTTCATTGCCATCTTGGTCGCGATCACCGAGTTGCAACCGTGAGCGATGTTGGCAAAGGGACCGCCGTGGACGAACGCGGGAGTTCCCTCGAGCGTCTGCACGAGATTGGGCTTAAGCGCGTCCTTGAGCAGCGCCGCCATAGCGCCCACCGCCCGGAGATCGCCCGCGGTCACGGGCTTCTCGTCGTATGTGTAGCCCACGATTATGCGCGAAAGCCTCTCTTTGAGGTCAGCGATCGAGTTTGCAAGGCAGAACACCGCCATGATCTCGGACGCGACCGTAATATCGTATCCGTCCTCTCTCGGCGTTCCGTTGACTCTGCCGCCGAGTCCGTCGGTGATGAATCGGAGCTGACGGTCGTTCATATCAACGCATCTTTTCCAGGTGATGCGACGGGGGTCGATATTAAGCGCATTGCCCTGATAGATGTGGTTGTCGAGCATTGCCGCGAGCAGATTGTTCGCCGCGCCGATCGCGTGGAAGTCGCCCGTAAAGTGGAGATTGATGTCCTCCATCGGTACGACCTGGGCGTAGCCGCCGCCTGCCGCGCCGCCCTTGACTCCGAAAACCGGTCCGAGCGACGGCTCACGGAGAGCAACTACGACGTTCTTGCCTATTCTCTTGAGTCCGTCGGCAAGACCTATGGTCGTGGTGGTCTTTCCCTCTCCCGCAGGAGTCGGTGTGATCGCCGTTACAAGGATGAGCTTGCCGTTTTTCCTCTCGCTCTCGCCGAGAAGCGAATAGTCGACCTTCGCCTTGTAGTTGCCGTACTGCTCAAGATATTTCTCGTCAACACCCGCGACCGCTGCGATCTCTCGGATGTGTTTCATTTTTGTGGATTGCGCGATTTCAATGTCGGATAAATATGCCATTTTGTTTTACCTTTTACCGCTGATGAAGGAAAATTTCGAAAAAACTCCCCTTCATCACACCCCTATCCTTTCAAAAGCTTTTTTAAATATAGATAAAGCTATAACTGCTCAAACAGAGTTCGTTCAAGAAGCGAGCAAGACAAGGCGCACCGGAAAAAGCAAGGCGAAGGCTTACTTACGTAAGTCGAGCCGCTTTTGAGGAGCAACGCCGTATTGCGACGCTTATTGGGCGAACGAGATTCACTTAAAATATTTAACAGCCGACTCAAACATCTTCATATCATATTCCCCGAGTACGTTCTTGTAAAGACCGTTTCCGATTCTCTCGCTGTGTCCCATCTTACCGAATACTCGTCCGTCGGGTGAGGTGATGCCCTCGACCGCGAACGCGGAATCGTTGGGGTTGTAGCGGATGTCACTCGTGGGATCGCCGTCGAGGTCTACGTACTGCGTTGCTATCTGACCGTTCTCGGCAAGCTGACGGAGCAATTTTTCGTCACAGAGGAATCTTCCCTCTCCGTGAGATATAGCCACGTTATAGACGTCGCCTACGTTCGTATTCGCGAGCCAGGGCGACTTATTCGACGCTATGCGCGTTCTTACAAGCTTCGACTGGTGGCGCGAAATTGTGTTAAAGGTCAGCGTGGGTGTGTTCGCGTCGGGCTCGATTATCTTTCCGTAAGGCACGAGACCGAGCTTGATAAGCGCCTGGAATCCGTTACAGATACCGCACATAAGACCGTCGCGGTCGTTAAGCAGAGCGTGAACACCGTCCTTTATCTGCTGATTGCGGAAGAACGCCATGATGAACTTACCGGAGCCGTCGGGCTCGTCTCCGCCCGAAAATCCTCCGGGCACGAAGATCATCTGGCTCTCTTCAAGCTCCTTTGCGAAGCTCTCAACGCTTCTCTGAATTCCGTCCTGCGTCAGGTTATTGATAACGAATATCTTCGCCTCTGCTCCCGCGTCTCTCATTACCTTTGCCGAGTCAAACTCGCAGTTGGTTCCGGGGAATACGGGGATAAGCACCTTCGGCTTTGCTACCTTTACGGCAGGCGCGACTCTCTTGTCCGCCGCGTAGGAGAACGCCTCGTATTTTCTGCTCTCTCTGCCCTCGAGCGTCGGGAATACACCCTCGAGCTTGCCCTCGTAAAGGGAGTCAAGCTCCGCTATGTCAACCGACTTATCACCGTAGGTCAGCTTAGCGTCGTCGGTGAAGTAACCGACCGTCTGACCCGCAGTATCCGCGTCGACCTCGAGCAGGAAGGAGCCGTAAGCGTACTCAAAAATATTCTCTACTGTAACGTACTGATCAAGGAACTTAAATCCGAGTCCGTTACCGATACACATCTTATATACCGCCTCCGCGATACCGCCAAAGGTGGGGGTATAAGCCGCGTAGACCTTGCCTGAGCGCATAAGAGCGGTGACCTTATTAAAGGTTGCTATAAGCGACTGTGCATCGGGGAGATTGTCCTCGCCATACGCGGGGCAGATGCTTATAAGCTTGTGTCCTGCCGCCTTTGCGTCGTTTGAAATCACCTCGTCGCACTTACCCGTCGTGACCGCGAAGGAAACGAGCGTGGGGGGTACGTCGAGCTTCTCAAAGGAACCGCTCATCGAGTCCTTACCTCCGATAGCCGCAATTCCAAGCTCGACCTGAGCTCTGAACGCGCCAAGGAGCGCCGCGAAGGGCTTACCCCAACGCTTGCCGTCCTTGAGTGGCTTTTCAAAATATTCCTGGAAGGTGAGGTAGACGTCCTCATACGAAGCACCTGTCGCGACAAGCTTTGCCGCGCTCTCAACTACCGCGAGATAAGCCGAGTGATAGGGCGACTTCTCCGCGATATAGGGGTTGTAGCCCCAAGCCATATACGAGCAGGTGTCGGTGTGCTTCTCTTCGACCGAGACCTTATGCACCATAGCCTGGATAGGCGTTCTCTGATGCTTTCCGCCGAACGGCATAAGCACCGTACCCGCGCCGATGGTCGAGTCAAATCTCTCGGAAAGTCCGCGCTTTGAGCAGACGTTGAGGTCAGCCGCCAAAGCCTTATATCCCTCGACGAAATCGCTGACAGGCTCCTTTGCGTAGTCGCTGTTTGCCGCCGCGGGAGCGATATCTATATGCTTCTCCGCGCCGTTTGAATTGAGGAACTCGCGCGAGATATCAATGACCGTCTTGCCGTTCCAATGAACGCGGAGACGAGGCTCCTCTGTGACTCTTGCAACCACGGTCGCCTCAAGGTTTTCGCTGTCTGCAAGCGCCATAAATCTCTCTATATTCTCTTTCTCGATAACGACCGCCATTCTCTCCTGCGACTCAGAAATCGCAAGCTCTGTGCCGTCAAGTCCCTCGTATTTCTTGGGAACCTTGTTAAGATCGATATCAAGTCCGTCCGCAAGCTCTCCGATAGCGACCGAAACACCGCCCGCGCCGAAGTCGTTGCATCTCTTTATCATTCTGCAAGCCTCTGCGTTACGGAAAAGGCGCTGGAGCTTTCTCTCCTCGGGCGCATTTCCCTTCTGCACCTCAGCACCGCAGGTCTCGACCGAGTGAGAGTCGTGAGCCTTACTCGAGCCCGTCGCACCGCCGACACCGTCGCGTCCCGTACGTCCGCCAAGCAGAATGACTACGTCACCGTCTGCGGGTGTTTCTCTGCGGACGTTCTCGGCAGGTGCTGCCGCGATGACCGCGCCTATCTCCATTCTCTTTGCCGCATAACCCGAGTGGTAAAGCTCGTCGACCATACCCGTTGCAAGACCGATCTGGTTTCCATAGGACGAATATCCCGCCGCCGCGGTCTGAACGATCTTTCTCTGTGGGAGCTTGCCCTGGATCGTCTCGCTGACGGGGACGGTCGGGTCTGCCGCGCCCGTGACTCTCATTGCCGCATATACATAGCTACGTCCCGAAAGCGGGTCGCGGATAGCTCCGCCGATGCAGGTCGCAGCTCCTCCGAAGGGCTCGATCTCGGTCGGGTGGTTGTGCGTTTCGTTCTTGAAGAGCAAGAGCCAATCCTCCTCAACACCGTCGACCGTTACCTTGATCTTCACGGTGCAGGCATTGATCTCCTCGCTCTCGTCGAGCTTCTGGAGCTGTCCCGTTTTCTTTAAGTATTTCGCCGCGAGAGTGCCTATGTCCATAAGGTTCTGCGGCTTTGTTCTGCCGAGCTTTTCGCGGGTCGCAAGGTACTCCTTGTACGTCTTCTCAAGCAGCTCGTCCTCGAATTTCACGCTGTCTATCGTCGTCAAAAACGTGGTGTGACGGCAGTGATCCGACCAGTACGTGTCGATCATTCTGATCTCGGTGATGGTGGGGTCTCTCTTCTCGCCCGCGAAATACTCACGGCAGAATTTTATGTCGTCAATATCCATCGCAAGACCGAGGCTCTTGACCATATCGCCAAGCTCGCCGTCGCTCATATTTATAAAACCGTCGACCGTCGCAACGCTTGTGGGAATATCGTACTCTACCTCAAGCGTCTCGGGCATATCGAGACTTGCCTCTCGCGCCTCGACGGGGTTGATAACGTACTTCTTTATCTCCGCAATATCGCTCTCGGAGAGACTTCCGCCAAGCACGTAGACCTTTGCCGAACGGACTGTGGGTCTCTTTCCGCAAGACATTATCTGTATGCACTGCGCCGCACTGTCGGCTCTCTGGTCGAACTGACCCGGGAGATACTCGACCGCAAAGACGTAGCCGCCCTTTGCATCAAGCTCGCTCGTCGCTATATCGAGCTGAGGCTCGGAAAATACGCTCGCGACCGCCGCCTCGAACACCTCAGCGTCGATATTATCGGCATCGTAGCGGTTGAGTATGCGGACGCTCTCGAGTCCCTTGATACCAAGCAGATTATTAAGCTCCGAGAGCAGCGCGTGCGCCTCGTGAGCAAGCTCGTTCTTTTTTTCTACAAAAATTCTGAAAACCATTGTCGCCGCGGTCTCCGACCGCTTCCTTTCTGTTTTTGTTATATTTGATGTTTTATCTGAGTTCTTTTCTTACGTTAGTTTTGTTCCGTTTACAGTAATTCAAATTTTATCCGCACTGTAAAACGAGCCAGGTCTTGTCGAATTTACGCTCCTTGAGATCCTGCTTGCGAATATAGAAGTAAAGGTTTCCGAGATCGCCGAACATCAGCTCATAATCGTCATCTTCAACAGATGCCATCTGGAACAGTAATATCCAATCGGTTGCAGCTTTGTTTATATCTTCTTCTACATCCTCGGCGGTGTCTATATAGCTTTGGTGATCACCGCAATACAAGCCGCGTGTCGTTCTCTCGCACTCGGTCAGCATTTCGCTTTGAATAAGATCCGCATATCCGAGAAGCTTATGACATTCAAAGTCAAGATCATAGCCCCTCTCTTCAACCGCCTCATCATACTCCTCCCAATCGCAATCCAGGTCAGAATGGCAATCAAGCTCCTCAAAGCTCGGGTAGGAATCCTTTGCACAGAAGGACAGATCGTATTCCTTGACCTTGTACTCACCGTTCATATCATCGGGAAGGTCTGCTTGTGCAAGCTGACTTATGTCCTCAAAGTAATACACGCGTGAGCAACCCGCATCCCCGGGATCAAATCCCCAACACATCGACTCCTGCTCATAGAAGAAAAGAAGCAAGCCCTTTTCAGGGAGCATCTTATCCTTATCATAAGCGCAGATCTCTTCAAGGTTAATCTGACAGAGGAAGGATAACGGTCTGTTTGCTTTTTCTCCATCGTAATTTTCCGATTCAAATCTCGGCCAATCAAATCCTGCGGGAACGGCAGGCTTGCCGCCGAATTTACTTCTGTATACAGAGCCTTTGTTTTTCGCTTTGCGCGTTGTAACGGATATTTCATTCTTGCGCAACGTGTCTAAGACCTTATTAAGATCAGGCGCACTCTTTTCTTCCGTTTTTTTCTTAAATCCAAACATTCCTGCTTTCCCTTTCTACGTTTTTTCTTTGGTAAAGTGTTGCACACGAGTGCAAAGTGCAAATGTTTTGTGCAGATCGCAGAGTTAGATAAATTGGGGTTTATAGGTGAGATAATAATTGCAAACCCTTTTAAATTACTTCACGGTTATAAGTCGAACGACACTACACGATCGTAGGGACCGACGTCCTCGGCGGTCCGTTTCGATACGATTGTATCTTTTCAGCCATAAGGGTTTTATAGGCGTTTGCTTTGCGGACCGCCGAGGACGTCGGTCCCTACGGCGCAAAGCGTACCGTGGAGTGAATTTTTAGCCGTGAAAGACAATTTAAACAGTTTGATAAATCAAAATTTGAAATCTTATTTCGCTGCCAAAGCTCTTTTACCTATATCGTGTCTGTAATATTTGTTATCGAAATGTATTTTTTCGACCTTCGCGTAGGACGCCTTTATAGCCTCCTCGAGCGAGTCGCAGACGCTCGTGACACCGAGGACTCGTCCACCGTTTGTCAGCAGCTTTCCGTCCGCTGTCTTCGCGCCCGCCACGTAAACGTCGGGAGCGATATCCTCGGGAATCGTCATCTCAAATCCCTTTTCATATGATTGCGGATAGCCTGCGGACGCCATTATTACACAGCACGCGTGACCGTCGCCGAATTTGACCTCTGTCTCGGCAAGCGTTCCGTTCGTCGTCGCCTGCATAACCGTGAGCAGATCGCTCTCAAGAAGCGGCAATACGACCTGCGTCTCGGGATCGCCGAAGCGACAGTTGTACTCGATGACCTTCGGTCCGTTTTCGGTAAGCATAAGCCCGAAATAGAGACAGCCCTTGAATGTCCTGCTCTCCTTATTCATCGCGTCGACGGTCGGCTTGAAGATGGTCTCCATGCACTCCTTGGCGATGTCGGCGGTGTAATAGGGGTTCGGCGCGACGGTTCCCATACCGCCCGTGTTAAGTCCCGTATCGTTGTCGCCCGCCCTCTTGTGGTCCATTGACGAGACCATAGGCTTAACTACCTTTCCGTCGGTAAAGGCAAGTACAGAAACCTCGGGACCGCTGAGGAATTCCTCAATTACGATGTGGTCGCCGCTCGAGCCAAACTGCTTATCCTGCATCATCGAGATGACCGCCTGCTTTGCCTCGTCAAGAGTCGTAGCAATTATAACGCCCTTTCCGAGTGCGAGTCCGTCCGCCTTGATAACGGTCGGGATCGGCGCGCTCTCAAGGTATTTCAGCGCCGCTTCCATATCGTCAAAGACCTCGTAAGCCGCGGTCGGGATGCCGTATTTCTTCATCAGATTCTTGGAAAAGACCTTGCTTCCCTCGATTATCGCCGCGTTCGCCCTCGGACCAAAGCAAGGGATACCCTTCTCCTCAAGCGCGTCAACACAGCCGAGCACAAGCGGATCGTCAGGCGCAACTACCGCGTAGTCAATACCGTTTGCCACCGCAAAATCCACGATTCTCTCAATATCCTTCGCGCCGATATCCACGCACTCCGCATCAGCCGCTATTCCCCCGTTTCCGGGAAGCGCGTAGATCTTCTCCACGCTCTTATTCTCTTTTATCTTTTTTATGATGGCATGCTCTCTGCCGCCACCGCCTACTACCATTATTTTCATAGTAATATATTTCTCCAACTCTAAATTAGCCTTCTCCAGCGGAGAAGGGGGACCACCGAAGGTGGGGGATGAGGAGGTCGCCATTAGGTGGTTTTCCCCTCGATCCAATCAGCCTCGTTTATCCCTGCCGCTTGCAGAATATCCCT
>SVRA01000082.1 GCA_015065075.1 Oscillospiraceae bacterium
CCGAAAACGGCTGTTGCTCTGCTCTGCCCTTGATAAGCTCGGCGCTCTTTCCGAGAGATGAGCTATAGGGTCCCGTGCGAGTTGCCTTGATCTCACTGCCGTCAAGTCCGCGCCAGATAAACTGCTCGCTCGGCAGAGCGCACTCGGACGTATACGGGCGCATAAACATATAGCTGTCCTGCCCGCACTTTTTTATGATCTGCACCAAGCCTACCGTGTGACCGAACGGGTCAAAATTTATCGCGGTAGTGGGACAGACTCCGAACTTTTCCTTAAAATATCTCTGTCCCTCGCGTATCTGACGCACGAAGCTCTCGCCCGCGGGCAGATTGCAATCGGGCTGGAGATACCAGCCACCCATAATGTGCCACTTGCCTGCCTTTACGAGCTCTTGTATTTTTGCAAAAAGCTCGGGGGCGTACTCCTCCACGTATTTATAGACCGTAACCTCGTTGTGACAGAATATATAATCAAATTTATCGGAAAGCTTTACCGCCGAATAAAAGGTGGATAGAGTGGCGCTTGCCCCCTCGGGCCAATCCCACTGCCATATAGGGTCGATGTGCGCGTTGCAAATAAGATGTATTTCTTTCATATGGGTCTCCTTGAATAAACTTTATGATCTCACAATAGCTTTGCGAGTGCTTCCATTCTGACTATCTTTTCAATCAGGCTTCTTTCGGTGTAGAAGTAGTGATTTGAAGCCTCGTAGCCGATACGCGAGTCAAGTCGGACAAGCTCAAGCAGCTTTGTTGCCGTCTGCTTTTCCTCCTTTATGCAACGGAGCATAAGCTCCTTGTTGCCTTCCCTTTTTGCTTTTGAGAATTTAGTCTGCAAAAGGTCGGTCAAAAAGTGGAGTCTCGACGCTATCGCAAGGCGCAGAAGCTCTTCGGTCTGCTCGTTTTTCTCGGCGGTACGAAGAATATCGATTCCCTCCTGCCACAGATCAAGCAGCTTTTCCATCTGCGAGACGTATACTTCATAAGGATACGGAGTTATCCATGACTCGTAGTCATCGTACGAATAGCAGACCATACAGGAGCTCTTTTCGTCGGGTGTAAGATCCCACATGTTAGAGCACGCGAGCGTTTTAGGCGACATATAGAGCGCGCGGACGCTGAAGGGGTACTCTCTGAACGCATCCGAGATCTTTTTTACGCCCTTGTGTATCACGTCGGCATTCTTTCCGTACTTCTTTTCGTACCATTTATCGAGATCGAAGCCCTTTTTGTATTCTCCCGCAAGCTCTACCGAGGGAGAGGGGTAGCCGCCCTGCGTCCAGGTGAGGAAGTAGTCCCCGACACCGATCGCGGAGAGATTTTCAAGGTGCTCGCAAACAAGATCGAACACCGGAATATAAGGTACCGCCGAGCACTCCCAGCTATTGCTTGCCTGGATCTTGGCATAGACCTTATGTCCTGCCTCTCTTGCCTTGGTCATCATGTTTTCGGAGGTCTCGCTCGGTCCGGGATTGGAGATAGAGTAGTCGATGATACGGCTCTTGACTCCTCCCTTCTCGATGTCGAGATCGTATTCGCTGACGCACAAAACAGAGATCTCGGGGTCAAGCATATCGATTCCATGGAATATCTGCTCATCACTCCAACCCATATAGGATGACCAGCCCCAAAGGTTTGCAATCAGCTCACCCTCACAGCCGCTGTCCTTCATCGCCTTCCACATAATATTGTTGACCGTAGCGGCACTGATCTCGGGAGAAACGTTCTTACAGGTCGGGCACTCTGTATCGGGTGCGAAGTTACAGTGTGTCGGGTTTTCGCTCATGGTGATCGTGAAGATACCGCCAAGTCCCTGCACGCTTTCGCAAAGATCGCGGACTGCGTCATAGAGGTAATCGCGCACCTGCTGCTTTTCCATACAAAGCGTTCTCATTTCCCTCCAGCCGATAAGCTCCTCATATTTCGGATCGACTACCTCGGCAGGCAGAGAGCGCGGCTCGTTCATATATAGATAGACCTTGATTCCGTATTTTCCGCAACGCGCGATGATCTTATTCAGGTTTTCGCGGCGAAGCTTGTAATCCTTCGACAGTGCGGGAGCAAAGGGATAGGGCGAGAGCGCCGACAAAACGCCGTGCAGCCAGATGCCGTTAACTCCCGATTCTCTGTATTTTTCAAGCAAGGTCTCGGGCAAGGTGTCGGCACAATCGCTGACAAAAACGTCGCCGCAGGGGGAAAGATATCCATGAACTATTCTTTTTCCCGATGCTTCGGTCACACCTCCCGATTGTTCGGGCAGATCGGAGAAGAAATCAAAGGGGCGAGCCGTCTTTTCCGCGCGGCAGGATACGATTGCTTCCGCAAGCTTTTCGGTGGCGGTGATCTGATCCTCTGTCAAAGGCTCGTAGCAGACCTCTTCACACTCGGGCTTGAAGCTGCCGAGCTTGGTGGAAAGGAAATCGTCCTTTTCAAGCACAAAATCGAGCATATCCTCACTGAAGCCAAGCAGTTGCTCAAGCTGCTCGTAGGGCAACAGATACCAGTTGCTTCTGATGACGGTTATGTATCCGCGCGACTCAAAATCGGCGGAATAATCTATATATTCAAGACCGAGTCTTTTTGCCTCGGTGTCTATCGTTTTCTCGTCACAGCCAAGCACCGCCGCTATTCGCTCGGTACGGACGTAGCCGTAATTTCTGAATATGACGGTCTGCCAGCCTGTCGGGAAATCGTATCTTGGTAGCTTTACCTGCTTTATCATGGGTAGCATATCGGGTCTCCTCTCGGAATATGCGTAAATAATTTGCTTTTGTTATTGTGGTAGATATCTATAGACAGTAAAGCTTGCGGGCTTTACTCCGGGTCTGTGAATGACGTCTCGGCAACGTATCGTCCAATTTTCTCTGCCGTCAATTACGTCTCTGTAAACGTCGTTACAGTAATAAAGATCTACTCGAGATTTGCAACTTTTCTCTATCACGCTTACAAATTCCGTCATAACGGCTCTGTTAAAGGGATTGAAAAGATAAACCGCACCGACTTCGCATAGTATTTCCGAGGCTTCGAGCACGTTAATACAATGAACTTCGACGTTTTTGCATTTTTTAGTCCGTTTTTTTGCCGTCGCGGCAACATCATCGTCAAGCTCTATACCGATCAGCTTCCCGCGGTGTCCTCTTGAATAAAGATAGGTCAATACTCTGCCCTCGCCACAGCCGATATCGGCAAGTATCTCGCCTTTTTCCAAAGGGCAGGACTTGAATATCTTGTCCAGACAGCGATAGTCGGTGCTTTGGCTGGGGTGAGCACCCATTTCCTTGTATTTTGACGGGATCGGCTTATTGATCGATCTGCCGCCGTAACGACAGTCCTCAAACCAAGCGCGCAGATGGTAAAGTCTGCTTCTGAAAAAGATATATGCCTTTTTTAAAAGCGTTTTTATCTGACCGCGCTTTATAAGATCCCAAGTCTTTTTTAATTTTGAACTCATTTTCAATTTTCCGAATTATACACTTTATAAAAGTGCGTTATGTTCAGATCTTCGTCCATTGCAAGACCGTGCGAGCCGCAGCCGCCGTCGATCTCGTGGCAGCCGTGGTCCGTGGCGAAGCCGACGAGCGTGCGGTGACCTTTCCAATGCTCTCTGATCATAGCGTCGAAGATTCCGTAGGTTCTGACGTTTGCGCGGAGCTCTGCCAGCGCTTCTGCGCTCTCGGGCGCGTATCTGTGCATGAAGCCGTCGTAATTTCCGTTATACACGGCTATAAAATCGTATTTATCGTCAATTATCAGCTCTGCCGCCTTTGCATTCACCTCCTCGAGCGAGGGGTAGATGTAATAATCCATTTCGCGCTCGAGATATATGCTTGACATACTGTCGCCTGCGGTCGAGACGATCGCCGCATTCTTGCCCGCTCGGATGAGCGCGTCGAATATCGTGTCTATCTTAATGACGGGCTTTTCGTACGCTTGAATACCGTGTACCTCGGGCTGTGCGCCTGTATACATCGTGCCGAAGCAGACCGGAGTTACCGAGGGCATGACCGTGCACAAGGGCAGGTCGATCCCCGTTCTTTCCTTCAATGTCGAGAAGAAATGCGGATATTTTTGGTAAAGCCAGGTCGCGATCGCGTCGGGGTTATACATAAAAATGCGATCGACGTGCTCGCCGCCGAGCGTCTTGTTGACGTAATCGACGAGAATTTCGTTCGCGGGAGCGGCGTTTTCGGGGGCTTCAATGCCCATTGCGGTCGTCAGCGCCGCGCAAAGTGTGTCTAAAGAATGCTCGTGCTTCATAGTTGGGCTCCTTTTATTTTCGGGATGGATTTTTTAATTTGAATGACGATTTTGGCAGGGGCTTTTAGTGCCTGACTTCAGGACAAATCGCGCGTGGTATAGCCACTATCGGTGATAGCTTTCTGCAATGCTCTAAACCGTTTCGCCTTTCCGCCGGTTAATAAACGCTTTCCTTTTTTGAATGCAAAAGGATATGCAAACACGATCTTGCGCGGCATCTCGGGCGTGAAAAATTTTATATAGTGCTTCGTAATATCTCTTTCGGCTACACAAGACTTGGTCGGGCCGTTGGACGCGCAGACGTCATAGCTTATAAAATGCTCTCTGTCAAGCCAGTCAACGTAGGTTATTCCGCGGTTATTGACGTCAATAATTCTTGTGTCGATAATTTCGAGCTCGGTCAATCCCTTTGCCTGCTCGTGCACAAATTCAACGGCATAAAAGTATATATCCTGATCCTCACACTCGCTATGTTCTCTTTTTCCGTTCAAATAGGTGTAATATCCGTAATTGGCGTGCTCTATTTCAAGAGTTTCGGCATTGTAGTGTATGATGATCCGATTGTTTTCCAGTTTTATATCAAAAATTGCATCTTTTAAATCGTCGAATAGTTCGTCGATGTTTTTATAGTTTCTGTGATACACTTTGTGTAGGTTTTCGGTATTGTTCATTTTTTCCTCCTATTCAAGTGGGATGGAATGGGGTTGGGTGAATTTTTGGAAAATGTATATTCAAATCCCCTCGGCTTCGCAACGAATACGATAAAACTGCTTTACCCAATCGGGCAGTTTTTCTACATCGTCCTTGATTTTTATCAGCGTTCTTTTGCCAACTCTTCTATCCAAATATGCAAGAACGCGCAAAATGTAGTTATCAGAGTTAAGGGATGATGCAATATCGGTTTTAAGGTAGATTGTCAAAGAATTTATGAAATCACCCTCACACAATTTACATTCGGGCATCCACTTCTCTTTTTCTAAATTGTCGTATGAAATATCCTTCCCTTCAAGGAAAAGCTCAGACACGTCGCTTTCCTGCTCGTACATCTGCGACCACGAAAACGCAACAATTTCTTTTTTACAATATTTGATGGCAGCTCTGCCATAAGCGTTATGCACCTCGTGGTAGCTTGTATAGAAGTAAGATATTTTGTCTTTAAGGGCATCACAAAGCAGATCCTCCATCTGCTTTTTTAAATTGCTCCAGGATTTATATTTGCTTCTTTGCTCAGAAATCATATTTTTTCCTTTCGATTGCTATACTAAACTGCTGTAAATGACCGTTTTGAGGTTGGCTTACTTTCGTGTGAGACAAACGACACTCTCGACGTGGGTCATAAGACCAAAAGGTCTCAAAAACGGTCAAAAACGGGGGTGAAAACTCCAAAAGGTATATTTATTTTGTCTTCTCAAAACGACCTATACCGTGATAAGTATCACATGAGCAGATGAAACTTGTTCCGCATTGCTTACACTTAATTTGGTGTGCAATTAAATCATCGACCCAATAGCCATTCGCATCCTCCACCTGGTCAATGGGGCAGGTAGCAAACTCAATTTCATAATTTCCACTTGCCAACAATACCCTTACTTGTTCGAGCGCGGACAAGTATGTGTCGGGAGTAGGAAACCTTTTGATAACTTTAATATTTTTGCAATTATCACACATTGTTGATTTTCTCTTATTAAATAACATCGCACATTATCTCCTTTTGAGACAAACGACACTCTCGACGTGGGTCAAGACTCCAAAAGGTATATTTTAGTCATGGATATACCTTATGTTTTTCATATCTTCGATAAACACTTCTGCACCAATTCTAAAATAATTTGAGTGCATTTGAAACATCTTGCTACTTGCAAAATCGCAATTATACTCCAAATACACATTGAACGGAGATTTTTTCAATAACCCCATAAACTTTTTCAAAGAGATGGTTTTATAAATCCCGCTTTTTTTCGAAATTCGAACAGAAATAAAATCCTCAATGGGTACATCATCTCTGTCTATTTCAAACACAATTTTACAATTTTCCAACTGTTCACACATCTTACCGTGCTCATCAGTTGCCCAAAATCCTTGTGAAAATTTAAGAGTGATCGTATCTTCGCCAAGTTCAATTTTGTTTATTTGACTATCGTGAAGTTGGTAATTCATACATTCTCCTTTCGCGTCAGACAAACGACACTTTCCACGTGTCCTGTTCCCGGGAAAAGATCGACCGGAGTCACCTCTCCGATCTCATAACTAGCCTCGGAGAACCACGCGCAGTCGCGTGCGAGCGTATCGGGATTGCAGGAAACGTACACAATTCTCGGCACGCCGAGAGAATCGAGGTAATCAACAAGCTCCTTCGTAGTTCCCTTTCTCGGCGGATCGATCACGACGACGTCGGGGCAAAAATCGCCAAGCGTGTCCTTGGCACTTGCCAGAAGTCCGCGCGTATCCGAGGCGTCTCCGCAGAAAAAGTAAGCATTTTCCACGCCGTTCATCCTTGCGTTTTCCTTGGCGCACTCGACCGCCTCTGCGACTATCTCCACACCGACTATTCTTGAAGCATCCTTCGCCATTGACAAGCCGATAGTTCCCGTGCCGCAATAGAGGTCGGCAACAGTCTCCCTTCCCGTCAGTCCTGCTCTCTCTCTTGCAAGACCGTAGAGCAGCTCCGCACCGTCGCGGTTTACCTGATAGAACGAGCCCGCCGTGATCTTAAAGCGCATGCCGCACAGCTCGTCCACTATGTAATCGTTACCCTTGACACAGACGAATCTATCGGAGAGGATAACGTTCGTATTCTTCTTATTGATATTGAGCATTACCGAGCAGACCTGCGGGAATCTTGCCGTCAGCCCGTCGGCGTATTTTTCGGCGCAGGGCAATTTATCCGCGTTTATAACGAGGCTGGTCATTATCTGGCCCGTCTTTTCCGCGATTCGCAGGTAGATATGGCGCAAAATTCCGCTTTCTCTCTCCTCGTCGTATGCCGTGATCTTATTTTCCCTTGCAAATTCGATCGTAAACTCAACTATTTTGCCGAAAACGTCGGGCTGGAGCAGACACTGCTCGCAGGGGATGAGATTATGGGTCTTCGTCGCGAAAAATCCCGCGCGAAGCTCACCCTGCACCTGCCGTACAGGGTACTGACCCTTATTTCTGTATGCCGATACTTTTTCGGTGTGTCTTGTGTCATTCACCGTCACGTCGGGCAAGCCCGCCTTGCGAAAGGCATTTTTGACGTAATCGCGCTTGAGCTCGAGCT
>SVRA01000083.1 GCA_015065075.1 Oscillospiraceae bacterium
AGGAAGGTTATCAAACTCGTCTACGATCATATTGCAGACATTTTTGTAGGTATACTTTGTATTGGGATTGGTTAAGGAATCGATACATATCGCTTCAAGTTTTTTATGAAGCTCGTTTGCGGAACCGGGGGTGAGCTCATAGGGTCTCGTCCTATAAAGGCAGCGCATTATAAGGTCGCCGTAAAACAGTGCGTGTACGGCATCCATCAAAAGCGGAAGCGTAAACTTGAAGCCCTCGTTTTTCTCCATACCGTTGAGGTTAAGAGATATGACCGGTATATGAGAATATCCCGCCTTGTCAAGTGCTCTGCGGATAAAGCTCACGTAATTGGACGCTCGGCAGCAACCGCCTGTCTGCGTCATCAAAATGGCAAGGCGGTCGGTATCATATCTTCCCGAAGTGACCGCCTCCATAAACTGTCCGACAACGGTGATCGATGGGAAGCACGCATCGTTGTTTACGTACTTCAGTCCCGTGTCTATTGCCTTTCGGTTATCGTTGTCCAAAATCACAATATTGTAACCGTGCTTTCTGCAAACGGGTTCAAGTATGCCGAAGTGAATTGGAAGCATCTGCGGTGCAAGTATCGTATATCCCTCGTCCTGCATTTTCTTCGTATATTCGGCTCTCTTATAAACCGTAGGCTTGGGATCTGCGTGTATGTTCTGCTTTTCACGCATTCTGATTGCCGAGATAAGACTTCTTATTCTGATGCGAACCGCACCGAGATTATTCACCTCGTCAATTTTAAGAAGCGTATACAGCTTATTGCTTCCTTCAAGTATTTCGCCTACCTGATCGGTCGTAACCGCGTCAAGTCCGCAACCGAAGGAATTTAGCTGTATAAGGTCTAAATCGTCTCTTTCGCGCACAAGCTCGGCGGCAGCGTAAAGTCTTGAATGATACGCCCACTGATCGACCACGCGAAGCGGTCTTTCGGGAGAATCGTTTACAGGAAGGCTGTCCTCGGTAAAAACGTAAAAGCCGTATGATGTAATGAGCTCCGGTATTCCGTGGTTGATTTCCGGATCGATATGATACGGACGTCCTGCAAGAACGATGCCTTTGCCTCGGGCAGCTTCCATATTGGAAAGCAGTCTTCTTCCTTCTTCCAGAATATCCGCTTTTGCCTTACGCTGCTCCTTCCAAGCAAGTGAAGCCGCACATCTTACCTCTTTTTCGGGAATATTCCATTCCTCACGGCATATCTTCACAAGCCTGTCCGCTGCGATTTTTTCGCTTGTAAACGCCATAAACGGACGGACCAAGCGAACGTCACCGCGTGTTATCGCGTCAACATTGTTTTTTAGATTTTCCGCATAGGATATAACGATGGGACAGTTATAGTGATTTCCCGCAGTCTTTATTTCCTGATGTTCAAAATAGATACACGGGTGGAATATGGTTTTAACTCCTTGCCCGATCAGCCATTCTACATGACCGTGTGAAAGCTTCGCGGGATAACACTCCGATTCCGAAGGAATGGAGTCCATTCCGAGCTCGTATATTTTTCGGCTTGACCATGGGGAGAGCATAACACGGAAACCGAGAGCTTTGAAGAATGTTGCCCAGAAAGGATAGTTTTCGTACATATTCAGCACGCGCGGAATACCGATGACTC
Organism: Oscillospiraceae bacterium; assembly: GCA_015065075.1. Classification (GTDB taxonomy): domain Bacteria; phylum Bacillota; class Clostridia; order Oscillospirales; family CAG-272; genus SVTX01. The sequence goes on from SVRA01000083.1 coordinate 1,623, forward strand.
CACGCGGCGCGGCTTTTTCATCAAGCGGTTCATAGTCGAAAATTCGCTTCCGCTTGTATTCCATCATATTCGGTGCTTTTTTTCTGCCGTTAATATCACCGATCCCCTTTTCACAGCGGTTACCGGTAATATGCCGTTTTTCATTTGAAAAGCGATTTATCGTGAGCATACAGTTGTTTGCGCAGCCACCACAGCGTCGGCTCATTGTAGTATATGTAAGCGATTCGATTTGCTCAAGCGAAAGCATTGTCGTCGCTTTGCCGTGATAAGTCTGCTTGGCTATCAACGCCGCACCGAAGGCTCCCATAAGTCCCGAAATATCGGGACAAGTAGCTTCTACTCCGGCAACCTTTTCGAAAGCGCGAAGCACGGCTTCATTGTGGAACGTGCCGCCTTGAACGACGATGTTTTTTCCAAGGTCTTTTGCATCTGCAAGCTTAATAACCTTGTAAAGCGCGTTCTTGATGACGGAATAGGCAAGCCCTGCCGATATATCCGAAACAGTCGCGCCTTCCTTTTGTGCTTGCTTTACGTTGGAATTCATAAAGACGGTACACCGAGTGCCGAGGTCAACGGGTGCTTTGGCAAACAAGGCTTCCTTTGCAAAGCTCTCGGCGGTAAAGCCAAGAGAGTTTGCAAAATTCTCAATGAACGATCCGCATCCAGACGAGCATGCCTCGTTTAAGAGAATGCTGTCAACAGCGCCACCTTTGAGCTTGATGCACTTCATATCCTGACCGCCAATGTCAAGCACGCAATCAACGTTTTTGTTGAAAAAGGATGCTGCGGTGGTGTGCGCGATTGTCTCTACCTCTCCCTCATCAAGAGAAAAAGCGGATTTAAGAAGTGCCTCACCGTATCCCGTAGAACAGGAACGGACGATATGAACACCGTCGTGCATCTGCTCCTTCAGCTTGCCGATGGCTTCCTTGGCGGTCTTGATGGGATCGCCTTTATTATTGGCATAGAAGGAGAACAGCAATTCACCTTCCGCGCCAATCAACACCATTTTGGTTGTGGTAGATCCTGCGTCAATACCAAGAAAGGCATCGCCGTTGTATGTAGAAAGATCGCCCTTTGGCACGACAGCCACCTCGTGACGAGCTTTGAACTCGTCGTATTCCTCGTTTGTCGCAAATAAGGGCTCAAGACGAGGCATTTCATAGGTGACTTTTACACCCTCGGAGAGCCTTTCCATAAGCTTGTTTGCATTGATCGCCTCAGCTTTGTCGGCTTCAAGTGCCGCGCCCATTGCCGCAAATAAATGCGAGTTTTCGGGATCGACCGTGGTTTCGTCAGTCAGTTTCAGAGTACGGATAAACGCCTTTTTCAGCTCGGGCATAAAGTGAAGCGGGCCGCCGAGAAAGGCAACGCATCCGCGAATGGGCTTTCCGCAGGCAAGTCCCGAAATAGTCTGATTGACCACCGCCTGAAAGATGGAGGCGGCAAGGTCTGCCGTTGTCGCGCCCTCGTTGATGAGCGGCTGAATATCGGTCTTTGCGAAAACACCGCAGCGCGCGGCGATGGGATATATTTCTTTATAGTTTTCGGCTGCCTTGTTGAGCCCTTCGGCATCTGTTTGCAAAAGTGCCGCCATTTGATCGATGAACGAGCCCGTACCGCCCGCACAAACACCGTTCATACGTTCCTCAAGACCGCCTGCGAAGTAGATGATCTTCGCATCCTCACCGCCAAGCTCGATGGCAACGTCGGTCTGCGGTGCGACCTTTTTGAGTGCCGTTGCGACCGCCACGACCTCTTGTATAAATTCTATTCCCAATGCTTTGGCAAGATTGATCGAGCCCGAGCCTGTTATTTTCACTTTTAATGCGCAGTCACCAAGCGTTTCCTTTGCTTCGCGCAAAAGAGAGGCAAGGGTTTCCTGCGTTTTCGCCATATGGCGTCTGTATTGTCCGTATATGATATTGTCCTCGGCATCCAGCACCACGAGCTTGACCGTCGTGGAGCCGATGTCGATACCTGCTCTATATTCCTTCAAAATCATTTCTCCCATAAGTTATCTTGTTATCTTAGTATATAAATCCGCCTCCGAGGGCGCAAAAGACCAATGTAAACGAGACCGCGAACATATGGCTGTCAAAGCGGTCAAGTATTCCTCCGTGACCGGGGAGAAGATTGCCAAAATCCTTGACTCCCGCAATGCGCTTGACTACCGACATGCAAAGGTCGCCGAACTGTCCGACGACAGATACGAGTATAGACCAAATAATGAGGGACGTCGTGTCAAAACGTAATATCTCATATTTATCAAGCAAAACGGCGGCAATTGAGGCAACGAGTACCGTACAGATCACGCCACCGACCGCGCCCTCGACCGTTTTCTTTGGACTGATCTTTGGGCATAGCTTGTGTGAACCGAACGCCTTACCAAACAAAAGCGCAGCAACGTCCGTCACGAAGCAAGCTGTTACTGCAAATGTCAAGTAATAAAATCCGTTATCCCATTCTCTGAGTGTGGGAATAGACTTAAAAAGCAATACGACCACAATGCTGACAATGGTAGCAAGCGTAGCGTTAAAATCCCGTAGTTGCTCCTTCTTTACCATCATAATTCCGAACATAATGAGAGCAACCGGAAGAATCAGCATCATCACATACTCATATTGCGGAATCGGCAATATGAGTAGCAGTACCGATAACGTCATTGCCGCATAGCAGACTTTCGGTTTATTCGTCTTGCATATCCGTACAATTTCAAAAACAGCCAAAACACCTAATACAACAGTTCCAATATGTATGACGAGTGGGATATGAGAAAAGAAAAGCCATGCATAAACCAGCATGGAAACAATGGCGCCCGTAATGGTTCGTTTTATCATTTCCGACTCCTTTCATATAGGATCTTTCCTAACGATATGAAATAGAGAATATGTGCCGCTATCATAACCGCTCCGCAGAACAGCATCAATACACTTGCAAGTACGTCGCTCATCTGCGGGAACAGGATAAGCGCCATCATCGTTGCGTAAATGATGACTGTATTTGCCTTGCCATACCATTTTGCACCGTTCACCTCGTCGTGCTTCTTGGCAATGATAATACCGAGCGTGAGTTTTGCGATCTCGCAGATACCAAAAACAATGATAAGTCCCCACATTGCTTTATACTTTGAAAGAAGACATATCAAAAGTGACGCCTGTGTCAGCTTGTCCGCAAGAGGATCCAGCGCCTTTCCAAAATCCGAGATCATATTGAAATGTCTTGCAATCCAGCCGTCGATAATGTCGGTTGCACCCGACAGAAGGATCACACCGATCGCGGCGTAATAGTTCTTCTCGTAGCTATAGAGCCAGACGATCACGGGAATGAGCGCAAGACGAACCACGCTCAGAAGATTTGGTATCGTTAATATTTGATTTTTCTTAAAAAAACGTTTCATAATCGCACTCCTCTCCCTTCGGATTTATTTCTTTTCTATATTTTCATATTTTACATTCATATTCGCAAAGGCAAGATAGCGCTTTCTACGTATCATAAGCGCACGGTTTTTTAACGCCCATATATCCACCGCTTCCCATAGAAGCACCCAAGCAGCAATGTCGATTACCTCGCTCCATATATAATGCTCTACGCGAAAGGCGAGAGCAAGAACAAGCACGCCCGTTAATAGCAAAAGCAATGCGATAATCCAATTTGCACGAAGTTCTTTGCTGTTTTCAAGATATTTTGCGGAATAATACTCTTTGATTGCCGAGGCGTATTGCACCTTCTCTTTTTCATCAATACAATTACTCTTTATACATAGCGTATAACACTCTCTCGGGGATAGCGAGCGCGTACTGCTCTCAATGAAATCCGCTACGTCAGAGCTGATAATCGGTACGTCGGTACCGGAAAATGAAGAAAGAAAGGCGTCGTCGTTATTGACGGTCATATCGATAATGACGTTACTCTCACCGTCACGTTTCCGTTGCCTCGCCTGCGCCAAGGATTTCATTTTCTTCTCTTTCAAACTCATTTTTGTTAGCCTCCCCAAAATTAAAACCGTTTCTGCGTTTTAACATCATATCCGCCGCAACAAGCCGCGGTCTGTTAAATCGTTGCATGATGATAAACGGTATGTTAGTTATCAAAAACAGAACGGATACTATCCACCCTCCGATTCCGTTCCAAACAAAAATACAACCGAAGCCAAGGATTGCGACGATGACGTGCGTTGCCTCGGCAATACAGGTCTCATTTATCAAAACAGGAATATTATTTTCATTTTCCAAGCGTTTTTTTGGCATGAATCTCGGCAATATTTTCGTTATGATAAGGCTTGCATCGGGGAGCTTAGTTTTCCATTTCATTATTTTGATTTTATTATATATGGTGCCGTTTTTTTCAAACTTAAAGCTCTTAAACGGAAAAGCATCTGTACGCAACCATTTTCTCGGATAAAGTCTTCCAAGAATAAAAACCGCTATGCTTATGCATAAAAGGTACCCTATTGAACGCCAAAAACTCATTTTGACTCTCCTCGTCGTTATTTTTTACTATTACTGAAGCTGAATTTTGATTCCTTACCGTTCTTCAAACGGATAAAATTCTCCTTATGGCGAATTGCTACGAACAGCGCACAACCAAGTGCAATCAGCACCACAGGAAGCGAAGCCCCAAACAAATAAAGAAGTATGGGACAGACAAGAAGCGTCGTTACCGTTGACACTGACATATACTTTGTGACAAGCAACAGAATGTGCAAAAGAACGGTTGCGATTAAACCGACTCTCCAGTCTATCACGAAGAATATTGAAAGGCAAACGAGAAAACCTTTGCCTCCCTTAAATTTAAACTGAAACGGAAAGGCGTGTCCTAACATACAGAACACTCCCGTATATGCTGCGGCAAACTGAAAATCGACGCCCTTGCGTGACAGAAGCCACGCAAAAAGCAGTGTTATGGCGGCAGCCTTCAAAAGATCAAGGAAAAGAACTACAAACGCCCATTTGTTTCCAAAGGTTCTTCTGAAGTTAGTGAATCCGGGATTACCGCTTCCGCATTCTCGTATATCCTTGTGGTAAACCGCCTTTGATATAGCAATGGCGGGATTCATTCCTGCGACAACGTAACCGCATAGTGCCGCCAATATGTAAAGAAGTATCTTCATAGAAACCCCCGAGTTACTCAACAATCAATATATAGTCATAAACGTCCTGACCGCCGTTTATGATATAAACCTCTTTTCCTTTGTAATGGGAATGGACAAACGATTCTATCTGCTCCGCCTCCTCATCGGTTGCCTCCTTACCGCATATAACAATGCAAACGTCATACCCGGCAAATCCGATTTTATCAATTGTTTCGCAAACGGCAGTCAAGCGGTTATCATTAGCGGCAAGCAGATTCTTGCCAACAAATCCGATATATTCTCCCGTGTGCAGATCAGTTCCGTCAATTGACGCATCTCTGACGCAGTGAGAAATCTCCGCGGTAACAACGCCGCTCATTGCCTCCGTGAGTTCAGCGGCAATAGTATCCGCGTCATCGGAATTCGTATCGTACATTGCAAGGGAGGCATATCCTGCCCCAATGGTCGTGCTTTCGATAACACGCACGTCGGATTTATCATATAAATGAGCCGCCTGCTGTGCCGTAAGTACGATGTTTCCGTTGTTCGGAAATACAAAGATCACGTCGGCATTCACCTCATCAAAGGCGGCAATGAAATCCTCTGCGGACGGATTCATGCTTTGACCTCCGTCAACGATTACGTCAGCTCCTCGCTCGCGAAAGGCTTCCTTGAGTCCCTCTCCCG
>SVRA01000006.1 GCA_015065075.1 Oscillospiraceae bacterium
TTTCGGTCGACAAAACGGAGGAAATATGAAAAACTTTTTTGCTGAATTCAAAAAGTTCATTACGCGCGGAAACGTAATGGATATGGCAGTCGGTGTTATCGTCGGCGGCGCATTTACCGCGATCGTTAACGGACTTAGCAACTTCATTCTCAAGCCCATTATCAACTGGATTTTGGCGATGATCTTCGGCGCAAGCTCGCTCACCGACGTATACACTATGCTTAAGCCTGCATATAAGGACGTGCTTGACGAGGCGGGCACAGTTATTGCTAAGGAGCTCGATCTTGCTAACTCGATATACATAAATTGGGGCGAGTTTATCAACGCGATCATCAACTTCCTGCTCATTGCTCTCGTTCTGTTCATTATCGTAAGATTCTTCAACAAGCTCAGAGCTGACGGCGAGAGCAGAAAGAAGAACAAGCCCACCAAGGCAGAGAAGAAGGAAATGAAGGCTCTTGGCATCAAGCGTTCTGACAAGAAGGCAGTTGCGGCTTACTATGAGGAGAAGGCTCGCGTTGCTGCTGAGGCTAAGGCGGCTGAGGAGGCTGCGGCAGCCGAGAAGGCAAGACTCGAAAGAGAAGCTAACCCCACTACCGAGGATCTTCTCAAGCAGATTCTTGCACAGATGCAGAAGAAGGCTTAATTTTAATAAAAAGTCGTTTCGGGAGGCATCTGACTATGATGTCTCCCGATTTTTAAAAAGAAATTTGCCTCTCTGGCAATATCCAACCATAAAAATGCCGCCGAGGGCGGCGGAACGGAGATCACAATGAAAATAGCTTTGATAGCGCACGATAAGAAAAAATCGGAGATCATTGAGCTTGCAAAGCAGTATAAGGAGGTTCTTGCAAACTACGAGCTTTACGCTACGGGCACGACGGGAACGCTTATCATGGGCGAGACCTCGCTTCCGATACACAGAATGAAGAGCGGACCGCTCGGCGGAGACCAGCAGATCGGTGCGATGCTTGCAAACGGCGAGCTTGGGCTGATAATCTTCCTTCGCGACCCTCTCACCGCACAGCCTCACGAGCCTGACGTTTCGGCTCTGCTCAGGCTTTGCGACGTGCAGAAGATCCCGCTTGCGACAAACGTAAGCAGCGCGATAATTATGCTTGAATCCTTGAAGAACGGAACCTTTCCGGCAACAAAATAAAACAAAAAATTCGGCTCACTCGTGAGCCGAATTTTTTTGCCCGGATAATCAGAATCCAAAATAATTCTTCGCGTTGTAGTAGCAGATATCTGCGGCGATCTTCTTGAGCTGCGCCATATCCGCGGGATATTCGCCCTCCTCGACCCATTTGCCGAGCAGGTTGCAGAGGATCCTTCTGAAATATTCGTGTCTTGTGTAGGAAACGAAGCTACGGCTATCGGTCAACATACCGACGAAGCGTGCGATCATTCCGAGGTTTGAGAGTGCTCTCATCTGGCTCTCCATACCGTCTCTCTGGTCGTTGAACCACCAGCCCGAGCCGAACTGGATCTTACCCGGGATGCCGCCGCCCTGGAAGTTGCCGAGCATCGTTCCGAGGACGTAGTTATCCTTGGGGTTGAGGGTGTAGAGGATGGTCTTGGGGAGCATATCCTTTTTGTCAAGACCGTCAAGGATCTTCGAAAGTCCCTCTGCGATCTGGAAATCGTTGACCGAGTCAAAGCCCGTGTCGGCGCCGAGCTTTGCGAACATTCTCGAGTTATTGTTACGCAGAGCGCCGATATGGAGCTGCCATACCCAGCCGCGCTTTGCATATTCCTCGCCGAGATATATCAGCTTCTCGATCGTCTCGTCGTCCATAGAGTCTACCGCGTGGTCGGAAAGGCGGCATCCGTTCTCGTGGAAGAAATCGAGGCGCTCGGGGAAGTCGGGTTTGATCGCTGCAAGGTCGGGGCGGAACGCGGGGATGACCTTTGTATCAAAGCCCTTGATCTCCTTTATCTGTCTGTGATATTCGAGCGTATCGTAGGGGGCATCTGTCGTGCAGATGGTCTCTACGTTGCTCTTTTTGATGAGTCCCTGAACTCTGTATTCATCGGTTGCAAGCAGTGCATTGATCTTATCCCAGATAGCCTTGGCGGTGTCCTCGGACAAGGTCTCGTCGATGTCGAAATATCTCTTAAGCTCAAGGTGGGTCCAATGGTAAAGCGGGTTGCCGATAAGCAGCGGAACGGTCTTTGCGAACGCGAGCCACTTTTCGTAGTCGTCGGCATCTCCCGTGATGTATCTTTCGTCAACGCCGTTGGTACGCATCTGACGCCACTTGTAGTGGTCGCCGCCGAGGAAAAGCTCGTACGCGTTCTTGAATTGATGGTTTTCGGCGATCATTTTGGGGCTGATGTGGCAATGGTAGTCGATTATCGGGAGATCCTTGACCGACTCGTAAAGCTCTCTTGCCGTTTTGGTTTTTAACATAAAATCATCGTTAATAAAACTCATAGCGTTACTCCGTCCTTGAATATTGAAATTTCTTCGTATTTGTTGGCTTCGTTTTTGGTCTGCTCGCCCTCGGCAACTCTTACGACGTAAGCCAGGAGCTCGTCGGAGAGATCGCTGCCGTCAAGCGTGGGGGAGGCGTCAAAATCGATCCAATTTGCCTTTCTTTCGGCAAGGGAGTGATTGGTGGCGATCTTTACGGTGGGCACTGCGGTGCCGAGGGGCGTGCCGCGTCCTGTGGTGAAGAGAATTATGTGAACTCCCGCCGCCATAAGATTTGTGCATGCGACGATATCGTTTCCGGGGCCGTTGAGCAGGGAAAGACCGTTCTTCTCGAGTCTGTCGCCGTAGGATAGCACGTCGACGACGGGGGAAAGCCCGCCCTTCTGGATACAGCCGAGCGATTTTTCCTCAAGGGTGGTGATACCGCCCTTTTTGTTTCCGGGTGAGGGGTTTTCGTAGATCACCTGATTGTATCGGGTATAATAATCCTTGAAATCGTTGACCATTTTTACGGTCTTATCAAAGATCTCTTCGCTTTCGCATCTGTTCATAATCAGATGCTCCGCGCCGAACATTTCGGGCACCTCGGTCAAGGCGCAGGAGCCGCCGAGAGAAACAAGTCTGTCACAGAATCTGCCGACGAGGGGATTTGCGGTGATTCCCGAAAGCCCGTCGCTTCCGCCGCACTTGAGTCCGACCTTAAGCTTGGAGATGTGGACGGGCTGACGCTTGAAGGTGTCGGCGTATGCCTTCAGCTCCTCTATAAGCCTTATGCCCTCTGCTATCTCGTCGGAAAAGTCCTGCGCGTTAAGGAATTTGACGCGCTTGTCGTTCCACTCGCCAAGAACCGATTTGAAAACGTCGATATTGTTATTTTCGCATCCGAGACCGAGCACGAGCACGCCGCCTGCGTTTGGGTGGTTGACCATTCCGCGAAGGATGTACTGCGTTGTGGTCTGGTCGTCGCCAAGCTGGGAGCAGCCGAAGGGGTGAGGGAAATATTTTGCGCCCGTAAGCTCTGCCAGCTTTTCGGCGATCTTATTTACACAGCCGACGGTGTTGACGATCCAGATATCGTTTCGGATACCGACCTGACCGTCCTCGCGGACGTAGCCCATAAAGGTGAGGTCGCTGTCGGTCTTTTCGTCGTGGCACTCTGCCTTCTCATAGGTGTAATCAAGCTTGCCCGAAAGGTTTGTCTTGACGTTGTGGGTGTGGACGTGCTCGCCCGCCTTGATATCCTCGGTCGCGTGACCGATCGGCTGACCGTATTTTATTACGTTCTCGCCGTTTTTGATATCGCAAAGGGCGTATTTGTGCCCATCTGCGAGGTTTATTCCCACGTTATCAAGCTTATTTATTACAAGCAGATTGGGAAGGTTATTTTCTTTCGACATACTTTGCTACCTCTTTTTCAAGGAAGGAGAGATCGGTGCCCCAAAGCTTTTCGTTGGCAAGGATCTCGCCGACGGTGGCGGACTTCATGAACGCGGTGACCTCGGGATCGTCATTGGTCATATCGGTCGTGTAGAAGTCGATAAGCTTTGCAAAGGAGAAGAGAAGCGTCTCGGGCATTTTGTTATATCTCTTGATATATTCGAGGATAGAGGGAAGCACGCGAACCTTGAATTTACTTACGCTGTTGAGCGCGATCGAGATCAGCATGTGTCTGATATAGGGGTTGGAGAAGCGGATTATTACGTTGTCGGCGTATTCGATAAGCTCCTCGCGGGGAAGATCGAGCGTGGGAATGATCTCGTTGTAAACGCACTTTCTGATGTGAGCAAGCATACCCTCGTCGTCGATGCAGCTCTTTACGGTGTCAAAGCCCGAAAGCAGAGCGTAGGGCACGAGCGAGGTGTGCGCGCCGTTGAGAATGCGGACCTTTCTGCTTCTGTACATTTCGAGGTTGTCCGTCACGATAACGTTGAGGCCACACTTGTCGAAGGGGATCTCAGAGCAGAGATCTGCATATCCCTCAATTACCCAAAGGTGAAAATACTCGCTGGTGTTGACCATCTTGTCGTCAAAGCTGAGGTCGATCTTCTCGTCTTTGGGGTATCCCGTGTTGATTCTGTCGACAAGCGTGTTGCAGAAGACGTTATCGTTCTCGATCCATGCCTTGAAGTCCTCGCCAAGCTCCCAGAGGTCAGCGTACTGAAGCACGCATTTTTTGAGGTTGGCGCCGTTTTTGTCGATAAGCTCGCAGGGAAGGAACACGAAGCCGCCAAGACCGAGATCGAATCTCTTTTTGAGAAACTGAGTCAGCTTTGCGGGGAAGGTCTTTGCGGGTCTGTCGGTTATTTTGTCGGTGTCCTCGAAGCAGATTCCCGCCTCGGTGGTGTTGGATATAATGAATCTGAAGTCGGGGTTTTCGGCGAGCGCCATGTAAGCGTCAAAATCGTCGTAGGGCTTTACGCAACGCGAGATAACGTCGACAAGCTTTACGTCCACGCCCTCACTGCCGCGGCAAAGATGGGTGTATTTGCATCCCTGCGCCTCGAGCATATCGCACATACCCTTCTCGATAGGCTGAACTACTACTACCTTGCCGTCAAAATCGGTCTTTTCGTTGATGATCTGAAGCATCCAATCGGCAAATCCTCGCAGAAAACCGCCCTCGCCGAACTGTATAACTCTTTCCTTCATGAGAATAAACCTCCATAATTTTAATTTTACAAATCCATTATATATCAAAAAAACACAAAAATCCTTAATAATTTTGATAAAATGCCGCGAAAATCTTGATTTTTTTGATTATATGTGTTACAATATAGCAAGGGAGGTGAGAAAAATGACCCTTGGAGAGCACGAAATTTATTTTCACCGCGACAAAGTGACCGAAAACCGAGGCAGGCACACACTCAAAAAGCACTACCACGATCTGTTTGAAATATACTTTATTGAAAGCGGCGCTTGCTGCTATTTTATCGACAACAAATCCTACAATCTCGTCCCCGGGGACATTATTTTCGTGCCCGCGGGAGTCGTACATAATACCGAGTATAAAAACACTATTCACTCGCGGATGCTTGTCAACTGCTCAGAGTGGTTCATTCCCGACGCGATCAAGGAAAAGCTTTCTTCAAAGCCGTATCTCTATCGCAATCCCGAGTTTGCGGCACAGGTCTGCGATATTTTGCAGGGTATAGAGCAGGAGTGCAGGGAGCCCGATGAATACAGCGAGGAAAGTTTGCGCTGCTATACTTATGCGCTTTTCTTTTTGGTTGCGCGCAATACTAATCTTTGCGAATCCATACAGGCTGAAAAGCACTATATTGAGGATGCGATCGAATATCTGCAGGAAAATTTTGCCTCGAGCGTGACGCTTGGCGATATGGCAAAAAAATATTTTGTCAGTCCCGAGCATTTTTCCCGTATTTTCAAGAAGGAAACGGGCTTTCATTTTTCGGAATATCTCAACCTGTTAAGGTTAAAAAAGGCGGAGTCGATGCTTCGCCAGCTCAACGCCGCGACGGTCACCGAGATCGCGCAGAGTTGCGGATTTAACGACAGTAATTATTTTTCGGTCAGGTTTAAAAAGCTGTATGGGGTCTCTCCTAAAAAATATCAGGGTGTCAGCAGAAAAAGCAGTGATCGAGACAGATAGCAAATAGCAAATATTAAGCATTTATTAAAAATAATAAATTTTTGTGATTAAATGTTGCAAAAGATGAAAAAATGTGCTACAATAAGTCGTAACCTTATAATTGTATGTATTTAAAGGTTGTTTCTGAATTTTGAGAAGGTCTGCGTGTTTTATGAAGCGTTTTTTTAATTGGGCAAAAAATAAAATAGTGAATTTTGTTAAATGGCTATGGCAGGAGTGCAAGGATTGGAGAACCTTTATCTTGCTTGTTATAGTTTGTATAGTTGTCGGCGCGCCCGTTTGGATCAGCGGACTGCTTGGAATACTCTTTAACTGGACTTGGGCTTGGGCTGTGTTCGCGGCTCTTCTTGCTTTTTGGTGGTTGCCCGGTGTTCCGTATTTTGCTCTCTGTGTGGCAGTTACGTTGGCTATCAAGCGATTTTTTGAAAAAAAGACTGCAAAAAAAGCGAAGGCAAAGGGTATAGCTGAGATATCTAAAGACCTTGAGGAGATAGTCGAGAATACTGACGCGGAAGAAGATAACTGAAATAAATAAAAAACAGTTCCCGAAGCATATGATGTCGGGAACTGTTTTTACTTTATTCATCCTTAATTATTTACGCGTCTGTACGTTGTCGCTCTGCCGAGTGTACCTGCCGGCTCAAGTAGCCCGAGGTGACAGAGGGTCTTGACGATTGAATAAGCATCTATGCCGCGTATTCCCGATTTTGCCGAATAATTTTTAACGCAAAACGGTTCTTGAAGGTCGTCGGGAATAAAGATGGAATAGTCGCTCGCACCTGTGAAAATGTACGCGCGCAAAAGTGAGATCGGGATAAGCTCGTATTTTTTGTATCTTGGGCGCTTTCTGCCGTCTTTTTGAATATTTTTCTTGTATTGTTCGGCTTCCATCATAAGAATAACGAGCGAAAAACGGGGGGAAGATATAAAATCTCTGAAAAAGTAGAGCTCGGAGGCGATGTCGGTGATCTTTCCCTTGATGTGTGATTTTTTGCGATTTTCGACGTTTCCTGTTTTTGTATTTATCAGGCTGACCCATTTTGTCTCTGCGATCGGGTGGATCACGGTGATATTATAGGTCGTATTGTCGAGTATCCATTGAATTTTATCTCGCAGGGGCGAAAAACTGCCCGTTTGGATCTCATATATAGTATTACCGTCGAGAATGTCGGCAACGAAGCGGCGTTTTTTTGTTTTTTTGTCGTTTTCTTCCTCGTCGGTGAGTTTTTTGCAACCGACAGAGCCGTCGATTAAGACCTCGTGCTTTGTCTCGTCGGGACAGATGAAGCGCTTTATCGCGGCGTGCATCTGCTTTTCCCCAAGCGTTCCGATGCCGCCGTATTCGTCATCGTCGGAGGAGAGCTGACAAGCCTCGCTCATAACGTCGATGACTATCCTGCGGAAGCGCACAGTGTCGGCGCTCGATATTTCAAAAATGGAACAGTTATCCTTAATTTGCATAAAAAGGGTAGTGCCTTTCAAAATTTTATATAAATGATTTATCAAAATCCGTACAAACTAATTTTATCACAATTTTGAAAATTGTCAACTGCCGTTTCATTAATTGTTAGACATTAAATCCGATCGTACACGGCAAAATAATAACGTGCCGTACGGTATAGCCGAAGAGAGCCGAACGTATGAGTTCGACCCCCTTCGGCTATAAAAACGGCTTGCGGCGCAATTTCATTAAAGGAAACGAAGGCATGAAAAATATCAAAATAAAAGGAAGCGGATCTCGTGCGCTGGCGCTTATCTTGTGCGCGGTTATGATGCTGACGCTGACCTTGGGAGTATTTGCCATTGGGGCGGCAGCGGCAAACAAAGAGCCGTACAGATATAATGATCTGAAGCTTGTTCCCGGGGGAATACCGTTCGGCGTTAAATTCAGTACGCAAGGGGTCATAGTCATTGGATTTTCCGATATCGAGGGAATGTCAAAAACGATGAATCCCGCGTATGCGGCGGGACTGAGGGCAAAGGATATAATCACGGAGATCGACGGAAAAACGATCAGAGGAGCGGCTGATCTGACGAGGGCGATAGAGAATAGTGAGGGCAGAGAGCTGAGTGTTACCTATACGCGTAACGGAGCGCAGAACGTTTTGAAGATGACCCCTATATATTCAAGAATGGAAGGCAAGTATAAAACCGGAATGTGGGTCAAGGACAGCGGCGCGGGAATTGGCACGGTTACCTACATCGATCCCCAGACACGCAATTTTGCGGGACTTGGGCACGGTATATGTGACGGGGAAACGGGCGAGCTGATACCAATGACTTGCGGAGACGTGATGAACGTAGAGATCAATGCGATCAAAAAGGGAATCGCCGGGGCACCCGGAGAGGTCAAAGGATATTTCGGCACGGAGAGAACGGGGACGCTGCTTAGCAACACCAATTGCGGAGTGTACGGAGTTTTAGATAAGGTGCCCGACTCCTTGGGCGAGGCGTTGCCCGTGGGCAGTAGATACGACGTGAAGTCGGGAGAGGCGGAGATAATCTGCACTCTTGACGACGGGGTAAGAAGGACCTATAAGATCGAGATCAGCACGATCAACAGAGATGAAAAGGGATCGAAGTGTTTTATAATCAAGGTGACCGACCCGACGCTTATTGAAAAAACGGGCGGTATCGTGCAGGGAATGTCGGGTTCGCCGATAATTCAGAACGGCAAGCTTGTCGGCGCGGTGACGCACGTTATGATCAACGATCCGACCGTCGGGTATGGGATATTTGTGGAGAATATGCTGGATCGGATGAGTGGTTTGGTGGAGTAAAATAAAAGGCAATATCATCAATTTTGATGATATTGCCTTTTATTTCAATGGCTTCCGCCCAAAAATTGTTTCGTTCTTCTTGAATAAATTACTGTTCCGTAGGTATCTTCTTGATCGAAATTGCCTATGCCCCAAATGACAGTACCATCCTCAAGCTCTATGCGTGAACGCCTCATTTGCTGATAAACGGTAATTTCCCCTTTGTAAACAACATAATCTTTTCGAATATAATCTATCCACCCCGGAATGATACCCCAAGCCAAGATAACGATAGCCAAACAGACAGAGATACTCCAAATAATTACGTCTGTAATGATGTTTTCTTTCTCTCGCCTATGTCTGCGCTTGTTCTTGCGTTCGATCTTTTCAAGTTGCTTTTTTGCAAGCTCGTCGCTTTGTGCCTTTTCTTTGAGCTTTCGCAAGTGTTCCTTCTCTTTCGGATTCTTCATTGTCAAAGAAACATATATCCAAAAGCCTGCGGTAACAATCAAGACGATAAATAATAGTGTGAAAACGACACTATGCAGGATCAATCTTAACTCGGATATTGAAACGCCGTTATACATATACACCTCGCATCACACTGTTAGTATTATACTTCATTTTCCAAAATCCAATCAAGCAATTCCTGATATTTCATCTCTCCTGCCGCGACAGCAAGACCGACACGGGCGACCTCTGCATTTGTCGGGCGGAGTTTGATACCGTTGGTTTCAAGGAACGTCAAAAGCACGTACATACCGATTCGCTTATTTCCGTCCACAAACGCGTGATTGGAGATAAGCGCAAAGCCAAGCCGCGCGCCCTTCTCCTGCTTTGTGGGGTAAAGTTCTTTTCCGTCAAACGTTGCAAACGCCGATTCAAGCGCGCTGTTAAGCAAAGCAATATCGCGCACGTTCGGGTCGCCGCCCGTTTCCTCTGTGATCAGCTTGTGCAGAAGCAATACTTTTTCTTGACTAAACTTTATCATCGTCTATACCTCACTTCGCAAGCTCCTCAAAGGCGGGACGGTAAAGCTTCAAAATACGCGCCGCCACAAAATCAATTTTTTCATCATCGGTCATTTCTATGGCGGTATCCTGCTCAATATCCACCAATTTATATTTGGGCTTGTTGTTCTTAAAAATATAAAGCTCGCCGTGCTTGTCGGTCATTCTCGCAATACGGGAAAAATTCTGATTCGCCTCGGAAATGGAAACAATTTGCTTCGTGTTCAAATTCATTTTACAGACCTCCTTTTTGTTGTTTCACTATTATTATACACAAATTTTAGGATATTGTCAACCTAAATTAAAATGTTTTTATAAATTTTAAAGAATTTGATTGTCATTTAGGAAATCTAGCGGGGTAAAATAAAAGGCAATATCACCTGAATCGGCGATATTGCCTTTTGAATTATTGGTTATTGAAAAAACACGCAGTAACTTATCTGCTTTTGAAGATCAAAGTTATTTCTTTCCTATGACCTGATACCAACCGTCAGCTATTTCTTCTACGAAGATGGAACTGTAATTTTCGTTCTCAAAAAGAACGTAATCGGGCTTGGAGCCGTCTTTCATATATACTATTGAGTAGAAGGGACGGCCGCCGAAAATAATTCTGTCTTCCGTGACCTTGATCATCATAAGGTCTTTGTTCTGAGTTTCGGCAAAGGCAGCTACGATATAGCCGTATACGGTTTTATCGTTGGCAGAAGCATATTGGGGAACAGAGTAGCTCTTCCCATCGGTCGTCTTACAGATCAGTTTCCAGTTCAAGTCGGGGGGAGAGGTAATTGTGATATATTCCAGATTTTCATTCTTGAGCTTTTCGCTGTTGTAGTAAGCAAGTACACGGTTAGCGGCAGATACGAATGCCGTTTTGTTGGCGGCAAAATCCACTTCGTACTTGTCAACCTCATATTTTTTGCGCTGATAGTGGTTGAATATGCCAAATCCTATGGCGACGGCGCAGGCCACGCAAACTATCGCTATTAGGATCGCTATCACTGCCTTTTTGGATATTTTGATCTTGCTTGCTTTCTTCGTCTTGATATTTTTAGCGTTCTGAACGTTTTTGTTTCGTTTCTTTCTTTTCTTAGCCATAAAGTCCTCCGATTTTGAATTGTGTTCCTAATTGTAATAATTATATAATTTTTGACGTGAGTTGTCAAGAGGGTGGCAGAAATTACATTTACAAAAAGGGGATTGAAAAAGGCATACAAGAAAAAACGACATCAAAGCTTCGCAAAATGAGGTGTTGAAATGAATATTCAGGAGAACAATTTGTTTTACATATTACTAACAACCATCGAAGATTTGTTATGCATTGTGTGGACGGAAAAAACACACTTCGTCTTGTTCCGATAAAAACACGTGTATGCAATAGCTTTAGGAGGTTTGGATTTGAAGTGAAGTAAAATGTTGACCTTTATTGACCACACTCATGTCGGTTTTTTAGATTATTCAGAGGTAATATCTTTTTCTAATGGTTTATTAAAATCAATATTTAAAAAAACTATTTACTTTTTCTTTCATATGTGATAAAATGAAAGGTAGAAGAATAAAATCTTTTGTTTTCAGGAGGAAAGAAAAATGAAAAGAAAGATCAGCATCGTGCTCTTGATTGCTCTCGTTTTTTCTTTGGCGCTTTTTGCGTTCATAGGCTGTAGCGGTGGCAACGATAGTGGAAACACGAACGGTGAAACCACGATTGGCGGCGATCAAGTAACCGATGGAAATAAGCAGGTTCCCGTATATCAGGGAATGACTATAACCTCGTCTTCGGAGCACGTGATATCTCCTCTGTCGTATTTGAGCAATAAAGAGGATTTCGACTACGGCAAGGATAACGGCAACCATAACGGTCATTTTAAGGGTGACCACTCGGGAAAAAACGAGGATATCAACAAGGAAGAACCTTTCCCTGATGCAGATGGCAGCATTGAGGACGAGATCAAGTCATCTCTGGATGTCATCGGCTCTCCCGATACGATATACTACGCAAAGCCAAATGAGGACATATATATCAATATTCACATAAACAATCCCGACAACTTCGAGATCATGTCCTTCACCCTCAACGGCAAGAAATATTCGAGCTATATGTTTGAGGAAGGCTCGGATATGGAGACGATAGTTCTCAAGTATAACGTTGGAGATTCCGCGGGTATCGTTGAATATACCATCGACGCGATCAAATATATCGACGGCACGGAGATAAAGGACGTTATTATCGACGGCAATAAGACCGTTATGGCGGGAATCAAGACCGAGGATCAGGTCGTAGCGAGCGTATCGCAGGTGGATATTGACACAAATGCGTTTGCCTTCAACGTAAACGTCAAGGATAACGATGAGCTCATCGCCTTTTCGGGCGGCGTGCTCAAGGCGGTCGTTTACGACGGATTTGAGATCGTAGCAGAGAAGGACCTTGCGCTTGGCGAGAACTCGGTAAGCTTTGAGGGACTTAAGACCAATACGCTTTATCAGTATGCGGTAGTTGGATATTACGACGATCTCTCGGGCGAAGGCTTCAAGATGAACGTTCTTTATAAGGATGCGTTCTATACCGACTCTGTGGTTCTTTTCGATAGCATTACGATCGGTCAGGATAGCATATCCTTTGGCTTCGTCTGGCACGAGGATCATCAGGATAAGGCGATATCTGCGTTGAAGCTTTATAAGGACGAGAATCTTGTGATCGATCTTGATGCAAGCGCAACCGTTGCGGAGGATCTTCTTTCCGACAACACCTACAAGCTTGTTGCAGAATACAAAAACGGCGATAATAACGAAAGCATTTACATAGTATTCACGACGCTTGATAAGGCTGTTCCCGAGATAGAGATAGTTGACCCCACCAAGACACAGACGAGCGTTGGTTTTGAGATCACGGAGACCGATACCGACAACGTTGGCGCGGTCACGAAGATCGAGCTTGTACACGCAAGCGGCACGACCGTTGCTGAAAACGTCGACGTAAGAGCGTTTGCAGACCTGCTCTCGAACAACGAGTACGCCGTCAAGGTCACCTACACCTACGACCTGAATGACGGCATCGGCGAGCAGACTATTGTAAAGGAGCTTGCTATCACAACTGAGGCAAAGGCTACCCCCGACGTCACGGTAACGGAAAACAGCAAGACCCAGACCTCGATAAAGTTTGACGTAGCAGTCACCGACGTGGACTCCGTCGGAGAGATAACCAAGGTTGAGCTTATTCACGGCGAGAACGTTCAGAATATCACCAACCTCGATACTCGTGAATTTGCAGGCCTGCTCTCGAACAACGAGTACACCGTCAAGGTCACCTACACCTACGACCTGAATGACGGCATTGGCGAGCAGACTATTGTAAAGGAGCTTGCTATCACCACTGAGGCAAAGGCTGCGCCGAGTTTCGAGGTTAAGAACGAAACCATAACCACGACAGGCATCGAGGCAGATTGTGATATCGCCGACGTTGATAATATTCTCTCTTATTATAAGGTGGAGCTTTACAAGGGAGAAACCCTCGTTTCCGAAAACGAGGCAAAGGAGATCTGTTTCACCTCTCTTGATTACTACACCGATTACATAGTAAGATTTACCTACAAATATGATCTGAACGACGGCAATGGTGAGCAGACCAAAACCTATGATCATAAGTTTACAACGCTCCCATATATTGACGTTACCGATTGCAATATTGCAAATACGTCTGCCGTTTCCGAGGGCGATACGATATTTATGCAGGTCAAGCTGGATAACCCGTTGGGTATGTCTATCGAGTCGGTAGTTATCAACGGTGAAACCTATGCCGTAACGGGCTCGTCGACTACGAACAAGATATTCGTTGAGATCGTTTATAACGGTCAGTTTGCGGGCGGTGATACTTATCTGAAGGTAGATAAGGTCAACGCAAAGATAGACGATGCCACGCTTACCGTAGAGCCCGAAACCGAGCTTTCGGACAACGTATTTATCAACGGAAAGTTGGAAGTATTAAAGATTGAGTTTGTAAACGAGGACTTTGAACCGATAGATTGGGCATTCCCGTCCGAGACTGTTTACGTAATGATAACGCTTGATAATCCTACTGGTTATACAGTGGATAGCATTAACGGAACAAGTAACATAGCTCCGACCAGGATTGACGACAACCACTGGTATTATAAGCCTGCTACGTGGGGATTTGGTTGCTGGCAAACAGTTAGTCTTGATAGCCTTAGCTATAAGAACGAATACGTTGAAAAAACTTTGACGTATTCGAATATGAGCGTTTCCTGCTATGTGGTTGAATCTGATTATACCGTCTATATTTCAACACCCGACGATCTCAAAAATATGAACGGCGGATACTACTATGAGCTTACCAACGATATAGATCTTTCGGGTCTTGAATGGCTCGGCAACTCGTTTGTGGGAGTCTTTGACGGCAAGGGATATTCGATTGAGAATATGTCGTTCGTTGGAACGATAAAGAACACCACTGCTTATCTTGGACTATTCAGTCGTGGTGACGGCATCATTCAAAATCTTAATATAAAGGAAGCTACCATCATTGCCGAAGTAACAGCGGATGACGGAGGCAATTATAGCGCATCTTGCGGCGCGTTCATCGGTGTGTACGAGAGTTACAATGTGATTTTAGACAACTGTACGGTAGATGAATATTCGATCCTTACTGTCAAAAACAACGTTGGAGAAGCATACGTTGGAGGATTGATGGGATTTGGAACCGCAACTATCACCAATTGCAGTAATGCAGGAAGTATATCTGCTACCGGCTCGTATGCATGTGTCGGTGGTTTGATAGGAAATGGAGACGTAACCTTCGCCAACTGCACCAATAGCGGAGACGTAACTGCAACTATCACAAATAATACAAATAATGCTGGATATGTCGGCGGTCTGACAGGACAAAACTGGAATGGAACATTCATCAACTGCACCAATAGCGGAGACGTAACTGCAACGAGCGCGGACAACATACCCCGAGTGGGTGGATTAACGGGATCAGTCGGCGGAATCGTGACCTTCACCAACTGCAGCAATAGTGGAGACGTAACTGCAACGGCTGGAAATAATTCCGCTTATGCAGGTGGCCTTGTGGGAGGAACGGAATATTATGACACAACTATAACTATTACCCACTGTGTCAATAGCGGAAGCGTAACCGCAACAGGTAATTTTGGTGGTTATGCAGGCGGCCTTGTGGGAATAATGGAATATAACACAACTGCAACTATTACCCACTGTGTCAATAGCGGAGACGTAACCACAACAGGCTGTTCTGCAGGCGGTATAGCGGGATATAACAGCGGAACTATTACCAATTGTACTAATAGAGGAAGCGTAACCGCAAAAGATGATTGTGCAGGCGGCATAGCGGGATATAACAGCGGAACTATTACAAATTGTACTAATAGCGGAAGCGTAACCGCAACAGATGGTCATGCAGGCGGCATAGCTGTGGAAAACTACGGAACTATTACAAATTGTACCAATAGCGGAAGCGTAACCGCAACAGATGGTTATGCAGGCGGTATAGCTGTGGGAAACCACGGAACTATTACAAATTGCATCAATAGCGGAAGCGTAACCGTAACCGCAACAGGTGAATATTTTCAATCTTATGCAGGCGGTATAGCTGTGGGAAACCACGGAACTATTACAAATTGCATCAATAGCGGAAGCGTAACCGTAACCGCAACAGGTGAATATTTTCAATCTTATGCAGGCGGTATAGCGGGATATAACGACGAATCCAGAGCCATTGACAACTCTTACTCACTCACGTCGGGTAATGGTATCAACGGTGAATCCTGCACCGTAGACCAGCTCAACTCCAAGGAATTCTACACCGAAACGCTCGGCTGGAGCGAAGACGTATGGGACTTCTCGGAGCTTGACGTCGAAAACGGCAAATATCCTACGCTAAAAACAAATTAAATCAAAAACACGCCGAGGCAATTGCCTCGGCGTGTTTTTGATATTAAGAGATTTCTATATCGTGTGTAAATTTGTTTCGATGAATACGCATTTCGTCGCCGTGGAGCGCTTTGCCGTTGAAAGTCACGTCCTCAACCTTGACGCGACTCACGGTGTGCTCTTTGTCAAGGCCGATAAATGCCGATTCGGGTACGGGCACGATCGGGCTATCGGTCAAAATCTGTATATTTTTGAAGCTTACGTCGTGAACGCAGCCGTGCTTACCGTCCTTTGAGAAAAGCCCCATAGCGTAGATCGGGATCGCCATAAGCAGAGGGTGCTTTGTGGTCTCAAAGTCGGGGAAGGGCGCGTTCATATCGTGCTGATAGGTGTCGGGGAGCTGGTGACGAGTATATTCGGCTCTGATATCCTCGAAGGTCACGCTGCTTATTTCGGCACGGTTGTGGTGGTGGATATCAAGGAGGATGGACGAGCCGTGAATACAGTCGCAGTCGCGGAAGACTATGTTTTTGAATTCCCGAGCGTTAGTTTCAGCGCCGATCTCGAGATTTCTGCCCCAATCGCACCAAGTAACACAGCCTTCGACGAGAATATCCTCCATATTGCGATCGTCCCAGCCGCAGATGCCCTTGAGGACTATGCAATCGTCAAAATTACGGAGAAAACAGTTTTTTATTAAGGCGCGGGAGCAGTTGAAAAGGTCTATTCCGTCGGAGTTGTAGCGCCACATTCCAACGGCTTTTACGTTTTCTATCCTGACGTCCTCGCTTCTTGCGGCGACACAGGCAAAGGTTGCGCTGTCGCGCATAATAACGCCCTCAAGACGAACGTTTTTGCAATCGTAAAAGCGTACGATACCGTCGAGCGCGTGATTTTTCTCGATAAGGCTTAATATTGCCTCGCGGTCGGGGGGGATGGTGTTGTAATAGTCAAGGGGAAACAGATCGTTGACGGTCTCTCGCTTCTCCTTGCTGCCGTCGATGATCCCGTAGCCGCAGATCGTCACGTTTTGCGCGCAGACTGCGAGAAACGAGCCGTAAACGTACGCGCCCGAGTCGAGAATAACGGTTGTGTCAGAATCGAGCTCGACTCGTCCGACGCGGTGCACGCCTGCGGGGTAGTGCAGGATGTTTTTTGCATCCTCGGTATATTTTTTGAAATCCTTTACGGGATTGAAAAACACGTGCAGAGCGTGGTGAGATCCGTCAGCCTCGACGGTGTACGCGCCTGGGGTGTGGAGCGTCAAAGTCGTGGTGTTTCCGTCTGCCGAGACGTTGACGCCTTTCGACAGAGGGCGCACAAGCACCTTATCGGGCGCTTTTTTATAGGTCACGGTCAGAGTGACCGCCTCGTCGGATTCAAAGGAAAGAAACGCCGCTTCTTCGGTCTGGTCGATAGGTCGCTGATAGCCCGGCCACGCGGTGTTGTAGGGCATAGCGGAAACACGGCACAGCGGCAGACTTGCCGATATCCCGTTGACAGTTACCTTGCAGTCGGTGTATCGCTTTTCGTCTTGCGGCGGGGTGTGAAGGATGAACATAAATGCCTCCATATATGGTGGTTACTAATAAACGAATGCCGAGGAGGTCCTCGGCAAAACTAAGGGCAGATAATTTTTTAAATCTTTTAAACCGAAGCGGTGTCTGAATTTTCTTCCGATTTCTTTGCTTCAAAACCGTTGATCGTGTCGGTGTTCAGCTCCTCGTCATCGTCGTTGCGAGCTGCCGCCTTTGCAGCCTTTTCTGCTTCCTTTGCGGCTTTTCTTTCCTCGTCTTCGCTTTTGAGAGCGTTAAGCTCGGCGATAATATTATCAAGCTTTTCGATCGATTCGGATATTTTTACGGTCAATTCCTCGGTGCTGTGGCCTTCAAGCTTCTTTAATTTCGCGTAGGTCAGCTTGCCGAGCCTTTTGTATTCGATGTCGCGGTCGGCTTCCTTGTTGGCGATCTTGATCTTCAATGACGCCGTGTCGGTCAGTTCGCGCGTTTTGGTGACGGTTTTGTCTGCAAAATTGCCGAGCGTTTTTTTGAAATCATCCCATTTGGACATATCTGTACCTCCGTTTTTGAATCGTATTCTTGGCTGTAATAATTATATAATTTTTGATTTGGATTGTCAAGAGGGCGGTAGAAATTACATTTGCGAAAAGGGAATTGAAAAAGAGATTACAAGAAAAAATAATATCAAAACTTCATGGAATGAGGTGTTGAAATGAACATTGGAAACGAGACATACAAAAAATATGCCGACGCGCACGCTCCAAGCTCTCCTTTAGTCAAGGATTGCGCATGGGCGTTTTGTGTAGGCGGCTTTATATGCACGATAGGGCAGGCGCTGATCTTTCTTTACGAGGATATTTTAGAAATGCCGCAAAAGGATGCGGGTACGCTTTGCTCTGTGACTCTGATCTTTGTTGCGGCGCTGCTCAGCGGACTCGGTCTTTTTGAAAAGATAGCAAAGCGGGCGGGTGGCGGCACGCTCGTGCCGATAACGGGATTTGCGAACTCGGTCGTCTCTCCCGCGATCGACTCCAAGGCAGAGGGGCTTATTCTCGGCGTGGGCGCGAAGATCTTTACAGTCGCGGGCCCCGTGTTGCTCTACGGCACGCTTGCAGGCGCGGTGTGGGGTGTGATCTATTGGATAATGGGCTTTTTCAGATAAGCTTTTTGGCTATTTTCAGCGCGTTGTCGGGGTCGGAGGAGATGATCATAAGGACGAAGTTGCCGCATATTGAGATCTGTGCGAAGTCGAGCATATTGCCGTATTCTTCGTCGACCTTAAGTGCCCTGACCGAGTTTAGCCGCGAGCCGAACAGTCTTGCCGTATCCTCCGCGGCATTTCTGTCGGCGCAATACACGATCGCAAGCTCGCAGGGGTGACCGAGTGTGGAGATGAACACGGCGCAATCGATCCACGACTCTGATACCGCAGGCAGAGAGCCGTTGCCGTAAAGCGCTTTTATGAGCGACTCGGAAAGATATCCATCGGTATTCTCCGATGAGAGCGAGTATATTCTGCCCGCGGGCAATCCGACCTCCGCGTCAACCATAGCTTCAAGGACCGACAGACAGCTCGGTGCTTTTTTTTCGTTCGTGCAAGAAGGGAGCAGGGAGATCAAGAGTAATAGTGCCAAAAATAAAGCCGCCGTTTTTTTCATATGTGATAACCTCGTTCTGCCGCGGTTGGCGGCACAAATATTGTTATCATTCTATGAAAAAACGGCGGTTTTAATTCTTTATTTATGATATTTGGTGCCCTTTATGATATTCATGCATCTGTATACGCCCTCAAGCAATATCACGCGCATAAGCTGGTGGGGAAATGTCATTTTGGAGACCGAAAGCTTCAGGTCAGCGGCGTTTTTGACGCTATCGTCAAGGCCGTGCGACGAGCCGATGACGAAGCAGAGCTCGTTGGCGACGGCGAAGGCGTGTTCTATCTTGTCGGCAAGCTCCTCGGAGGAGAATTGCTTGCCCTCGACGCACATTGCGATCTTGTAAGAACGCTCGGGCATTGCCGAAAGTATGGCGCGAGCCTCCTCGGCGAGTGCTCTTTTTATATCGCTGTCGGAGGGGTCGTTTGGCAGCTTTGCCTCTTTGAGATTGACCTGCTCGACCTTGCAAAATCCCGAAAGACGTTTTTCGTACTCCTTTACCGCGTCGCGCAGATAGTCTTCCTTGAGCGTTCCGACGGTTATGAATCTGATCGTAGCCATAAAACCTCCTCTTTTGCATCGGGTTCCTCGTTGCTACCGTCCGTAAGCCAGACCGACTCGTCCTGACGGGCGACCTTGAGGTCAAAGCAGGGGTCGGCAATAGCCGCGAAGACCTCGTTATAGGCAATCTCGGGCAGATTGTTTTCTTCACTCAGGTGCGCTAGCATAATGTGCTTGGTACCACTCTCGTAGAGTTGACTTGCAAGTGTGGCGCAGTCGGCGTTAGATAAGTGACCTCGCCCCCCCGCGATGCGCCGCTTGAGCTCGTACGGATAGGGGCCGTTTTCGAGCATCTCCTCGTCGTGATTCGACTCGATGACTACGGCATAGCAGCCCGAAAGATTTTCACGCATAACGTCGGTCACGTGACCCGTATCGGTGGTTACTGCTATCGAGACCTGCTCTCCGTTTTCTTCAAAGCTGAGTTTGTATCCGACTGCCGCGCGGCTGTCGTGAGGGGTGGGAAATGCCTTTACGGTAAGCCCCTTGATAGTGGTTTCGAATGAGTTCCCTTCGTAAAGGCGGAGATTTAAGCAGAGTTTTTCGTCGCAGAGACCTCTGAAAACCTCGGCAGAGCGCAGAAGGATATGTATCGGCACGTTGTGCTTGTGCGAAAGAGTTTGTAGTGCGGATATGTGGTCGGTGTGCTCGTGGGTGATAAAGATCGCGTCGAGGCTATCGACATCGACTCCGATATCCGACAGAGCGTGGCAGAGCGCTCTTGCGCTTTTTCCCGCATCTATAAGTATATTTGCTCCGCCTGCGGATATGAAGGTTGAATTGCCCTTCGAGCCCGAGTAGAGAGAGCAGATTTTACAGTTTGGCATTTGTTATTTCCTTAAAAATCAATTTAGAGAGAAAAGGTTTGAGATCATAGGCCAGGTAAAGAGATAGATCGCGTCGAGCATAATAGGGACAAGCAGGGGGATGATGACCGAAAGCATCCATTTGGAGCTTTCAAGTCTGCGCTGCCCGTCCTCTACGAATTCGGTCTTTTGCTCTGCCGTCCACGTGTCAGGGAGCATTTCGATCGTTATCCCTTTACGGCTGAACGCCCGGTTGTAGATCACGTATACTACGAGAAATACCGCAAGCGCGATCCAATAGAGAGTCATAACTACGTGAGCCAAAAATATGGGGAATCCAAAGACTCGGGGATGGACGACGAGGACGTTGAGATTTACCGCCGCAAAATAGATCACGGTAAAGGTGATAACGTTTGCCGCAAGAAGAATAGCGCGTTTCTTTGCCTCGGGCGAAACAGTTTTCTTTTCCTGTATCGGTCTTATTCGATTGTTTTTTTCGTACTTCATAAATTCACCGAGAATTATATTATTTTTGTTGCTCCGACGGGACGCACATTCAGAACTATACAAGCGCCCTTTCCAAAGCAGGCATCCATTGTGTTTTTGAACTCGGCAACGGTGTCGGAGGGCACGAACGCCTGAATAGTACCCGCAAAGCCGCCGCCGTGAACTCGCCACGCGGCTTTTTTGTCCTTCAGAATACGCTCGGCAAGACAGAGCGCCAGAGAAAGACCCTGCTCGGAGACGTTTTTATTAGTATATACGTTTTGCAGATAGCAGAACGACGAGCGTCCCGATGCCTTGACGTTTTCAAAGAACGCGTCAAGATCTCCCGATTCGAGCGCTGCTTTTTGCATTCCCACTCGCTTGTTTTCCTCAAAGAAGTGAAGCGCGCGCATAATTGCTCGGTCGCCGAGTTTTTCACGGAGAACTGCGATATTTGCTATGACCTCGGTTTCATCGACCTCGCGCAAGACCTCTTTGCCGAAATAGGCGGCTACAGATTTCATTTCCGCGGGGACGGAGGCATAATCGTCGGTCAGATCGGCGTGGTTGCCGCCCGTGTTGACTATGCAAAGATTGTATCCAGCACCCGTGATGTCGAAATCAATGGGAGTGATAACGGGATCCTTCGTATTCTTGAAATCTATTGCGACTATTCCGCCGACGGCACAAGCGACCTGATCCATAAGACCGCAGGGCTTGCCGAAGAAGTTGTTTTCTGCCCACTGTGCGAGCTTGGCGATCTCGACGTTGTCGACCCTGCCGCCGTTGTAAAGGTGGCTTTCGACCGTGCCGACCATATCCTCGAACGCGGCGGAGGAGGAAAGTCCCGAGCCCTTGAGCACGTTTGAGGTGACGTATGCCACAAATCCGCCCGTTTTGTGGCCGTTTGCGGAGAAGCCCGCGCACATACCCGCGATGATCGATTCACTCGTGCCGAATTTTTCGGTGATAGGGGCACAAAATTCCGCGATATTCACGGTATCCTTGCCAAACCCCTCGCTTATGAGCGTGATGATCCCATCGTCAGTAGGGGAGGCAACGGCGATGACGTCAAGGCTGATCGAGGCAGCGACGACGCATCCGCGGTTGTGGTCGGTGTGGTTGCCCGAAAGCTCGCTTCTGCCCGCGACGCTGAATAATGAGAGTTCGCGGTCGCATCCGTATGCTTCGGTGAATTTTTCGATAGCATCGGTGTATCTCTGCTTTGCGGACTCGACGTTTTCTTTTCCGTAGAGTGCGGCAAATTTAGAATCGAGTGCGCCGCCGTTTATATTTTCAACAAGTTCAATGTTTTTCATATTTAAAACCTTTAAAACCTTTCAAAATACGGATCTGTGCCTATATTTTATCACACTTGCGCGGCTTAGGCAAGATATTTTTTGATTTTTGGCATGTTTTTTATACAAACAAAGAGGATATCTTGCAAGAAAGCAAAATATCCCCTTGATAGACCTCTGATTCGGGGCTGTCCGAATCAGAAAGACTCTTTTATCTTTTTGAGACAGTCCTCGCAGATGCGCTTGCCGTTGAAAAATACGATGTTGTCTGCGTTTGCGCAGAATACGCAGGAGGGCTGATATTTCTGAAGAATTATTCTGTTTTCGTCGGTGAATATCTCAAGTGAATCCTTTTCGTTTATGTCCATAGTCTGTCTGATGCTGATGGGGAGCACGACTCTGCCAAGCTCGTCGACCTTTCTTACGATTCCTGTTGATTTCATATTAGCCTCCGTTCCGCCGCCGTTGGCGGCATAAGTAATAATCGGTGATCTTGCCGCAAAGGAAGGATTTGCGCGTGGAAAGGCGTGTGCACGCGATCTTTCTTTTTGACGGTTTCCGTCGATTTAATTAGATTTTATCACACGAAAAATGGATTGTCAACACCAAAAATGGAATTTAATGTATTGTTAACAATTTTGGTGTCGAATGGAAGCGAGAGCTGTCGAAATATGGAATCGGGGGAGGACGGGTATTTTGCCGCTCTGCGATTTAAAGCGCTTTGTATGGGTAAAAAATAGATAAAATATATTTGACGGAGGAGAATTTATGTTAAAGGGTGCGCAAAAGCAGATGATAGTGGTGAAAACGGCAGAGAACCGTTTTTTTGAGGAGGCGTATTTCGTTGTAAGACCGAACGCCAAGACCGACGGGGAGGACATGGTTTGTGAGGCATACAAGATCATCGACGCTTGCACCGATAAAAAGAGAGGGAAAAGGGACGGAGGCGCGAAGAAATATCTATTTGCTTTTGCCGTGTTTTGCTCGGGAACGGCGTTCGGTGCACTGCTGATGGGCTTGATTCACGCACTTATGTGACCCTGACGCCTTTTGTCGAAGGGAAACTATTGACAAAAGACATTTTTTGGTGTATAATAATCAAAGTGATTTTTGATCTTGTTAAGAGTTTTCTCTTTAACTATAAATTCAGGCATCGTATTTCTCCTGCGATTGCCGATCAATGTCAGGCCGTTGCCGTAGGTCGAAGACGGCAGCTTGCGGTCTGGCTACATAGAGCATTAGGTGCGCCGAAAAGGGCGCGCCTTGAAGTCTTGCTCAAAATCGATATTAAAACACTTAATCAGTAAGAAAGGCAGGTAATTTAATGGCAAAAAACAACGACAATAAAAAGTCTAATAACAGATACGAAAAATCCGAACGCTCGGGTAATAAAAAAACAAAGGTGCAGATAAAGAAGCTGCCCGCTATGCAAAAGAAGAATTCGCACCGAGCGAAAGCGGCGCAGAAAGCCTCCGAGCAGCAGGTCAAGATCGACTTGGCAGAGTTTGAAACGGTTAAAAAGAGTGCGAAAAGCGAGGCGGCTAAGAAGGCAGCCAAGGTCGAAGTGGGAAACGCAGGTAATCGTAAGGCTCAGCCTCACACCGAAAAGCCCGTGCAGAATAAAAGAAAACCCACCAATACACAAAAGAAAGAAAAAGCCGTGCCCTCGGTCAGATTCGATGAGAATGCTAAGGTTCGCATCATTCCTCTCGGTGGCTTGAACGAGATCGGTAAGAATATGACCGCTATTGAATGCGGCGACGATATAATCGTCATCGACTGCGGTCTTGCGTTTCCCGACGAGGAGACACCCGGTGTTGACCTTATAATTCCCGACGTTACCTATCTTGAGGCAAACGCGTCGCGAGTTCGCGGTATCGTTCTGACTCACGGACACGAGGACCATATCGGCGCGATACCTTACGTTTTGAGGAATATCAATCCCGTTATATACGGCACCAAGCTTACCGTGGGAATAGTGAGAAACAAACTCAAGGAGTTTTCTCTTGACGTGGTGCCCAAGCTCGTTGAGGTCAAGGCGGGAGACACGATAGCGCTTGGAGGTATGACGGTCGAGTTTATACACGTCAATCACTCGATAGCCGACGCTTGCGCGCTTGCTATAAGAACTCCGCTTGGAACGATAGTTCATTCGGGAGATTTCAAGCTTGATCTTACTCCTATTGACGGAGAGATAATGGATATCACAAGGCTTGGCGAGGTCGGCAAGGAAGGAGTACTGCTCCTGATGTGCGAATCCACCAACGCAGAAAGACCCGGAAGCACCCCGTCCGAGCGAAAGGTCGGCTCGTCGCTTGAATATATCTTCGCAACGCACAAGAGAGAGCGAATAGTCATAGCGACCTTCTCGTCCAATGTTCACCGCGTTCAGCAGATAATCGATGCCGCGGCGCGACACGGCAGAAAGGTTGCAGTGACGGGACGCAGTATGCTCAACATAGTCGGCGCAGCGGTAGAGCTTGGCTATATGCACGTTCCCAAGGGAGTGCTTATAGACATTTCCGAGATCAAAAAATATACTCCCGAGCAGCTGACCATAGTCACTACGGGAAGTCAGGGCGAGCCTATGAGCGCGCTTTACCGAATGGCATTCGGTGAGCACAGGGAGGTTCAGCTCTGTGTGAATGACGTAGTAGTTATCTCGTCGAGCGCGATCCCCGGCAACGAAAAGCTAGTGGGCAGAATTATCAACGAGCTTTGCAAGATCGGAGTTGAGGTCATACACGACGCGTCGGTAGAGGTGCACGTTTCGGGACACGCTTGCCAGGAGGAGCTCAAGCTTCTGCAGGCACTGATCAAGCCGAAATATTTTATGCCCGTGCACGGTGAATACAAGCATCTCGCGGCAAACCGAGATCTTGCCATATCGATGGGTATTGATCCCAGAAACATCTTTATTTCGGATATAGGAAACGTTCTCGAAATAGACAAGAATGGCGCGCGTATCAGCGGAACGGTAAACGCGGGCAGAGTGCTCGTGGACGGATACGGTGTCGGTGACGTTGGAAACATCGTGCTCCGCGACAGACTTCTGCTCTCGCAGGACGGACTTATCGTGGTCGTTGCCACTGTAAGCTCGGACGGCGGATATCTCTTGTCAGGTCCCGATATCGTTTCGCGCGGATTCGTGTACGTTAAGGAGTCCGAGGATCTGATGGAGGAGATGCGAAAGATCGTGCTCGATACCGTTCACAGTTGTCTTTCTTCGGGCAGACGATCGGACTGGTATCAGATAAAGGGAAGGATAAAGGACGATCTGGCGAAGTTCATCTATACTACGACCAAGAGAAAGCCGATGATAATCCCCATGATAATGAACGTCTGAATCGGCGTTTGAGAAGAATATGATATTTATTAAAAAACGAGAAAAAAGGCGAAAAGTTTTCTCCTTGTTCATATTCTGTTCAATTCGCCTTCACTTGACTATACTATAATAAAGGATGTTTATGCCTCTGCCAAAGCAGAACTACATTAAAATTAACGAAAAGGTGGAACCATAATGGGAAAACAAAACAAAAAGGGTCCTAAGAATTACGGACAAAAAAGCAAAATGGATAAGGCCGTTGCTATCGCTTGTATAGTATTCGCCGTCCTTATCGTTTTAGTGTTTGCCGTTACTGCAATAAACGAATCGGGATTGATTATTCGTCTGACGGATAACATTTCGGGTAAAACCATTGAAGTAAACGGTGCGATGATGAGCTTCTTCATGAATGATGCTATAGTAAACTTCTATAACCAGTATGGAGTTTACATTTATGCCGGCTATGTCAGTCTTGATCTGTCGGGAGACCTTCATTCTCAGACGATCACGGCAAAAGATGAGCAATACACAGGCGCGACTGCCGGAATGACCTGGTACGATTACTTCCTCAGCAACGTAAAGAGTGAGGTAACCTATTACGTAACTCTCGCCGAGGCGGCGAAGAACGTTAAGGACAAGGATCTTAAGTTGACCGAGGAAGACTATGATGCTATTGACGATATAATAAAGAGTATCGATGCAAGTCTTAAGGAAAGCGGTGGCAGCTATAGCAATTTGTACGGCAAGGGTGTTAACAAGAAGGATATCCGTAAGTGCTATGAGATCATCTATCTGGCTACCAACTTTGCTGAATACATGCAGGAAAAGTTTGAGCTTGAGCTTAAAGCGGATACCAAAAATGAAGCAGTCAACAAGTACGTAGAGGAAAACAAGAAAAACTTCTATTCTGCAGAGGTTCTCAAGTACGTTATCTCTGTAGCGGGTAATAAGTACGATACCGAGGCACTGTACGACGCGGCAGTCGTTAAGGCAAAGGATGCGGCATCAATCATTTCCGCAGCTACTAGTATTGAAGAATTCTTCTCTTTGGTAGAGCAGTACGAGGCCGAGCTTGCTGAGACTGAAACTACTGAAGAGACTAAGGGAGAAGAAACTACCGAGGAAACTACTGATGAAGCTACAACTGAGGGTGATACAACTGAGGGAACCACCAAGGAAGAGACCTCTGAGCCCTCTATTGAAGATAAGGTAAAGGATAACAAGGTAGTTATCGAATATGAGACCGGAAGCGAGCTTGGCGACTGGCTTTTTGGCAGCGAGGATAATAGCGCTGCAGAAGAGGGCGATTGCACGTATTTTGTAGAGACCGAAACCAAAGAGGAAACCACCAAAAAGACCAAGGACGTAGAGGAGGAGACCACCAAGGACTCGGAAACTACTAACAATAGCAGCAATAGCAGTAGCAGCAGCAGTAGCCCCTTCAAGAAGGAGGTAACCAACGTTACCATCTACTACGTTCTTTCCCCCAGCAGCATCAATATGGATGAGACTCACGACTTTGGATACCTTGTATCCAGTGATAGGACGTCTCTTGATACATTCGTTAGCAGACTCAACGAGGCTATTAAGAATGGTGATATGACCAAGGAGAAGTTTGTAGAGATCGCAGAAGCACTTAAGGGTGAATTGTCATCTGACGTCACCACGTTTGAATACAACTCCGGAGAAAAGCAGGCTGAGGGTGTATTCAAAGACACTCACAAAGCTATGAACCTGTGGCTTGAGGACGATGCGCGTGCTGATGGAGACGTTTCTCCGATCCTGGATATAAAGGTTGACGCTAAAACCAATCACTATGCCGTATTATTCTTTGAGGGTCACAACGATGCGACCTGGTATGTAGCTGCATGTTCGGGAGTTGTCAGCGAGAGATTTGACAAGTGGTACGAGAACGAGCTTAAGGAGAATTCCCTTACAATTAACGAGAAAGCTCTTGACAAGATCAACATCGTTAAAAGATATATCAATAACTAACAAAAAAAGGGCTGCCGCTTAAAGTGACAGCCCTATGTCAATAAATATAAGTGTTGCATACTATGTTGATAGTAATTGTGTGAGCAAAATTCATTGATAAGCTTGGAGATTTTATATGATAATTGATCAAAAGAAAACCACCGTTGCATACCGCTGTCCCGAATGCGGATCGGGAGTTATAAGTCTTGTGGGGCTTTTTGCTTTGTCTGCGGATATGTTAAAGCTGAAGTGCACCTGCGGAAAAAGCGAGATGCAGATTGTTTATCGCAGAGATGACGGACAGATGCGTGTGTCGATACCTTGTATCTTCTGCAACAAGCCGCACACCTATACGGTGAACAGTAAGATGTTCTTTTCAAAGGATATATTCCTTTTACCTTGCCCGTATTCTGATATAAACATCGGATTTGTGGGAGATGCAAATAAGGTCAAGGCGGAGCTTGCAAGGACCGAGCTTGAGCTGCTTGACATTCTTGAAGAAAACGGCATAAGTGATTTCAAGAGTCTGCACGGGGATGAGGAGACTCTTCCCGATCCCCAGGTGCTCGACGTTATAACCTATATCGTAAGTGATCTTGATGCGGAGGGAAAGATATATTGTAAGTGCTATCCCGAGGGCAGAGAACCCTTGCCTGACGGTGAGCTTGACCGTGAGGATTCCGAATACGAGGTCGACGTCTCCGATGAGGGAGTAAGCATTTGTTGTGCAAAATGCGGCGCAAAAAAGCTGATACCTACGGATTCTATGCTGACTGCACACGCATTCTTGAACAGTGATTATTTGAAATTGGAATAATTTGTGGAGATTTCGAAAAGGTCATTTTTTTGACGGTCCGAGAGGGCGCTTTCCTTGTGGAAAGCGCCCTCGGTGTTATTCATCCAGCTAATCAGTTGCAACCGCAGCAGTTGATAACGATAAGAGCAACGATGAGTATCCAGATCCATTCACTGTTGAAAAGAGAGCAAAGACAGTTGTTATTCATAATATATCCTCCTTGAGATGATATGTGTTTTGAATTGAGAAGGTCGTTCTCACTATCATATTATGTAGATCGCGGTGGAACGTGAGGGAATTATGTCGATTTTTTTGCCGACGGCTGACTTTAAATATCTCGTCTTGAATTGTAAAAAAATCGATAACCCTATTGCAGAAAACGCTAAAATGTGTTAAAATATAATATTGATACAGAAATATCCACTTTTGATTGGAGATAGAAATACGGATGACACAGTCAGATAGAATGAAAAAGATAAGAAACTTCTCCATAATCGCGCATATTGACCACGGCAAATCCACGCTTGCGGACCGAATCCTCGAATCCACGCAGGCGGTCTCGAAGCGCGAGATGGAGGAGCAGGTGCTTGATAACATGGATCTCGAAAAAGAGAGAGGCATTACTATCAAGGCGAGAGCGGTCAAGCTGGACTATATAGCGCCCGATGGAGAGCAGTACGTGTTCAATCTTATAGATACTCCCGGTCACGTCGACTTCAATTACGAGGTATCGAGATCTCTCAACGCTTGCGACGGCGCGCTTTTGGTAGTTGACGCAACGCAGGGAATCGAGGCGCAGACACTCGCGAACGCGTATCTTGCCGTAGATGCCGATCTTGAGATAATTCCCGTAATCAATAAGATTGATCTGCCCAGCGCCGATATTGAAAGAGCAAGAAACGAGATCGAGGAGCAGATCGGTATAGTTGCGGAGGGCTGTCCCGCAGTCTCGGCAAAGACCGGACTGAATATCGAGCAGGTGCTCGAGGCGGTCGTGCGCGATATTCCTGCACCCAAGGGTGACGAGAACGCGCCCTTGAAGTGCTTGATATTTGACTCATATTACGATAGCTATCTCGGCGTTGTGGTCAACGTCAGAGTTTTCGACGGCAAGCTTCGCGCGGGTGACAGAATAAGACTTATGAGCACGGGCAAGGAGTTTGACGTGGTTGAGGTCGGAACGATGGAAGCGTTCGGACTTTGCAGATGCGACGAGCTTTGCGCGGGCGAGGTTGGATATATCACGGCATCGATCAAGAGCGTTGGCGATACCCGAGTCGGCGATACGGTCACGCTTGCGACAAATCCCGCAAAGGAGGCTCTGCCCGGCTTTAAGTCGGCACAGCCTATGGTCTTTGCAGGAATATATCCCGCCGATGGCGCAAAGTACGGCGACCTTCGCGATGCGCTCGACAAGCTTCAACTCAACGATGCGGCGCTCACCTTTGAGCCCGAGACCTCCGCGGCTCTCGGCTTCGGCTTCCGCTGCGGATTTTTGGGTCTTCTTCACATGGAGATAATCGAGGAGCGACTTGAGAGAGAGTTCAATCTCGATCTTATTACCACCGCCCCCGGTGTTATTTACGAGGTCAAGCTCCGCACGGGCGAGACGGTCATGATCGACAACCCCTCGAATTATCCCTCTGCGGATATGATAGAGGTTGCCAAGGAGCCGCTCGTCAAGGCGAGCATTATCACGCCCACCGAATTCGTTGGCGGACTTATGGATCTTTGCCAGGACAGACGAGGCATTTTCAATGATATGAAATATCTTGACAGCACCAGAGTCGAGCTTCATTACGACCTGCCGCTCAACGAGATCATATACGACTTTTTCGATGCACTCAAGAGCCGTTCGCGCGGCTATGCCTCGCTCGACTATGAGCTCAAGGGCTACGAGCCCTCGAAGCTTGTCAAGCTCGACTTTTTGCTCAACGGAGAGCAGGTCGACGCGCTTTCCTTTATAGTTCACGAGGAAAAGGCGTATTCGAGAGCGAGAAGGACTGCGGAAAAGCTCAAGGAAAATATTCCGAGACAGCTTTTCGAGATACCGATCCAGGCGGCTATCGGCGCAAAGGTCATCGCGCGAGAGACCGTCAAGGCTATGAGAAAAGACGTGCTTGCGAAGTGCTACGGAGGAGATATTACCCGAAAGAAGAAGCTGCTTGAAAAGCAGAAGGAGGGTAAGAAGAAGATGCGTCAGCTCGGCTCGGTACAGGTGTCGCCCGAGGCGTTTATGGCGGTGCTTAAGCTCGGAGATGACGATTGATATGAATGAGATTCGAGGCTTTGTCGGCAAAGAGGGGCGACCGAAAAACGTGGGAATATACGTCCACGTGCCGTTTTGTCTGTCGAAGTGTCACTATTGCGATTTTTGCTCAGTCACGGGCGCGGACGGGTCAAAAAAAGACGCGTACGTTTCGCGGATCTGCGACGAGATAATAGAATTTGCCGACAGGATAAAGCAAACGGGCGAGCTGCCGCAGGCAGATACCGTTTATTTTGGCGGTGGAACGCCTACGCTGATGAGCGCGGAGCAGTTTGCGCGTATTCTTGATACGGTGGAGACGAGTTTCGGCATATCTCAGAGCGCCGAGATTACCGCAGAGTGCAATCCGAGATCGATCGGACTCGAGGGGTTATCTGACCTGCGAGGGCTGGGTGTAAACCGATTGAGTATAGGCATGCAGAGTATTCACGACAGCGAGCTGCGTATGCTTGGCCGTATTCACGGATCGGGAGATTTTCTTGAGACCTATGGCGCGGCAAGGAAGGCGGGATTTGACAATATTTCGGTCGATCTGATGTATGGAATACCGAACCAGACGCGAGAAACCTTAAAAAAATCCGTCGAAGGACTTGCCATGCTTGCCCCCGAGCATATTTCCTCCTATGCGCTAACGGTAGAGGAGGGAACGAACTTCCACCGCCGCCGCGACAGTCTTGCTCTGCCCGACGAGGATACGGTCAGCGATATGTACGACGATATGGTCGAGATCTTGGCGAAATACGGCTATCACAAATACGAGATCAGCAATTTCTCGAAAAAGGGTAGGGAGTCACGGCACAATCTGAAGTATTGGACCTACGGGAACTATCTCGGCTTCGGCTCTGCCGCGCATTCGTACTTTGACGGCGTTCGTTTTGCACATTCCCGTGATATAGATGCATATATTGAGGGGAAATGTACGATAATAGACGTAGAGCCGATCGGTAAACGCGAGGCTATGAACGAGTACGTTATGCTCGGAATGAGACTTTCAGAGGGAATCGACATTTTGGATTTTAAAGCGCGGTTCGGCGAGGATTTTCTCTGTATTTTTGATAAAATCAAGCAATATTCTCCCGATTTTGTCGAGATAACCGATAAAAAATGCAGATTTACCGAAAAGGGCACGTTTGTCAGCAATAGTATTCTTTCGGACGTGCTTGACTTTGGCGAATGACGTCGCATTGTGCTTTTAGATAAAAAAATTATATCAAATCAAAAAAAAGTGTAAAAAATGCACAAAACACTATTGACAAAATAAAAATTCTGTGCTACAATATAGGTGTAAAGGAAAGATGCCAACGGCGCAAGTTGTACGGTCTCGTGCAACAAGCATTTATATATAGTTCGGAGTTAAGAGGAAAGAGAGGTACAGTCCCATGGCTACAGAAAAGAATAACGAGACGCAGAACGAAGAAGAGATCGACATAATAACCTTGACCGACGAAGACGGAAAGGAGATCGATTTCGAGGTCATAGGAGACGCTGAGATCGACGGTGTCATCTATTTTGCTATGACTCCCGCGGGAGCAGAAGCAAATAACGAGGGCATAATCGAATATGTACTGCTCAAACTGGAAAAGGACGAAGAAGGCGAAGAGGTTTACGTCACCGTTGACGACGAAGATGAATTTGATAAAGTCGCTAATTTCTTCGATGACTTGTTTGATGAGGACTACGACGCTTGATCTTTGCGAAAAAGTTGTTTGAAATTTGAATATTAATTAAGTTAACTACGCCAATGGAAATATAAGATTTAAATTCAAATTAAGGGTTATCAACAATAATCAAAAAAGGTATAAGCCAATGGAAATTTAAATTTTTGTGCGTGACGTGAGTGGACGGAAGATATTTGAAAAAAGAATAAACACGTAAATTTTAACGGTAAAAGCCAATGGAAATTTGATATTTAAACATAATTATAGGTTTTTGTACATATCATATTTTAGGTATAGGCCAATGAGAAAATAAGTTTTTATTCGAAACAAACGCAATTTATGAAGGATTCGTTTTGAATCATTAAGAATGCCCGTGGGTGAAAAGCTTGTTTTAGCCCACGGGCGACTGTTTTTAATAATTAAAATCCTGCTTAGTTCGTGATATCCGCTTGATTGAGACCTACAAATGATTAATGGAGCTCGAAATAAATTGGGTAACGGTTTGCAGACCTCCTCCTGTCCGTACGGTTGACTTGTCCCGACGGGCAACGAGACGCTGGGAGCAGTAAAGTTGCACATAGAGCACCGCCCTGGAGAACAGGGTTCCATTTCTTCGGGTACACGGCTCGGCGGGGCTTATGTCCTCGAAAATCTGCATACGTTCGTTTATATAGCGAGCTTTGTGATGATTTTCGAGGGCTTATTTTTTAAAATGGAAATTATGTAGTCAATAAATGTGTTTATTGAACGAAAAATTGTTGACAACGTTAAAGCAAAGTGATATAATCGTAATATGATTTGAATTTATGGAGGTAACAGAATGAAACGTACGATTCTTTTGGTTGCTTTAATAATAATTTGTGCATTGATTATGTGCTCTTGCGATTTTTTCTCTTCCGAGTCTCAACAGAACGAAATCACAACTGTGACCGATGCCGATTCAACTACCGCCGATGAAACCGATACCACGGTTGAAACTACGGTCGAAGCTACAGTAGAAACTACAGCCGAAGTTACAGTCGAGACCACGGTTGAAACCACAGTTGAAACCACCGTTGAAACCACCGTTGAAGCCACGATAGAGACTACGGAAGAAACTATATCCGAATTCACTACGGAAACCACGGCTGAAACTACGGAAACTACGACCGAGATCACCGACGAGACCGCGGATGAGTCCGAAGCTGAAACGACACATGAAGTCATCGCATATGGCAAAAGCACTATTTCGGGGAACATGTTATACGTTTATGAGTTGTTCGAAACTCATGTTTTGGCAGACGTTCCGTCTGAGGATATAGTATTTGATGAAACCTTGAACGTAACTGTCAGCGAGTTTTCCTATGCGACAAGTATTTTCTTAAGCGACCACCCCGAGTGCTTTTGGTGGTTAGGCGCCGGAACCTATATTTCGCACCAAGGATCTATAAAATCATTTTCTCCCGAATATCTGTTTGAGATAGAAGATATTGCTTCAAAAAAGGATGAGCTTGATGCAGTAGTGGAGGAGATAATCAAGGGAGTTCCAAAGGGAAGCACATTTGAAAAGGCGCTTTATCTTCACGATAAAGTGGCGAATACGGTAGTCTATAAGCTTGGTCAAAACGATCAGACTGCATACGGTGCTTTGGTTAAGGGAGAGGCCGTCTGTAACGGGTATGCAACCTCTTATCAATTGCTTTTGATGAAATTGGGGATCCAAGCTTGGACTGTAAACGGTTATTCCAGAAATATTCCGCACGCATGGACGGTAGTATGGTTAGATGACGAAACCTGCGTTTATACCGACGTTACCTGGGACGATCAGGATGATCTTGGCGTTGTATTAAGACACTATTTCAATATGGCACTTGACGAAATGGACGATGATCATATTGTTAACAAAGAGTTTGTCCTCCCCGAATGCGATCACGATAACGAAGGATATTACGACGTTATGAATGCTAATATTAATGATACGGATGGTGTAGAAAAAGTTTTGGATCTTTTTAGTGAGCAAGAGGACGGAAAGCGAATAGCAAATTTCTATTACAAAGGTGGTAATTTCAAGGCCTGGTTCAATAGAATTTCCGAAGATTTGTCAAAAAATCTTGGTACACGGTCAATCTCCTACTCGCTTATTGGAAGAGAAATAACCATTATCGCTTCAAATGAATAATAATGCAAAAAATCACTTGCACAGCAAGTGATTTTTTGTTTTGATATTAAAATTGTCACGATTCCGACGAGTAAAGCTTATAAAGCTCGCTATACATGCCGCCCTTGGCAATAAGCTCCGCGTGAGTGCCCGATTCCTCAATGCCGTTTTCGGTGAGAACAAGGATGCGGTCGGCGTTTTTGATCGTTGTCAGGCGGTGAGCAATGGTAAAGGTCGTTCTTCCGTGAGCAAGCTTTTCAAGCGATTCCTGAACGAGCTTTTCGCTTTCGTTGTCAAGCGCGCTGGTCGCTTCGTCGAGAATGAGTATGGGAGGATTTTTCAAGAACAGACGGGCAATGGAGATCCTCTGCTTCTGTCCTCCCGAGAGCTTGACTCCGCGCTCTCCAACGTAGGTGTTATAGCCTTCGGGGAGGGAAGAAATAAAATCGTGCGCGCCTGCAAGCTTTGCCGCCTCGATTATCTCCTCGTCACTCGCTCCTATCTTTCCGTAGGCTATGTTCTCGCGAACACTGCCCGAGAAAAGATAAACGTCCTGTGCGACTACTCCTACGTTATCTCTTAAGGAGCTGATCGTGACGGATCTGATATCGACACCGTCGATCAGGATGCTTCCCGAGGAAATGTCGTAAAATCTCGGAATAAGGGAGCAGAGTGTAGTCTTGCCGCCGCCCGAGGGACCGACGAGGGCGATACTCTCGCCCGCCTTGACCTTGAGATCGAGCGCGGTCAGCACGTTGCGGTCTCCGCTGTCGTAATGGAAGGAAACGTCCTTAAATTCAACGTTTCCGACCACGTTCTCAAGCTTGACGGCGTTCGGTGCGTCGACTATCTCGGGGTCGGTGTCCATAATTTCCTGAAAACGCTCGATACCACTCATTCCTTGCTGGAACTGCTCGGCAAATTCTACGATACGGCGTATCGAGGTCAGAAGCGTCGTTACGAACATAAGGTAAGCCACGTAATCCGCCGCGGTGATGCTTGCGGGATTTGACTTGGGCAAAAGCATGAACAGCGCGCCGACGGTGACCACTACTATGTACATGATTCCGTCGAACAGACGGGTTGACGAGGTAAACCCACCCATTATCTTGTATCGCTCGGTCTTGAGCTTGAGAAATTTCTCGTTGCCCTTGTCGAATTTGTCCTGCTCAAGTTCCTCTCGGGCGAAGGATTTTACCACTCTGATACCAAGCAGACTATCTTCGACCTGAGAATTAAGCTCTCCGATATGCTTTCGCGATTCCGAAAAGTTTTTCTTCATTCTGAATCGGAAGTAGATGAGCACGGCTATCATTATCGGGATGACCGAGAAAATGATCAAGGTCAGCGGCACGCTCATCGTGCAGAGGATTATAAACGAGCAGACGATCTTGATGCCTGCGATAAAAAATTCTTCGGGGCAATGGTGCGCGAATTCGGTGACGTCGAAAAGGTCGGTGGTGATCCTCGACATCAGCGTTCCGATCTTCGCGTTGTCGTAGTAGGAGAACGATAGCTTTTGCAGATGTGCGAAGAGATCGTGTCGCATATCGGTCTCGATCTTCGTTCCCATTATGTGTCCCACTGTTGTCATATAGTAATTAGCGGCGGTGTCGATAACGCGAAGGATGAGATAACCGATACCGCACGTCAGGATCAATTCAAGTGTAAGTGAGGCAATATCCTCGGTCGCCGCGCCCGTGATCTTTCTGACTATCAACGGCAGCATCAGCTCGCACACGGTCGTAAGTCCCGCGCAGAAAAGGTCGCTGATCATAACGGGAAGGTGCGGTCGATAGTAAGGCAAAAAATTTTTAAGAGTGCTTTTCTTTTTCATTGAATAACCTTCTCTAAATTATCATAATTACATAAATTTTATCATAATTGATCGATCTCGTCAAGAGCGTTTGAGAATTTTACTTTTTTTGTCATCATATAATTGGGAGTGAAGCTCGTTTTTGGGGGTGATCCTTATAAAAAAAAGGTATGTCTTGCCGTGGCAATGTGTCGTGTCGCTGTTGCTTTGCGTTGCGCTGCTTCAGTATATATTTGCCGTCAAGGCGGTCGCGCGTCAGGATAGGACGGTGCAAGAGCTTATGTCAGAAGGATTTTATAACTTTGAAGAAAATATAGATATTTCGGAATATTCACTTACTCCAAACGAACTTCTGTATTCGTTCCTTTGTGTTATCAAGGACGCGCCTTATCTTTTTTGTGTAAGCAGAAATCTGCGCTATTCTTATAAAACTAACGGACACGTTATTTCCTTAATTCCTCGGTATACGATGACAAAGGATGAGTATGAATATGCGAGAGAGTATTGTATTAGAAGAGTAAAGGCGATGGCGTCACTCGCGGAGCATTTTAAGAGCGAAGTCGAAAAAGCGCTATTCTTACATGACTTCATCTGTGAAAACTTTGAATATGACAGCTCCCTTGAAAATGAAAACGTATACGAATTTTTGCTTATGGGAAAAGGCACCTGTGAGGCATATATGCTATTATATACGGCGGTCTTGCGCGAGTGCGGAATAGAAGCTCATTTTGCGGCCAGTGATAGTATGGCTCATATATGGAATGTTGTGAAGCTGGATGGCGAGTGGTATTACGTTGATCTGACTTGGGACGACTCGGCGTCCTCCGATACGGTAAGCCGTCGGCACTTTCTCTGTTCCGATGCGACGGCAACGGAGAGGGGACATAAAGAATGGTATTTGCCCGTTGACGTGTGTTGTGAGTCTGAAAAATACGAGAATTTTGATTTTGACGAGTTGTTAAAGGGGGACGTAACGCTCGGAGACGTCGATCACGACGGAGAGGTATCCTTGCTTGATCTGCTTATTATTCGTGGACAGCAAGGGAGCAACGATGCGACAGATTTTTGCGCTTTCTGCGCCGATGTTGATTTGAACAGCGTCGTAGATGACGGCGATGTAGAGCTTTTAAGAAGAAAACTGATTGTGAGTGATTGACAAAGCGCGAATAAAAGTGTATACTTATAGTTAGTAAGGATAAAAGGACAAACCCTATGAATGACAATAAAAAAAGAGCCGCCGAGGCGGTTGAAATATTGAAAAAAATATACCCCGAGGCGACCTGTGCGCTTGAGTGGGGCGGCGTGGAAGCGTGGAAGCTGCTCGTGATGGGCAGACTCTCCGCGCAATGCACTGATGCCAGAGTAAATATCGTCTGCCGCGAGCTTTTTCGCGAGTTCCCGACGGTCGACGCTCTTGCGGATGCGCCTCTTGAGAGAATAGAGGAGATCGTTCGCCCCTGCGGTCTTTATCGTGTCAAAGCCGCGGATATCAAGAACTCCTGCCGTATGCTTATCGATGATTTCGGCGGCATTGTGCCCGACAGCATGGACGAGCTCTTGAAGCTGCCCGGTGTTGGCAGAAAGATCGCCAATCTTCTGCTTGGCGACATATATAAAATGCCCGCCGTGGTCGCAGATACTCACTGTATCCGCATTTGCGGCAGGCTTGGATTTTACCCCGAGGAGCTTAAGGATCCCGTCAAGGTTGAGCGAATAATGTCGGAGTGCCTTGCTCCCGAGGAGCAAAGCGATTTTTGTCATCGTATCGTGCAGTTTGGGCGAGATGTTTGTATAGCACGCTCGCCGAAATGTACCGAGTGTCCTTTATCGGATATCTGCAAGGGAAAGAGAAGCTAAAAGTAATTTTATCAGAAGTATAAATCGTATCTATGCTGTTTGATACGGTAAAATGGAGACTGTTATGAAAAGAAGATTTAAGGAATTTGAGCCTGCCCCCTTTTATTTTTTGAACGATACCTTTGACCGCGCGGAGATCGTCCGCCAGCTTGACATTATGCAGAAGGTCGGAATTCCCGCGTTTTATCTGCATTTGCGCGACGGAATAACGACTCAGGCGTGGGGGACCGATATTTTTTATTCCAACGTTCGCTTTATTGCCGAAGAATGCATTAAGCGTGGCATAACTATGTGGCTTTACGACGAGGACTCTTATCCAAGCGGACAGTGCGGCGGTCAGGTCGTTATCGACCGCCCCGAGCTTGAGGGCAGAAGCCTCAGATTTATGAAAATAGACGCTAAGGCGGGCGAGACGGTTCGCCGTCTTATCGGCAGAACAAAGGGAATTGCGGCGTATGCTATCACTAAGGTGGACGGAGTAGAGCAAGTCAAAAAGCTTAATTCGCCTTTTGGTCCCGTGCGACGTCATTGGTACAGAATGGACTGGCCCTCAACCTATTATTGCGATCTGATGGCTGACGGTCTTACCTACAATCACATCCGCGCGCTGACTGCATTCCCCGAGGTCATGTTTGAAGCCGAGGTGAGTGAGGACTGCGAGATTTACGTGGTGTATGCGGGACCGAGCCAAAGCAGTAAATATCACACCAACCTCGACTGTATGAAAAAAGACAGCTTCGAGGAGTACAAAAATCGCATACTTGAGCGCTACGCGGCGGCGGTCGGCGATCTTTTTGGAACTAAGATCCCCGGTATCTTCATTGACGAGCCAACGCTTGGCGGAAATTACAGCGAGGAGCTTTGCGAGTATTTTTACAATCGTTACGGATACAGACTTGAGGACAATCTCTATAAGCTGTACGGTGATTACGAGGGTGACTCAGCTCAGCTTCGCAGAGACTATTCCGAGGCTATGATGTCAATGTTTGAGGAGAATTTCCTGTTACCCATGAAGGCTTGGTGCGAGAAGCATAATCTCATCGTGACGGGTCACTTCAACGGCGAGGAGGACCTCTTAACTCAGGCATCATCGGGACAGAATATCTACAAGCAGACCAAGATAATGGACGTGCCCGGGTTTGATATCATTACCCCCAATATCGGTGATCTTGATCACTGCGCTTTGATATTCGGAGCGAATATGGTCTCCTCTGCGGCGG
This sequence comes from Oscillospiraceae bacterium, assembly GCA_015065075.1. Lineage (GTDB taxonomy): Bacteria > Bacillota > Clostridia > Oscillospirales > CAG-272 > SVTX01. The sequence continues at coordinate 39,099 of SVRA01000006.1, forward strand.
CTCAGTCGGGAAAGAAAACGATTTTCTCCGAGTGCTTTGCACTGAGCCCCTACAATATGGACTATCACGGAGTAAGAAAGACTACCGACTGGCTTTTCGCCTGCGGCATCAATCACATTGTGCCACACGGCTTCCACTACGGATATAGTGCGTATCAGAGAGCTGACGCGGGCAAGTCCTTCTTCTTCCAGGACCCCTATTTTGACGATTACAGCGACTATGCCGCTTACGTTGGCAGAGTTTCCAAGCTGCTTCACGATTATGAGCGTGAGAATGACGTGCTTTTGGTATATCCCTACGGCGGCTTTGCCGAGGTGGTGCCCTTCAAGAGCGGTTGTTCTCCCGTGAAGCCCTGCGAAAAGGGTGCGCTTTACAACTCCCGTCTTCGCGGTGCGGTCAGATTTATGATGAAAAATCATATTGGTTGGGATGTGTCCGATACCGAGTCGGCTATGAGTGGTGAGATAGTTGGTGGAAAACTTGTCATTGGTGAATGCTCTTATTCCAAGGTTGCCGTCATTAAGGCGGGTGAGGTCGAGGAAAGGGTTTACGAAAGACTTAAAAGCGCGGGAATTGATTGCTGTCTGTATGACGGCGATGAATCATTCTTCCCCTGCGGCGTTGAGATCGTAGGCGGAGACCGTGTGCAGACCTACAAAAAGGTATGCGGAGACGACAAACTTATCTTCCTTTATAATAATTCCGAGAATTATGCGAGAATCAATGTCAGAGTTGGCGACACGAGGGCGTGGGTATACGACGCTGATAATGATCTTTCGAGAGCTGTCGAAGTCAAGGACGGCTTTGCCGAGCTTTCGATGCAGAGATTTGGTTCTGTGATCCTTCTGCTTTGCGACGAGCCTTGCTCGGATGTTGGTGAGGTGTACGTTCCTGAGGAAGAAGACCCCTTTATTCCCGAATACGTCACCGATCCTCAGTTCACATATATGCCCAAGGGTGCAAGAGCCGCAATATCTTATTTTGATATGAAGATAGAGAGAAACGGCGAGATCAAGGACTACGGCACAGTTCGCCGCGGTGCGCTCCGCGAGTATATCGGAACTCACGATACGATCTTTTTCCCCAATCATTATTACCGTCCCGGGTTTGATATCGGCAAAAGAATGTACAATACCTATCCCTGCAACGCCACCTACAGCGTAAAGCTTGACTGTGTCGATAGCGGAGATTGGCTGCTTTTTGATAAGCATTCTGTCGAGGGCAACTTCAAGATCTTCTGGAACGGTGAGGAGATCACGAGAGATAGGTTTGAAAAGAAGACAATTTACGACATGAGCAACTACGTGATCCGTCCTTTGTGGCGCGAGGGCGAAAACCTGCTTGAAATAAAGATATTCGGAGCACAGGAGTTCGACGGAGCCAACGGCGACGTTTACGTAATGAGGGTAGAGTGAGTAAAACGCTTTGTAACTTGAAATGCTAATATGAAGAAAGATCCACCGATGGCGGCCTACTCTAAATGATAGATTTACATACCAGCAGAAAAGAGTATGGATGGTCTTTTCAGCGCAGCGTATCATCCCCCGAAAGGGGGAGCAAGAACCTGCAAGGTTCGGATATTGTAAGGTTTCCTAATGGGGAAGGCGGTTTGAGTGAAAATTCAAGCCGTCTTATTCTTTTTTGAGCCGTTCTTCTTTACAAATCGACAAAAAGATGCTATAATATATATGATAAACTGGGTTTTATAACTTGGAGGTATGACTATGAAAAAGACATTATGGTTAGGACTGATTTTGTTGATCGTCTGCGTGTTCGCCTTTTCTTCGTGCGATAGCGGAGATACGCCGCAAACGCCAAACGACACACCATCGGGAACAACAGATAATACAACGGAATCCGAAACGGATGCTCATGTTCACGCTTTTGGTGAATGGACAACAGTTAAGGATGCGACTTGCACCGTCAAGGGAGAACAAGAACGTTCTTGCTCTTGCGGGGAAAAGGAAAATAAAAGTATTGATGCAACTGGTCATACCGAGGTTATTGATGCCGCTGTAGCCGCAACATGCACTACTGACGGCAAGACCGAGGGTAAGCATTGTTCCGTATGTAACGAAATACTTATACCTCAAAAACTCATATATGCCACAGGTTCTCTTGGATTATCGTATGAATTTGATAATTCCCAAAAGGGGTATTACGTTAAAGGGTTAGGAACTTGTCAAGATTCACAAATATATATTCCAGAATACTATAATGGTCATCCTGTGGTTAGCATAGGAAAGGAAGCGTTTTATAATTGCTTTCAATTGCAGAGTGTCACTATAGGTATAAATGTGCAACAAATTAACGAACAAGCATTTTATGGTTGTCTTAATCTTAAGTGTGTCGAAGGAGGACAATCTGTAACGCGTATTTCAAAAGCTGCTTTTTATAATTGCTCAAATTTGAAAAGTTTTTCAATGGGTTCTGCAGTCGAATACATAGGTTGGTCAGCTTTCGAAAAATGCACATCATTGACTGATGTAACAATTCCAGATAGTGTCACAAAGATAGATTATTATGCTTTTATGGACTGTTCAAGCATAACTAATTTATCCATAGGTAAAAGTGTTGAAAATATCGGAGATTTTGCATTTTGGGGATGTGCAGCTTTAACTTATGTCGTAATACCTGATAATGTTTTGAATATAGGACGATCTGCTTTCAGCAACTGTCTGAAATTATCAGAAATTTATATAGGAAAAGGCGTCAGAGGTATAGATCAATATGCGTTTGCGAATTGCCCAAATGTTGAAAAAATATCCGTAAATCAAGAAAATCAAACCTTTCATAGTGTTAATAATTGTGTGATCAACACAAATAAAAAAGAACTTGTGTTTGGATGCAAAGAATCTTTGATTCCTCAAGATGAAAGTGTTACAAGCATCGGATATGGTGCATTTTATGGATGTACATTGTTGGAAAGCATAAGTATCCCTGAAGGAGTTGTCATTATAGATAGTCGTGCCTTTCAAGAATGCACAAAATTAAAAACCATCACAATCCCTTCCAGCGTCATAAAAATAGGATTTGCTTCTTTCATTGATAGTCCGAATATTATTGAAGTCAATTATTGTGGTACAGAAACTGATTGGAAAAATATCGATATAGATACATTTGGGAATGATTCTCTAACAAATGCATATATTGTATTCGCTAAATAAGTCAACTTCTATACATAGCTTCGTTTTCAAGTATAGCCTTAGAAAGTCCAATTGGAGCAGATACTTTTAACTCCCCCTACATATCTATGCTTCGCCAAAACAATTACCAAAAAGCCACTATCAAAGCGTGGGTGTCACGCCGCGATAGCGGCTTTTTTCTCGCCATACATATTATAGTGCCGATTTTTCTTACTGGCAGAAAAAATGACATTTTTTTGATATTTTTATTTATCAAGATGTCATTTTTTCACTATAATATAGCAAAGGCAGTTTTTGCTATATTATTGAAAGGCACAGAATATGGAAGGAGTGAAAAAAGTACAGTATTACGAATGATTTTGAGGCTTTTATATATTGCGATAAAGGTATATATAAAAGTATCAAAATATTTGGATGAAACAGCGGACGAAGTCCGATGCTTCATCCAAAATGGGCGTGAAGGATTTTTGATAAAGAAAAATCCAACATTTTTTCAAATGATTTTGCAAACGGCAAAATCGACACTATAATGGGTTTAGCTACGCTTCCCCTGCATTTGCGAAAAGGTGGTTTTAGTACAAAATATTATGATAGCAGAGCGATAATATGTACTTGTCAATTTTGTAAACACAAAAGTAAAATACGGTATACCTCTTTCGAGATATACCGTGTTTTTACAGAACTGTCCTTTAGGGGATACCCTTATCTCGGCGGAGATTTTTGGCTTTATTTGTGCGGGCGGATGCTTCTTCCATCCTTTTTTATAATATATAGCTCTCCTTTGTCGTTGCAGGTCATACAAAAGACTTCTTTCAGGGCACAGCCTTGCTTATTAAGCTTGCGCATTACCCAAGCCTCGTCTTTGCCAAGAATACGTAGGGTGTGGTTGTTGATAACGCTGTCCGAGACTACAAGGTGCATCACGCCGCTGTTGTCGTCAGGAAGCTGCAGATCGTTGCGGTCGGGCTGACGGTAACAGCTTTTGGGGATTATACTCATCTTGCCGTTTTCTTCCAAAATGGCGTAGTCGACCTCCTCAAGATCGTATATTCCGTTTTGCCTGATCTGACTTATCAGATCCTCAAGAGATATACGCACCTTTTTCATAGCCTTTCTGTCGATGACCCCGCGCGCTATTATCACGGACGGCTTCGAGGAGAGGAGTTTTTTGGCAAACGGCGACTTTAGAATGAGAGAGGAGGACAGTATTTCTAATACCGCCAAGGTAACCATAGGGATAAATGCCTGCATTAACGGCTTTTCTTCATTTGTAATGGGAAGGGAGGCGATCTCCGAGAGCAATATGGCTATGACTAGTTCGCTGACATCCAATTCGCCAAGCTGGCGTTTTCCCATAATTCGCATAGTTATGGTAAGTATGACGTATATTATAACCGTTCTGATAAAAATCGATAGTAGCATTTTGCCCTCCAACACTTTTATTGATATTTTTCCCTTGATTTAGCTTATTAGTCAGCCTTGATATTGGAATTTTGTTAATATTGTCGAATAAAACGAGATGAGTTTAAAATGAAATTAAAAACATTTCACAAAATGACAAAAAATGCAAAAAAGGGGTTGACAAAATAAGGAGAAAGTGGTAGAATAGTGAAGCTGTCGCGAAAGTGGCAGCAGGGATATTGCAGTGCTTTGAAGTTGAAAAAATTTTTGAAAAAAATTTCAAAAAGGTATTGACAAAGGCAAAGAGCTGTGATATAATAGACAAGCGCTCGCAAAAAGGGAGCGCGGAATTGAAGCTTGACAATTGAACAACAAAAGATAGAAGTACAAAG
>SVRA01000084.1 GCA_015065075.1 Oscillospiraceae bacterium
TCAAGGATACCTGCTCTGCCTGCACCGATTCCGCAAGCGTATGCGAGTGCGTAGTCCTTAGCCTTGCCGGTGTAGTCCTGATATACCGCGATAAGAGAAGGAACGCCCTTGCCCTCCTGATACTGAGTTCTTACGGTGTGACCGGGGCCCTTGGGAGCGACCATGATAACGTCAATGTTCTTCTGGGGCTGAATGAATCCGAAGTGGATATTGAAGCCGTGAGCGAACATAAGCACGTCGCCGTCCTTCATATAGGGAGCAACCTGAGCGTTGTAGATGTCAGCAGCGAGCTCATCGGGAACGAGCATCATTACGATATCAGCCGCCTTTGCTGCGTCCTCAACCTCCATAACCTTGAAGTTGGGGTTCTTTTCAGCGAAGGTAGCAGCCTTCTGCCAGTGTCCGCTTCCCTTGCGCAGACCAACGACTACGTTGCAGCCGCTCTCTGCGAGGTTCATGGAGTGCGCGTGTCCCTGGCTACCGAATCCGATAACCGCTACTGTTTTGTCCTTTATAAGGGCAAGATTACAATCGGTGTCATAATACTTGTTGATCATTGTTTTGTTCTCCTTTGGAGTATATTAAAATTTTTATTGAAATCAATTTGAAAATCGCCCTGCGATTTTCTTTCTCCACGCTTTGCCTTGAGGCAAAGCATATCACTTTCGCGAAGCGAAAATATCACTGCGCTTGCGCAATATCACGCTTTGCACCGCAAAGCATATCACTTCATACGAATTGCTTACAATTCGTATGAAACATTGCCTCTCTCCATTGCAATAACGCCCGTGCGACCGAGCTCGATGAGCTTAAAGCCTCTCGCGGCGGAGAGAAAATCGTCGAGCACCTGCGGGGTGTCGCTGAGCTGTGCCACCAAGCAACCGTCGCTTGCGTCGGCAACCTTGCCGCCGTAGCTTGCGATAAGCTCGGAGAGGCCTGCGGACTCGTCCGCCGTGACCTTGTATTTAGCGAGCATAAGCTCTCTGACCATGCTGAACGAGGGCTCAACGAGGAAAATAAGTCTCGTCTCAACCAGCTTTCCGGTCTGCTTGATTATCTGCTGGAAGGTCTTTTCATCACCCGAGGTCATAATGGTAAGCCTTGAAAGCTTCTCATTTTCCGTGGGCGAAACGGTCAGCGACTCGATATTGAATCCGCGCTGAACGAAAAGAGAGGAGATCCTTGCAAGCACGCCCGCGTTGTTGTCAACGAGAACGACCATACATCTTTGCTTCATAATCTTCACCGTCCCTTTCCTATCACTTGAAAATGGTATCGTGGACCGTTTTGCCGCCGGGGATCATGGGGAGAACCTTCTCCTCGCGGTCAACGATGCACTCGATCCATACAGGACCGTCCATCTCCATAGCCTGCTTCATAGCCGTCTCGAACTCCTCGGGGGTCTCGCATCTGAATCCGTGACCGCCAAAGCCCTCGGCAACCGCCTTATAATCCGTGACTCTCTCGGGCTCGCTGGACGAGAAGCGTCTGTCGTAGAACGCGCCCTGCCACTGACGTACCATTCCGAGAACCGAATTGTTGAAAATAACCGTAATAACGTGCACTCCGTAGCTGACCGCGGTGCAGATCTCGTTCATATTCATGTGGAACGAGCCGTCACCCGTGAAGTGAACCACCGTCGTGTCCTCGCCTCTCGCGATCTTCGCGCCGATCGCCGCGCCGTAGCCGTAACCCATCGTGCCAAGTCCACCGCTGGTCAAAAAGTTGCGGGGGTGCGTGTGATGCAAGAACTGTGCCGCCCACATCTGATGCTGACCGACGTCGGTAACGTAGACCGCATCCTTGCCCGCGATCTCGCAAGCCTTCTCGATGAGATAGTGGGGCTTGAGCTCGGTCTCGCTGGTCTCGGGCTTGTAATCGTCCTGCTTCCAGCGTGCGATCTGCTCCTGCCATGCGTCGTGCTTGGTCGGCTTGACGTACTTGAGAAGCTCGGTGAGAACCTCCTTGACGTCGCCGACGATGCTGTAATCCGCGATGATGTTCTTGTTGATCTCGCCGGGGTCGATGTCTATATGTACTATTCGCGCATTGTGTCCGAATTTATCGGGATTGAGCGCAACTCGGTCGGAAAATCTCGTGCCTATCGCTATCATAACGTCGGCTCTGTTCGCCGCCGCGTTCGCGCTGTAGCAGCCGTGCATTCCGATAAGTCCGAGATTGTTCTTCTCGCCGTATCCGAGAACGCCTCCCGCCATAAGAGTATACGACGCGGGAATATCCGCAGTCTCGATAAGCTGACGAAGCTCGTCACCTGCCTCGGAAAGACGAACGCCGCCGCCGAAGTAGATGAAAGGTCTTTCGCTTCGGTTTATAAGCTCCGCGACCTCCTTGACGTCTCCCTTGATTCCGTTGCATCTGACCGTCTTGACCGCAGGCTTTGCCTCGTACTCGGTCTTTGCCGCAGTAACGTCCTTGGGAATATCCACGAGGACGGGTCCGGGTCTGCCGCTTCCCGCGATCTCAAACGCGCGGCGGAGAGTGTCGGCAAGATCTTCAACGCGTCTTACCACGAAATTGTGCTTCGTGATGGGAAGCGTGATTCCCGCAATGTATACCTCCTGAAAGCTGTCCGCACCGATAAGATTGGTCGGCACATTGCCCGTGATAGCGACCATAGGAACACTGTCCATATATGCAGTTGCAATTCCCGTGACAAGATTGGTCGCGCCGGGGCCGCTGGTTGCGATGACTACTCCCGTCTTTCCCGTCGCCCTTGCATAACCGTCTGCCGCGTGGGACGCGCCCTGCTCGTGCGCGGTCATATAATGCGTGATCTTATCGCGGTATTTGTAAAGCGCGTCGTAGATGTTCAGGACTGCACCGCCCGGATATCCGAACACGGTATCTACACCCTGCTCAAGCAATACGTTTACAAGTATTTCAGAACCGTTTAATACCATTCTATACCTCCAAATCCGTTTTTTTCAAATCATATCCTCAAAAAAGCAAAAAAACCCTTGCCTCCCCGAAAAAGAGACAAAGGTTTAAATAACACTCTGCGGTACCACTCTTATTGGAGCGCCAAACTCCCACTCTGCTTTTACCTGACAGTAAAACGTCCGTGATAACGGGGGACTTCCGTTCGTCTCTACGCAGTCTTTTTATCAAGACCTTCGGGCGACTGCTCCGGGATGAGCTTCATTTACAAACGACCATCGGCTCGCATCGACCGCCGACTCTCTTGAGATCTTTTGTGAATTACTTTTTCCCTTCATTGCATTTTTGAAGAAATATGTACTGATTATATCATATACCGCTTGCTTTGTCAAGAAAAACGGCAAAATTTTTTCTTCCAAAATTAATATATATAAATTTTTCACAGTTTCGGCACCTCATTTTGCCGATTTGTCTGCGTTTTAACCAATTAAATTAGTAAAATAATGCACCAAAACCGTTTTCCTGTCAAGCTTAAAGCTCGGCAATTACCTCGACCTCAACGAGCACTTCCTTTGGCAACTGCTTTGCCGCAACGCAGCTTCTGGCAGGCTTGCCCGTAAAGTACTTGCCGTAGACCTCGTTGAACGCGGCAAAATCTGCCATATCTGCAAGAAAACAAGTCGTTTTTACCGCCCTCTCAACACTCGTACCCGCCGCTTCAAGCACTGCACACAGATTCTTGCAGACCTGCTCGGTCTGTCCCTTGATATCGGTCGCCTCAACAGCTCCGCTCTCGGGGTTGATCGCGATCTGCCCCGACGTAAATACAAGTCCTCCAACCTTTATAGCCTGACTGTACGGTCCTATCGCGTCAGGCGCATTTTTCGTGTATACCTTTTCCATATCTGAGCTCCTTTTTATACCAATTTATATCCCGCATTTGTCAATGCGCTCTCTATTTGTCTTATATGCTCGTGGTTTCTCGTTTCAAGCACTATTCTTAAGTAACAGCCGTTGATATCCATAGTTTCGCTGGCTCTTTCGTGGTGGATCGAGATGACGTTAGCGCCAAGCCCCGCGATGATCTCGGAGACACCGAGGAGCTGACCGGGCTTGTCGATAAGCTCAATGCAGAGGGTATAGTTTCGACCCGACATTAAGAGACCGCGCTTGATGACTCGCGAGAGAATAGTAACGTCGATATTACCGCCCGAAACTACGCAAGCGACCTTTTTATTCTTGATCGGAAGCTTGTCGAACATGACCGCGGCGACAGAGACTGCACCTGCGCCCTCGGCGATCATTTTGTGCTGCTCGATAAGCGCAAGGATCGCGGACGAGATCTCGCCCTCGGAAACGGTGACTATCTCGTCGACGTACTTTTGGCAGAGCTCAAAAGTATTGTCGCCCGGCTCCTTGACCGCGATACCGTCGGCTATCGTGGAAACGCCCTCAAGCTTTTCCTTTTTGCCGTTTTTCACCGAATTGAACATACTCGGCGCGCCCGCCGCCTGCACTCCGTAGACCTTGATATCGGGCTTGAGGTGCTTTGCCGCGTAAGCGACTCCCGAAATGAGACCGCCGCCGCCAACCGGCACGACTATCGCGTCGAGATCCTTGATCTCGTTGAGTATTTCGATACCGATAGTTCCCTGACCCGCGATAACGTCGTCGTCGTCGAAGGGATGAACGAAGGTGTATCCCATCTCGTCGCGGAGCTCGAGCGCACGCTTGTACGCGTCGTCGTAAACTCCTTTTACCATAACGACCTCGGCGCCGTAGCTCTTGGTCGCCTCGACCTTGGAAATGGGTGCGCCGTCAGGCAGACAGATGACCGCCTTAATGCCGTATTTCTGCGCGGCGAGTGCAACGCCTTGCGCGTGATTTCCCGCAGAGCACGCGATAACTCCCTTCGCCTTTTCCTCGTCGGAGAGCTGGGAGATCATATATCCCGAGCCGCGAACCTTAAACGAGCCCGTGACCTGCAGGTTTTCACTCTTTAAGTAAAGCTCGCAGTCAGGCGCGATCTTTGAGCGCACGAGCGCGGTGGGTCTGATCACGTCCTTGAGAACGTATGCCGCGTGATAGATCTTGTCAAGTGTAAGCATACTTCATTTCCTTTCTTCACGTTTCGCTTGCGAAACATATCACTTTCGCGAGGCGAAAATATCACGCTCTGTTCGCAGAGCATATCACGTTTGGCTCTGCCAAACATATCACTTTTTGCGTAGCAAAAAACAAAAAAAGCCCGTCTCCAAAGAGACGAAGCCAATGCAGTCCTCGTTATACCACTCTTTTGTTTGATCACGTACAACCTTTATACGCCTTTCTTTAACGCAGAAAATACGCGTCGGTCTACTTGCAAAGCTGCGTTCGGCGACGGGCTCCGGGGTGATTTAACACAAAAAGCAAACTTTACCGTCTCGCACCGTTGCGACGGCTCTCTGAAAAGTGCTTAAGGGTCGCTCCCCATCCTTGCTTTCATTAATTATAATCTTCTTTTTTTTCTTTGTCAATATCGAATTCGTAGAAAAAGTCTATCCGAGCCCCCCTTGCTTTTGGATATTTTGCCCAAATGAAAAAAATTTCAAAAAAGTTAAAAATCTCTTGAAAAAAGGCGAATAATGTGATACAATAATATTTGTATTTGTTATTATCAAGCTTTTTGTGAGGATGGTGAGACGCTTTATGTGTAAGATTGGTTTCGATAACAAAAAATATCTCGAGTTGCAATCAAAGCATATCCGTGAAAGAATAGCGAAATTCGGAGGGAAGCTCTATCTCGAATTCGGAGGCAAGCTTTTCGACGATTATCACGCGGCGCGCGTGCTCCCCGGCTTTGCGCCCGACTCAAAGCTTCAGATGCTTCTTCAGCTCAAGGACGACGCAGAGATAGTCATCGCCATAAACGCAAGCGACATCGAAAAGAACAAGGTCAGAGGCGACCTCGGTATCACCTACGACCTCGACGTTATGAGACTTATCGACGCGTTCAGAAGCGTTGGTCTTTACGTTGGCAGCGTAGTCCTCACAAGATACGAGTCACAGCCCTCTGCAGAGCTTTTTGCCAACAAGCTCGAAAACCTCGGAGTCAAGGTCTACCGCCACTACTCTATCCCCGGATATCCCTACAATATCGAGGGCATTGTCAGCGAAAGCGGTTACGGCAAAAACGATTACATCGAGACCACAAGACAGCTCGTTATCGTCACCGCCCCCGGTCCCGGAAGCGGCAAGATGGCGACCTGCCTCTCCCAGCTCTATCACGAGAATCTGCGCGGAGTCAAGGCGGGATACGCGAAGTTCGAGACCTTCCCGATCTGGAATATTCCGCTCAAGCACCCAGTAAACCTCGCCTACGAGGCGGCAACCGCCGACCTCAACGACGTCAATATGATCGACCCCTTCCACCTCGAAGCCTACGGTCAGACCGCGGTCAACTACAACCGCGACGTCGAGATCTTCCCCGTGCTTGAAGCGACCTTTAAAAAGATACACGGCTCCTCTCCTTACAAATCTCCCACGGATATGGGCGTTAATATGGCAGGCAACTGCATTATCGACGACGAGGTCTGCCGCGAGGCGTCAAAGCAAGAGATAATCCGCCGTTACTACGCGGCACTTTGCGAGCAAAAGGAAAATATGAACTCCAACAGTACCGAAGTCGTCGGCAAGCTCGATCTGCTCATGCAGCAGGCGGGCGTGACCGTGCACGACCGCAAGGTAGTTGCGGCGGCGAAGGACAGAGCTGAGCAAACCGGCGCTCCCGCGGCGGCTATGGAGCTGCCGAACGGCAAGATAATCACGGGCAAGACCTCGTCCCTGCTCGGCGCTTCGGCGGCGCTTATTCTCAACGCACTCAAGGAGCTTGCTGGGATCGACGACAAGGTCGAGCTCATTTCCCCCTCGATCATCGAGCCCGTTCAGCATCTCAAGGTCGGTCATCTCGGCAATCACAATCCCCGTCTGCACGTAGACGAGGTGCTCATCGCGCTCTCTATCAGTGCGGTCACGTCTGAAACTGCCGCCAAGGCTCTAAGTCAGCTCTCCGAGCTGAAGGATTGCGAGGCGCATTCCTCGGTAATTCTTTCAATGGTCGACAGCCGAACCTTCAAAAAGCTCGGCGTCAACATCACCTGCGAGCCGCAGTATCAGGTCAAAAAGCTTTATCACGCAAAATAAATAAAAATCGGCAGAGG
>SVRA01000085.1 GCA_015065075.1 Oscillospiraceae bacterium
GGGCGGCGTTAAGATCTCAAGAATCGTTATCTCTGTTAAGGGCGTATATATCAACGTCAGAAAGCTGATCAATCCTCGCTACGTTCCAAAGGCGAAGTTCGAGGGAAAGCCCTTGGAGGAAAAGACGATCAACGACGTTTTTGCCTTTGTGACGATGTATTTCTTTATTTTAGTGGCGGCGGTGTTCCTATTGTCGTTCGATCCCATAAACGGCGAAGTCGTGACGATCGTGTCGGACGCGGGAACGTATACCGTAAAGCACGGATTTTTCTCCAATTTTTCGTCGGCGCTGGCTTGCATTTCAAATATCGGACCCGCATTCGAGGCGGTCGGCCCCTATGCAAGCTATGCGGGATACAGCGTGTTTTCCAAGATCGTGCTGACCTTTACTATGATGATCGGCAGACTTGAAATACTCCCCGTACTCATTCTGTTCAGTCCGAAAACTTGGAAAAGGGTGTAATTGAATATAGTAAATGAAAAAGACCACGCTGGGCGTGGTCTTTTGCGTTTGGTGGAGGTGGGGGGAGTCGAACCTTTGCACAAAACGCAAGCGTTTTGGCGAGGAATTTCTCATTAGCCCCTCGCCGACAGCAAAAAACAAAGACCGCCAAGAAGGCTGGAGAAGAAACATCCCTCGGGCATCGAGCCGTCGGGATGTTTGGGAATCGCTCTCGCCTGCGGGCTCGGTCAGGGTCGGCACTACGGAACCCCCAAAGCTCGGCTACGCTCGCTTCGGGGAACCCCTACGCCTGCCACTGGCAGTCATTCACTACCGACCCGTTCAACTCCCCTTCATATATAAAACAAAAGCACCCAAAAGGGTGCTTTTGTTTTATGGTGGAGGTGGGGGGAGTTGAACCCCCGTCCGAAAACCTCTTGATACAACTTTCTCCGGGTGCAGAACATCTATTGAGTCTTTTTCTTCGCCGCGCCGATGCTCAGGCTCGGTAAAGAAGCAACCGCTTTCTGCGTGATCGGTTCAACGGTAACAGCCGATGCACGTGCACCACTAAAATGACGCTCAGTCTCGGTTCGTGGTCCTACCGAGAGGAACGGGCGACCCGCAGGTCGCGGCACTGCCATTGTTAACCCCGAAGGGTCAACAATTAGGCAGCCATAGCAACAGTATTGTTGTCGTTTATTTTTTAAAGTTTGAGCAGTTTTAGAGATTACTCGGCTCTACCCGCTTATCATACCTCAAAATCCCCGTCGAAACCTTTACACCCCCATAGGCGCGTCGCATAGCGACTGCGCGGTGATATTTCAAATCGCAGGGCGATTTGAAGTGATATGTTTGCTTTCGCAAACGTGATATTGCGCCGTTGGCGCAGTGATATTCGCGCTATGCGCGAGTGCTGTGAGCCTGCGAGCAGCAAGGTTCTGCGTAGCAGGTTCTTATATTTTTCACTTCGTGAAAAGTGATATGCTTTGCTTCGCAAAGCGCGAAATTGGTTTTCTACACGGCAAGACGGACTTTATCTCAGTAGGCTGACTTTTTCGGCTCGCCGAAAAATCAGCGTCACCTCACCATAGTTAGAACCCAAAATATCGGAAGTTTCTTTGCCTACTTTCTTTTCAAAGAAAGTAGGTCGCCGAAGGCACGCGTCCCCGCGCCCCCGTGGCATTTGCTACTTTTCGCTGCGTTCTACCCTCTATCCTTCAATCTTCTCTCGATCTCGCGATCGGCATCGTGCTTGGCGATCGAATCGCGCTTGTCGTAAAGCTTTTTGCCTCGGCAGAGTCCGAGCTCGACCTTAACGCGCGAGCCCGAGAAATAGAGCGAGAGGGGAATAAGCGAAACGCCCTTTTGCGCGACAAGACCGAAAAGCTTGAGGATCTCGCGCTTGTGCATGAGCAGTCTGCGCTTTCTCATGGGGTCACGATTGAAAATATTTCCGTGCTCGTAGGGACTTACGTGCATTCCGACGACGAAAAGCTCGCCGTCCTTGAAGTCGCAGTAGGAGTCCTTGAGATTGACCGCGCCTGTGCGCAGACTTTTGACCTCCGTGCCGAAAAGCTCGATGCCCGCCTCGTATTTTTCGTCCACGAAATAGTCGTGATACGCCTTTTTATTCTGGGCAATTATCTTATGCCCGCACTTTTTATCAGCCAAAACGGACACCTCCTTTTTTCAGTATGGAATATAATTATACAACAAACGCAAAGCGTTGTCAAGGTTTTTTGTGTCGAAGAAACTATCGGTTGAACGGGAATTTTAACCGTTCGTTATATCCTCGGTCTCAATATCGGTCATTTGCGCCGAAAACTCGACCGATTTGCCAGCCTTTGTCATACAAAGCAGATTGAGCTCGAGCATCTCGCCTGCGGGGAGAATTTCAAGGTGCAACACCGCCGCCCCGATAAGCTCGTCGGGGCAGAGAATCGACTGCGCGCCCGAAAGTGTGACCTTGCAGGCTATGTCGGTGTAGTCTGGCGACGTGGTGAGCACGAAATTGCCCCCCTCGCCGATCTCTGCCGCGCTGATCGGCGCGTTGAGTATCCAGTTAAGACAGTTTATCTTGTACCAACCGAGCTTTTCGGCAAGCTTTTCGACCTCGCCGTCGTAGTCCTCCTTGACCGACTCGCAACGACGGTTGACCTGACCGCAAAAGCGCGTGATCTCGTGAAAAACCTCGTAAGACGCGCTTCCCATCGCCAGCACGCGCACGTCAGCGACCTTTGCGAGAATGTCAGCGGGGATATTTTTCTTTATAAATTCAAGGTTTTCGTTGTAGCTCGCCTCAAACGCCGCTTCGGCAACCGCTGCGTCAAACTTGACCTTGCTTTGCTTCGCGATGATCTTCTCGCTCCTCACAAACCACTTTTTCTGTCCCTCGTAGAGCGATTTGAAGTGCTTTTCGGAGAATTTGTCTGCCTGCGAGGTGTTCCGCATCTGAAAGCAGACCTCGGCAAGTACTGTGTCATTGTACCATTCCTTTGTGAAATATCTCATAGATTTTCTCCCTTTAAGGTTATTAATGGGAGGGGTAAGCCCCCTCCCATAGCCGTGATCAATTAAGCTTGACGGTTACTATAATTCCGCCCTCGTTCGTGCCCGAGATCTCGTAAGAAACTGCGTTGTTTTCTCCGTTTCCGTCAGAGATGACGGGGAGATTGACCGAGTCGCCATCCTTGCAGGCAACGTAGTAGATGCCGTAGCTTGTGCCGTCAGAATCCTTTACGGTCAAAGGTTTGTCGTGTGACGTGTTTTTCTTGAGGTACTCTATGTACTGCGACAGGGAAAGATCCTTATCCGTCATATACTTTGCGTGGACCGTGCCAACGTAGCGGTAGCCGTTCTCAAAGCTCTTGCTGAAACCGTATTTTGCGGCGTTCTTTTGAAACCATTTGACATAGTCCTCGGAAAGCGGAACGTATTTGCTTGCGGTTCCGTCAGACGTTTTGTCTGCGAGGAATACGAGCAATCCGGTATCAAATTCACTAAAATCGGTTGCTTTTATATTGCCCTTATTTTCCTGTCTTCCGTATGCTCCGTCTACGGTTATAGATCCTTGACTTACTGCTTTCACAGCATCGACAAGCATCTTGTGAGCCAAAACTATAGCTTCTTCGTTTAGCTGCATACCCGTGTAGGGCTGGTAAGGAAGATTTTCTGTAACAGCTGGATCGATTCCGTCTTCTCTGAGCATATTGTTGCGATACGTTTTGAAATCAATAAGATCAAGCAGAGAAGCGTCGGTGGAATAGGGGTGATCGGAGTCTGCAAGAACGAGAGAGCCCGTGACGAGCTGAGTTGAGGTGATCGGCTTCGACTCAAACTCGAGCGAATCGACGATATCGTCGACCTTATTGTCTCCCATGCTCTTGTCAACGCTTGCCATGATTATAACGAGAAGAAGCACGAGGGCAAGCAGTGTGAGCGCAGAGACCACGACGAGCGTGATCTTCTGCAATTTATCCTTGTTGGTATTTTTCAAAATATCCATGTTGCTTCCTTTCCGATATTTTAAATTTAGGGTCAGAGATCACTTTGCGTCTCTGATAGAGAAGTCCATACGGCCCTTCTTGTCGAGACCCATGTACTTGACGTTTACAGACGATCCAACGTCGATGCCTGCATCGGTAACTCTGTTGATTCTCTTGTCGCAGATCTTGGAGATGTGAACCATACCCTCCTTGCCGGGAGCGTACTCAACGAAGCATCCGATATCCTCATTGGGCTTGTCCTTGCTTGCAAGGATCTTAACAACGGTTGCGGGGTAGATGCAGCCAACCTCGGGCTCGAATACGATAGCATCGATCATAGCCTTTGCGATAGCAGCGCTTTCGCCGTTGATAGCAGCGATGCAGATAACGCCCTCGTCGTTGATGTCGACCTTAGCGCCCGACTCTGCGCAGATTTTCTGGATGACCGAGCCACCCTTACCGATAACCTCGCGGATCTTGTCGGGATCGATCTTGAAGCTTGTCATCTTGGGAGCGTACTTGCTCACCTCTGCTCTGGGAGCGTCGATAGCCTTGAGAATTACCTCGTCGATGATGTACTCACGGCCTGCCTTGGTCTGCTCGAATGCGCGAGCGATGATCTCGGGGGTAAGACCGTCAACCTTAAGGTCCATCTGAATAGAGGTGATACCCTTCTTGGTACCTGCTACCTTGAAGTCCATATCGCCATAGAAGTCCTCGAGACCCTGAATATCGATCATAGTATCCCAAGAGCCGTCCTCGGCGGTGATAAGACCGCAGGAGATACCTGCAACGGGAGCCTTGATCGGAACGCCTGCCGCCATAAGAGCGAGAGTCGAGCCGCAAACAGAGCCCTGCGAGGTAGAGCCGTTAGAGGAAACTACGTCGGATACGAGACGGATCGCATAGGGGAATTCCTCCTCGGAGGGAAGAACGGGAACGAGAGATCTCTCTGCGAGAGCTCCGTGACCGATCTCGCGGCGACCGGGGGAACGGACTGCCTTTGCTTCACCTGTGGAGAAGCCGGGCATATTGTAGTGGTGCATATATCTCTTGCTGGTCTCGGAATCGATACCGTCGAGCATCTGGGACTCGGAGAGAGTACCGAGAGTAGCAACTGTGAGCACCTGAGTCTGACCTCTGGTAAAGAGACCCGAGCCGTGAGCGCGGGGAAGAACGTCGACCTCAGCCGCAAGGCCTCTGATCTGGTTCATGCTTCTGCCGTCAACACGCTTTTTGTCAACGAGCAGCCAGCGGCGAACGATCTTCTTCTGGATCTTGTATACGAGCTCGTCCATCATACCGGGGAGCTCGGGATATTCCTCGGTGAACTGTGCAAGTATTGCTTCTTTGATGGGGAACATTCTCGCGTCGCGAACCGTCTTGTCGTCGGTGTCTAGTGCGAACATAACGTCCTTCTCGCAGAACGCGAAGATCTTGTCGAACATATCGTGGTCAAGCTCGCAGGAGGGATACTCAAACTTGGGCTTACCGATCTCGTCGACGATAGCGCCGATGAATTCGAGAAGGTCCTTGATCTCCTTGTGAGCGAGCATAATAGCGTCGTACATAACGTCGTCGGCAACCTCGTTAGCGCCTGCCTCGATCATAACGACCTTTTCCTTGGAAGCGGCAACAGTGAGCTGGAGGTCGGAGATCTTCTGCTCTGCGGTGGTGGGGTTGACGATGAACTTACCGTCGATAAGACCGATGTGAACGCCACCGATGGGGCCGTTCCACGGAATATCGGAGATTGCGAGAGCGGTGGAAGCGCCGATCATAGCGGCAACCTCGGGAGCGCAGTCGGGATCTACGGACATAACGGTGAGGGTGAGAGCTACGTCGTTACGAAGGTCCTTGGGGAAAAGGGGACGGATAGGACGGTCGATAACGCGGCTGGTAAGTATTGCCTTCTCGGAAGGCTTGCCCTCTCTCTTGAGATAACCGCCGGGGATCTTGCCTGCAGCGTACATTCTCTCGTCGAAGTCGACGGAGAGGGGAAGGAAGTCGATACCGTCACGGGGCTTTTCGGAAGCGGTAGCGCAGCAGAGAACTGCGGTCTCGCCGTAACGAACGAGGACGGAACCGTTTGCAAGGCCTGCCATTTTGCCGTTCTCGATCACGAGGGGGCGGCCTGCGAGGGTGTAGTTGAACTTCTTGAAGTTCTTGAACTCCATCTGGGAGCTTACGATTGTAGTGGACATTTGTTTTCCTCCGTTTTGAATTTATTTCGATCACACGGAGTTTTAGGACTTAAATATGGGTCTGAATTTCTCGGGGAACTTTTGGAAAAGCTTCCCCGAACCCCTCAAAACTTTCCGTATAGGCTGGTTGGTAGCGCGACGGCTTTAGGTTTTGAAGCGGTGGGATTCAGGCGCATATTTAAGCTCTAAAATCCTCGTGTGAATGATTTTTAGGTTCTGTTTTGATGTGTCAACATTCTTGAAAAACCTTTTCCGCAGAGAATTTTTCGAAGGCAAGGCGCAACGGAGAAATCTAAGTGAAGCCGTAGTTTTTCTACGGCGAACTGATTTCGAGTAGCAACGAAGTATTCGGAAAATTGTCAAAGGAAAAGTAGTTTAGACAGGAAGAAGCGGAGTGACATAAACAAAAATGGCACTCCGTTTCTTATGCAACTATTACTTTCTCAGACCGAGCTTCTCAACGATAGCTCTGTATCTTTCGATGTCTACCTTCTGGAGGTAGTTGAGAAGGTTTCTTCTGTGACCGACCATCTTGAAGAGGCCGCGACGGCTGTGGTTGTCCTTATGGTTGCCCTTAAGGTGCTCGGTGAGGTTAGCGATTCTGTGAGTAAGAATTGCGATCTGTACCTCGGGCGAGCCGGTGTCGCCTTCGTGGATGGCGTACTTTTCAATAATTGCCTGCTTTTCTGCTGCTGTCATTTTCGTATTCACCTTTCGAAAATAAAATATTTTTTGCAAA
>SVRA01000086.1 GCA_015065075.1 Oscillospiraceae bacterium
GGTGTTTAGCGTGAAAGTTATTTCTATCTAGCAGTGAACTAATCTTTTTCACGCACGAATTTTGCCTCTTCGGCAAAATTCATCGATTACTATTTGTGCCGCCGCAAGCGGCGGAATGGAGATTACTATGAACGATCAAGAAAATCTCGCATCCGAAAGAGGCAGTCCCTCGGGAAACGACTATCTTTCGGGAATACTTAAGGGGATAATGAATACCCCGACCGACTCGGATCCGTCCGATCGGGATTTTCCCACAGCAGCGGCAACCGCACCGTCTGCTCCGCAGACCAATCCCTCGGCGGATATTTTTTCGGCACTGCTTTCCAATCCCGAGCTTTTGTCAAAGCTGCCTGCTCTGATCTCGTCGATAAAACCTATGCTTGACATGCTTGGAAAGGGTGTGGGAACAGCTCCCGCCTCGGCGACCGTGTCGGCTAACACGACTCACGGCGACAACAACTCTGTCGAGGCAGGTACGCTGATCAAAAAGCATTCTGCCGACGATCGCCGTGCGGCACTGCTCTGCGCTATGAAGCCATATCTGAGCCACGACAGACAGCAGGCTGTCGACTACATTCTCAAGCTAAGTCGCCTCGGCGACGTATTGAAGTCGCTGTAAACCTCACAAAATTCAATCTTCAGGAGTATGTATGTACGCAAGGTCACCCGATCCAAATAGACAAAGCGTTAAAGTTCCCGAAAACTACGGTGGGCACGCCTTCAGCCGTTCGGGAGCGTATAGCGATATGCCCCCGCCTGCCCGCATAGAGCCGTTCCAGGTCGAAGAAGATCCTCGGGGCAAGGATATGAACGTATCGTACACTGCCGATCCATATTCAGACTACCCAGACGCCGCATTTGAGCCGCAAACAGATCGCGAGTTGCAAAAGCACGACGTTTATGCTCCCTCACCCGAAAAAAATCCCGAACCAAGTCCGCCAAACGAAAGGCCGTCTATATTTTCGACGCTTATGCCTCCAAATCCTTCATCATCGGCTCGATTCCCCTTTGGACACGGGATCGGGAGCGAGGAATTGCTGATAATTGCGATGATGCTTATGGTATATCTCGCCGATGGTGAGAGCGCCGACAACGAATTGTTGCTCCTTTTGGGTCTTCTTCTCTTTGCTGGATAAAAACAGCCGACACGACCGTGTCGGCTGTTTTTTTGATTTAATCGCGTCCGCTTACAACTCGGCCGTCGGGATACGTAATAGTAAAATCTCCGCTGTCGAGATCTGCCTCAACCGTTGTGCCGTCCGAGAAGGTCGAACGGCGCTTGCGGGTGGTCTCGTCGAGTATCTCGTGCTTTGTAAGATCGCACAGCGCGACCTGACGGTGTAGTTCAAGCGCGATCTTGCCGTATTCGACGTCCTCTTGTGTGAAATGAAGCCCGAAATAGACCGTTCCGCCGCACAAAAGCGCCCAAAGATACGGCGAATCACTGTCGGCGATGCTCCACGCGCCGCGACTGTGCAAGCCGTCCCACGGGATCACGATGCAATTATGGTAAACGAGATTGAAAAGCGGGATCGGAATGCCCATATTGGTCTTGCCCTCCCCTCCAAAACTCGTGCAGGCAAAGGGCGCGTGATGACAAAGCGCCATTGACTCGATAATGCAATCAAGCACCTCCTCGGAGGACGGAATGATGCCGCGCGAGGTGAGAATGTCAAGGCAGTGCCGTCTGTACTTGGCGCACTCCTCTCTCGTCATCGGATGCTCGGGATTGAAGCATTCGTCCATCTCAACCACAGAGAAAACGTCGAGATACGAGCCGTCGATCTTGATGTCAAGTCGCTCAAATTCATCGTAATTGCGGCGCACGAAATCGGGCGCGACTCTCGCGCAAAGCAGAGAGTGAGGGCCGCCGTACCAGACCGAGCCGTAAAAGTGACCTCCGTCGGCGTTTTGCGCCGCATTGTCGATCGAAAAGCCAGGTGAATCGTAGTAATAATCGCGGTACTGATCGTGAAGACCGAACTTGTAGCCGAGCGCGTGGCAGGTCTGCTGGAGTGCGCGCATACCGTCCGCGCCGCCCGCCTGCTCGTTTATCGGGAAAGGACTCGGGTGGAGGTTATCATATCCGTGATGACCCCAGCCATCGAGGTGAACGTACGCCCTCTCCGCGCCCTTCTCCTTGAGCTCACGTAGCTCTCTCGCGATTTTTGCAAAGGGAGTGCACCAGTCGTTATTCTCGGGATGCTCGGCATCGTAATAAAAGGACTCAGGGTGGATGTGAACTGCGGCTCCCGTGTGCACCACGGGTGTGCCGATAAGATATTCGACGTTTGGATTCTTCGCTATCTTCTCGCGCAGGGTGATCAGCTTACCTCTCTCGGCTCTGTACGCGCGGTAGATCTTTGCTATCGTGTTGAAGTCGCCCTCAGGGAAAAAGCTGAAGACCATTTCCCTTTTATACGACATCAGACCAAGAGAGGGCACGAAGAAGGGCTGAACCTCCTCGCCGACAAGCTCATACCTTGCGTCAAAAGGAGTTTCGTAGATCGCGGCGTAGCCACAGCCTCCCTTTACCTGACCGAAAAGCGGCATATAGCCGTCGCGTTCGTATATATATCCGACCGTGTTCGTCGTAGCGGTCGAGCCGTTTGCCATATCAATGGGATGTCCCGCAGGCACTAAGGTTCCCTGCATGCGAGGCAGGACGGTGTAACCCTCGCCCTCCTTCGCCTCAAATCTCATTCGCGGCGGGTAGACCAGCGCGGCGACCTCTCCAAATTTGTCACCCTCAACCCACGAATGAGTGCGAAGCTCTCCCGAGGTCTCGTCAATGCCGACGTATGTCTCGACGGTAAAGGTCATTTGCTGACCGTCAGGCGAGCACAAGCCGCTATAGCTTGCGCGCACGCCGTCCATAGTTCCGCTGGGGTGGGCGAAGCTTTTGCAAACGGCGTTCGCGAGGTCAAGCTCTGCGCCGTCAGAAAGGCGCAGCTTGCCCGTGCTCGCCCAGGACCAGACCGTGTCACTGCCCTCGACCTCAACGCTGAGCGTTATCGCCTCGGGGTCGTATTGAACCTTAATGGTTTTATTTTGCAGCAGGTATTTCATATCTTCCTCCGTTGACTATATAGCGATCGCTTGTGCAGTAAGCGTTTGACGCGCTCTATGGCGCAGATAATACCGAAAACGACCGCCTCGGACTCGCCCCGAATGAGTGTTTTTCATCGGCAAGTCCCTATAAGACAATTATACCACGGCAAAAAAGACATTTCAATATCTTTCGGGAAATATTGGCAAAAATTCGAGGCGCATAAACTATAGGCTTTCTTGTGTAAATGAAGCCACGATGTAGTCGGGTGAGAGATTGTTTTGATAATGATGTCTTCTTCACCCCTCCCCTTGACAATCCCCTCAATCCGTGCTACAATAAAACCAAGAAAACCTCAAAAATCACCCTCTCCGCCAAAATCCACCAAATTCGGAGGCAGAGCGTAAAAGGAACCCTCGTGAAAGTTACTTCATTTAAAAACAAGATAACCTTTTTCACGCACGAATTCTGCCTTTGCGGTAAAATTCACAGATTACTATCTAGGAGATTATGATGTCGCTTTTTTCAAGCATTTTCAGAAAAAAACACCCCGAAAACACTCAATCCGAGTGCCTCGAAAACGATAAAACCCTCATCCGCGTCGAAAACGCCACCCTCTCCTACGACGGCAGAGCCGTCATCGAAAACCTTTCCTTTACGGTCGAGGACGGCGACTTTCTCTGCGTCACGGGTGAGGGCAGCTCGGGAAAATCAAGCCTCATCGGCGCGCTATCGGGAATGGTCAAGCTCAATAGCGGTAAGATCACCTTCTCGAATCTCACCCGCAACCAGATCGGTGTCCTGCCCCAGCAAACCACCGTCGGCAGCGACTCGCACTCCACCGTCCGCGAGATCGTCACTGCAGGCTGCCTCGCGAGAAGCCGCAAGGGCGCGTTTATGTCCAAGGAATCAAAAGAGATCGTCGACTATAACCTTTCCCTGCTCGGTCTCACTCACCTTGCCGACCGACCCTGCCGTGAGCTCTCGGGCGGACAGTGCCGTAAGGTCATGCTCGCGCGCGCCCTCTGCGCCGCCGAAAAGCTCCTTATCCTCGACGAAGCCGCCGCAGGACTCGACCGCGCCACCGCGCTTGAGGTCTATAACCTCATCTCGCGCCTCAATCAGCGCGGTATGACGATCGTGATGATCACCTCCGATACCCTCCCCCTCCGCCACGCCACCAAGATCCTCCGCATCAATAAGGACTCGATCTTCTTCGGCACCCCCGAGGAGTTAGCGTAGGAGGCGAATTGCAGGAACCTTTTTGGATAAAAACCTACGTAAACCGCAAGCGGTTTACTCTGCGAGTTTGCTGCACAAACTTCGGGATTCCTGCACCTCCAAAAACCTCCCCCTAGGATAGAGATAGAACAGACGGTTCAGGTTGTAAAATTGAAAAGATTTATCAAAAACCTTGCAAAAAATTCAGCTTTGCGTTGAAACAAAAAAACGCTACAAAAGTGAGGAAATAACCATGGATAATAAGAAAGAAATGCTTGGCACTGCCCCCGTCGGCAAGCTCCTTTTCAAGCTTGCGCTCCCCACGGTAGTCGCCCAGCTTATCAATATGCTGTATAACGTCGTCGACCGCATCTATATCGGTCATATCGCCGAGGTCGGCGATCTTGCTCTGACGGGCGTGGGTGTCTGTATGCCGATCATAATGATAGTTTCGGCGTTCGCGGCTCTCGTCAGCTCAGGCGGAGCGCCGAGAGCGTCGATCTTTATGGGCAAAAAGGATATGGACAGCGCCAACAAGGCACTGGGCGGTTGCTTTGGCTTGCAGATCATCGTCTCGCTCGTGCTGACCGTCGTATTGCTGGTCTGGAACGAGGACCTTTTGCTTATGTTCGGCGCGAGTGAGAACACGATCAAATACGCGACCGAATATATGAACGTCTACGCGATCGGCACGATCTTCGTACAGCTGACGCTCGGAATGAACGCATTTATAACCGCCCAAGGCTTTACCAAAACGTCGATGATATCCGTCCTCGTGGGCGCGGTCGCAAACATCATTCTCGACCCGATCCTGATCTACGGGGTCGGAATGGGAGTCAGAGGCGCCGCCCTTGCAACCGTCATTTCTCAGGCGCTTTCGTGTGCTTGGGTCATCACTTTTCTGTGCAGCAAACGAAGTATTCTTCGCCTGATGCCCAAGAACCTTATCCCGTCCCCCAAGATCGTTTTGCCCTGCATCGCTCTGGGCGCGGCGACCTTTATTATGCAGGCGAGCGAGAGCGTGATATCGGTCTGCTTCAACTCGTCCCTGCTCGGCTACGGCGGAGATATTGCCGTGGGAGCGATGACGATCCTCACAAGCGTTATGCAGTTTGCCCTGCTCCCGTCGCAAGGTATCGCCCAAGGGGCACAGCCGATACTCAGCTACAATTACGGCGCAAGGAACGCCGATCGCGTCAAGCAGACCTACAAAATATTGCTGCGCACCTGCCTTATCTACTCGGTGACTATATGGACGCTGGTGATGCTGATGCCGAGCGTGTTCGTTTCGATCTTCACACCCGACAAAGAGCTTATCGCATTTGCCTCAAAGGCTCTCCGCATTCATTTTAGCGGAATGGTCCTGTTCGGCATCCAGATCGCGTGCCAGATGACCTTCGTTTCTCTCGGAAACGCGCCCTCGTCGGTCATAGTTGCGGTGGTGAGAAAGTTCGTTTTGCTCCTGCCCCTCATTTATATTATGCCGCATATCGTCAGCGACCGCACTATCGGTGTTTACGCCGCAGAACCGATCGCGGATATTCTCGCCGTGACCTTTACGGCGATACTCTTCGTGTTCCAATTCAAAAAGGCGCTCAAAAAGATCGAGAGCGAAAAATGATCGCCAAAACGGATCTTGCCCTGAGATGCGCTTGTAAAGGAGACCCGACGAATGACAAAACAAGAATTTTTAAATATGTGTCTGGACTCATACGGCACCGCGGCTGACTATCCCTTCGAGGACGACTTTGAAACTGCGGTACTGCGGCACGCGGACAGCCGCAAGTGGTACGCGATCGTGATGAAGGTAAGCCGGCGTAAGTTCGGATCTCCGAGCGATGAGATCATCGACGTAGTCAACCTCAAGCAGCCGACCGAAATGTTCGGCTCGTTCGGAGCGTCGGACGGCATCCACCCCGCGTATCACATGAACAAGCTCCATTGGATATCGGTGCTCCTGCCCGACGCACCCGACGACGTCGTAGGCTTTCTCACGCACGCGAGCTTCGAGGCGACGAGAACGAAAAAGAAAAGACCAAAATAATACTGAAAATGCCACCTCTCACAGCATCGCGCCGTAGGGGGTGGCAATTTTTATCAAGGGTGCCGCTGGCACCGTGAGGATGGCGACGTTTTGCGGAGCAAAACTCGGTTAGTGAGCCGACTTTGTCGGCGAACGAGGGATTCAGAACCTTTTCACAAATTCGCAAGCGAATTTGGAGTGAGATTTCTCTGTACCCTCTCTCGACGAGATAAAAAAGGCGAGAGGCATAAGCCACTCGTCTTTTTTATGGCGGAGAGAGAGGGATTCGAACCCTCGTGTGCTTTTGGCACAAACTGATTTCGAGTGTTGTCGATAATTTGGAAGATGCGGAATTTTGAAGGAATTTATGAGTGCTTTTTGGAAGGCATTTTTGATAGCCTTATCGAAACATAGTTTGGAGAGAACAAACGTAT
>SVRA01000007.1 GCA_015065075.1 Oscillospiraceae bacterium
ACCTTCCACAGAGTTTTGGTGAGAGCCGCTATCCCGATGTGGTACACAAAGGGCTTCAACCCTCACGCTAAGCTCGTTTTCGGTGTTCCCCTTTCGGTAGGCACTGAAAGTATGTGCGAAATGGCAGATCTCAAGATAGAGCGCAAAATAAGCCTTGAGGAGATCAAAAACCGCCTCAATTCTCACCTCACCGACGAGATGTACGTGCTGGAGACTTACTATCCTTCAACCAAATTCGCGGATATCGCATACGCCGACTATACTATAACCCTGAAATCTCCAAGGATCAACGAGGAAACCGAGAAAAAGGCAGCGGCTCTCTTCTCCTCGCCCATAATTATGAAGAAAAAGTCAAAATCGGGCGAAAAGGACGTTGATATAACCACGTTTATCAAAAAGATCTCGTTCAATGCCTCCTCAGGACAGATGACGGTCAACACCGTCCTCTCCGCAGGAAGCACCGAAAACCTCAACCCCGAGTATATCGTCACCGCAATAAAGGAAAACGGACTTTTCGGCTCGGATGCAGATACAGATAGCTATCGCATTATGCGAAACCGCGTGTACGATAAGCATCTCATCGAATTCAAATAAAAACATCGTTATAATACACAAATTTAAAGAAAAATTATGTTAAAATCTCCAAAAATGTCATTTTTGTTGTAAAACGTTTGCATTTTTCTTTAAACTATGATACAATTAATTAAAGATACGGACACGAGCCGTGATAATGGAGGATAAAACAATGGCAATCAAAATGAGAGTACTTTGCTACCCCGAGAAGAAGAAGCTTCTCGCTATCGGTAACATGATCAAAGCGGAATACGATCTCAGCGTTAACGCTGTAGACAGAATTCCCCCCGCATACCCCTGCGATAAGGAAAGAATCGTTATTCTCGCAATAAATATCAAGAAGGCACTTCCCGACGATTACAGACTCTTCCTTGGAAGACTCAGCAAGGCAGGCGCCGCAAACGTAGCTATCCTTAGCGCAGGCGACGACGCTTGTGTAGAAAAGACCAAGGAGCTTCTCCGCGAGGCAGGCACCAACGTTATCGAGGACACAATGAAGATCACCATGGGACTCTTTGATTCCAAGGTAACCGACGCGGAAAAGGCCGACATTCTCGCATGGGTTGAAAAGGTCAAGAGCGAGCTGAAATAATACATAACTTCCCTTTTTATATCAGGGAAATCAAAAACACCGCCAAGAGTTTTCTCGGCGGTGTTTTTCACTTGTTATAGACTAATTCACAATTTTATGATATAATTTTATAAAGAAACGCACCCGAATTCAAAAATGCCACACTATATGAGTGAAAGGAGGCGAGAAAATGCAAGAAACGAACGAAATGCGCGATCGGCTTATGGGTGAATTTGTCGAAAACTATATGGAGAAGCTGTTTTACTTCTGTTTGAAAAAGACGGGAAATCATATTGAAGCTGAAGATATGACACAGGATATCGCGCTTCAGATCGTCACGGCTTTGAACAAAGGCACGATTCCGACAAGCTTTTCGGCGTGGGTATGGCAGATTGCGCGCAACCGTTACTCCGTATGGGCGAAGGAAAAGCATGTTCGAAACGAATCGGTAACCGGGTCCGATATCGGCGATTATGAGATCGAGGACGAAAGCGAAAATATCCTTGATGAAATGATACATACAGAGCAATTGGCTCTGCTCCGACGAGAGTTGGCGTTCATTAAGAGTGATTATCGAAACATCGTCGTTGCCTATTACATAGAAAACAAAGCCGTTCGTGAAATTGCAGAATCGCTCTCACTTCCCGCAAACACGGTCAAGTCCCGACTTTTCCGTGCAAGAGAAATTTTGAAAGAAGGTATGGATATGGCAAGAGAATTTGGAAAATTGAGCTATAACCCCGAGGATATTGATTTTATCAACAATGGACTGTTAGGCTCGGAGCACGAACCGTGGAATTTTATTTCGCGATCCCTCTGTAAAAACATTTTAATTGCTGCTTATAGAACACCGTCAACGGCTGAAGAATTGGCGATGGAGGTTGGTGTGGCGCTACCGTATATGGAAGAAGAACTACGCGCGCTTGTAGAGGCTACGCTCATGAAGAAGAACGGCAATCAATATGAAACCAATTTCTTTATTGTAAGTGCAGAAGCGCAAGAGAAAATATACGCACATCTGCAGGGATTAGCCCCCGAACTTACCAAAGCGATTATTGCGGCTTTGGAATATGAAAACGAATGGAAAAAGGAGAACTGCCCCGAGTGGCACGAAGGATATCAACCGTTTGAGGATATGAAATGGGCGTTGCTTATGGCCGAAACAGATACTATTAAGCAATATACGCTTCGTGAGTTTAATAAAAATGCAACTGAGATTAACAATATAGGTCCTTGGGGACACACACTCCGCCCCAATGGCGGCGAATGGGATTTGCTGGGCCTTGAAAAACATTATGCTTATGCACCAAATTACGTCAGTCTTGTAGGTTGTGTTACAAATCCGTCAGAAAGTAAATTACCTGAAATAGGATATCGTCAATATCTTTTCAAGCAATTTGGCGAAACGCATACGCCAACACTCAATTATTCAGATGGAAAAGGTCTTGTAGCGGTTGCTAACGGTAAATGTAGTGAAATTGATGAGACAACCTTAAAACACCTTGAAAAAATTGGAATTGTGAAAAAAACAAGCGACGGATATGTTCCAACAATTCTTGTCATGCGTAAAGAAAAATTCAAGAAAATGCCTGAAGAAACAGGAGACTGTTTTGAGGAACTGCGCTATAAAGCACGCGATATTGCAAAAAAACATTATTTGTTTTGCAGGGAGCAGATCTATAAAGAGATTCCCGAATTTTTGAAGGCAGACGAATTTCAGATTGACCATGCTTGCGCAAATATCTTCGCTATGCGCGGTGCGGTCCTTGAAGAAGCCATCAAACAAGGGTATTTGTTGTTTGACAAGAATAGGGATAACCGAGCTTTAGGGGCTTATTTAATCATATAAAGTTACCGCCGAGAGTGACCGTTTGGTCACTCTCGGCGGTATTATACTTGTAATTATTATTTATTATTTTTATTTTCCAATAAACATCTGAGTCCAATAATGCCCGTTTGGCGCGTAACCTACACCAATATGAGTATAGGACGAGTTCAAAATATTTGCTCTGTGCCCCGACGAGTTCATCCACGCATCAACAACCCTTTGCGGTGTTGCTTGACCTCTTGCGATATTCTCGCCCGCACTTCGGTAGGTTATCCCAAAGTTTTTTATCATCTGGAAAGGTGTGCCGTAGGTCGGACTTGTGTGAGAAAAATATTTGTTATCTCTCATATCCTCGGACTTTATACGCGCCACTCGGCTGAGCTGCCAATCGTATGTAAGCTCTGAGAGGCCGTTCTGCTTTCTTATTTCGTTTACAAGCCTTACGACTTCCTTTTCAAACTTCAATACAGATGCGTCCGCAGTCGGAATATTTAAGGTCTGTCCTGGGTATATAAGATCCGGATTTTTGATATGTGGGTTGGCGGCTTTGATTTCACTGAGACCCACCTCATATTTTACTGCGATTTTCCACATGCTGTCGCCCTTGACCACCGTGTATGTCTCGGCGGCAGATGCTGTCAAAGCAAAAACAGAAAACATCATAATCGCACACAATGCAAATGATAACAGTTTCTTCATTCCATACCTCCCTATATTAAAACTGCCGTAAATGATTAATTCATCATTAACGTATTAATTATAGCATATTTGGAAGCCTGTTTCAAATGCAATAAGTGGAGACATAGGGCAATTCCGCTTGCTCGGACAAATATTAGTCGATTTCAATACTAATCCTAACAAAAAAACGGTATTTAGCCAAAACTTACATATTGATTATTTCTCACTATTTTACTGTATCTCCGATGATCATTCTAAAAATTCCGCCGAGAGAAACGTAAGGGTCGCTCTCGGCGGTTGACTATTTGATTCGGTGCTAAATGCTTTTTTGATGACGGTCAAAATATTTTCAAAGAGCCATATCACTTCCCTATAACCAGCATCGTTCTCGCAAGAAGCTTTGCCATATCGCCCCTCGTTACGTTCTCTCCTGCCCCCGAAACCATATCGGCAGACTCAATAATACCAAGAGTGTAAAGCGATTCCACCGCCTTGCTCGACCACGACGGTATCGCATCTGCATCGGCGAACACCGTAGTAACCTTCGCCTGCGCGTAACCGATCATATTGCTTATAATAACCGCCGCCTCGGACATCTTAATACTTTCATCGGGCCTGAAGTAAAGCTTGCCGTCCATTTTAGTTCCACTTATATATCCCATAGTGTAGGCAAGTTCAACGTACCCTTTCATTTCCGCGCCAATTTCTTCGTCGTCAGCAAATACGGTCGAAGACACCTCGGGCACGTTCTTTATGCCGACCGCATTCATTGCGGTTACCAAAAATTCCGCGCGAGTGACTTCTCTGTCGGCTTCGAAATAATAGTAGTTGCCCACCTGAACACCGTTCATAAGACCGTTTTCTGTAACGGCGGTTGCATAGCACTGAAGCGCATCATTGGCAAGATCACTGTAAATCGTTGGAACACTTGGAGTAGAAACACGAACTGTCACCTCTGCCGACGCGCTGTAATTTCCGTATTTATCGCAAACAACGTAAGAAAACTTATCGTCGCCGCTAAATGACGCATCAGGATAATAAGTATACGTTCCAAGATTTTCGTCTTCAATAACGACAGTGCCGTTAGCGGGATATTTCACTATCTCATACTTCAAATCGTCTCCCTCGGGGTCGTATGCAGATAAAACGCCCGAAAGACGCATTCCCTTATAGGTTTCGGGATTGAGAGAAGCGTACGCCGCAAGACTAAGTGTAGGAGAATAGTTTACCTCATCCAACATATAAATATTGCAGCTTATCTCGTAAGCACTGCCGTTCACGGTAAAATCAAAGGAAGCGTTATTTCCCGACCCGACGCTCGACTCCTCAAAAGTCATAAGACCAATTTCAGCCGCAGAGATCTTCTGATTTAATGATACTCCTTCGCTGCCGATATAAAGCGAACCGCAAACCGCATCAGGCAAGCGAGTAATAACTATATAGTCTACGTCCGATAGATTCATTGCGCAAGCAAATCTGTCCGCCGAAAAACATAACTCGTTTCCCTTTATCCCCGCAAGTGCCATATCGTTCTGAGCCGCAATAACGTTAAGTCCGCAGGATACAGGTATTTTTTTCTCCTCGCTAACCGTCACAGACGAAGAAATTCCGTAAAGACTCCTACTGTCCTCCGCGCGCACACTGATGGCAAAGCATGCAATAATGACAACAACAAACAAAAGTCCACTGATCTTCTTTATCAATTTCATAACATCTCCTCCCAACATTTGTCATAACTGTCACTCTAATTATATTTTGGGAAATACTGATATATTACCGAGCAAAGAATTTTTATTACCTTCACAAAATCTTCTTATATTGCTAATTAAATAGTGTTATAATACATTATATTAATAAATAAGGACATCTGTATGATATTTACCATAACCTCAGATCAGGACGGTCGCACAGTTCTGTTTTTCCTGAAATCAACACTGAAAATATCAGGCTCGGCGCTTGCAAAACTCAAACGAAATGAGCGCGGAATTTTAGTGAACGGCAGCCACATGACCGTTCGCTATATCCTACGCGAAAACGACCTGCTTTTTATCGATGAAAAGGATTCGGAGGAGGATTGCAACGAGGCAATCATGCCCGTAGACCTGCCAATAAACGTAATCTACGAAAACGACGACATAATGATCGTAGATAAACCACCCAATATGCCCACACATCCCTCTCACGGGCACACCGACGATACCCTAGCCAACGCTGTGGCATATATAAACAAGGAAAGAAACACTCCCGCAAGATTCAGACCAATCGGTCGTCTCGACCGCAACACCAGCGGACTGTCCTTGATAGCGCGGAACTCGATTTCGGCATCCTACCTCTTTTATGCAAGGCAAAAGGGGCTGATACACAAAAAATACATAGCTATTCTTTGTGGGAAAATAGAAAGTGACGGAGATTTTCATACTATCAGCACATATATGAAGCGCGAGGAAGAAAGCGTTATATTGCGTTGTATCGGCAACTCCGAAGAAGAAGGAGCATATCTTGCCGTGACCCATTGGAGACTGTTGTTTTCATGTGACGAAATAAGCATCGTCGAGGCAATTCCCGAGACGGGACGCACTCATCAGCTGCGCGTACATTTTGCCCATATCGGACACTCAATATTGGGAGACGATATATACGGAACAACAAGTGAGCATATATCCCGTCACGCACTGCACGCCGCCTTTCTTTCAATACCCATGCCCTATAGCACGGAGCAGATCTCATTCACTACGCCTCCCCCCGAAGATATGATAAAAGCGACAAGATCTATCTGCGGACAAGACCTCGAATCAATATATCTCTCCAAGTTCAACAAATAACTCCAAGGAGAACCTATGCAACTTAGAAAAAACACTCCCCAGCCCAAAAAAGACGAGATCATATATAGCATAACCGCCAAGGAATATGCCGATATGAGCGAAGACGAGAGAGCCAAGTGGTCACCCGTCAAATCAAAATATGAAAAGATTCCGCTCTTTTGCAAAATATCGTTGATCATAGGTGCCTTGTGTGCCGTTATCTATGCTATTATTTGTGCAAGCGAAAGTTTCGCCGACTTTTTCAATACTTACGTCAGCACTACATTTAGATTTTTGTTTGCAAAAATAACAAACCTTTTGCCTTTTTCCTTAGCAGAGCTTATCATTATATCGCTGCCCATAATAGCGTTTATATCAATATGGTATCTTTTAAAATTCCGTTGCGATACCAAACGGTCGTCAATGGTGTCGATCGTTTGTATATTCTCAATATTATCTCTGTTTTTATCAAGCTTTGTCCTCTGCTTTGCCGCAGGATATAAAGGAGCTTCCTTGGACAAAAAACTCAATATTGAATCTCAAGCCGTCGGAGCCGACGACCTATATAAAACGTCGGAATATCTTGTTAATAAAATAAATGAATTATCCGCGGAAATTGGCTACGGAGAGGACGATTTTTCCGTAATGCCGTACAGCTTCAAGGAAATGAACGAAAAGCTGCTTGAAGCATACGATAGCTATTGCAAAGATCACGATTTTATTAGCACCTTCAACAGTCGCCTCAAGCCCGTGCTTCTCAGCGAAGCGATGTCCTACGCACACATAACGGGAATATACTCCTTCTTTACGGGAGAGACCAATATCAACGTAAACTTTCCCGACTACACGATACCTTACACCGCAGCTCACGAAATGGCGCATCAAAGAGGTTTTGCTAGAGAGGACGAAGCCAATATGATCGCATTCCTCGTATGCATCGAATCCAATGACCCTTATATTCAATATAGCGCATATCTAAACGTCTTCGAATATGTGGCATCCGCGCTTTATAGGGCTGACAACAAAAAGTTCAAACAAATATACAACGAGCTTAACTCATTCACCTATCACGAACAACAAGCATATAACGCGTTTTTTGAAAAATACGATAATTCGGTAGCAAGTCAGGTTTCGGGCGTAGTTAACGATACTTATCTAAAGACTCAAGGTACTGCGGGTAAAAAAAGCTATGGAATGGTCGTTGACCTCACGGTCGCATATTTAAAGAGCCAAAATTATATCGAATAATACTATATTCAAGTTAATAATATCAAAATATCACCTTACAGAATAAACTGTCTGTAGGGTGATATTTTATTCTCAATCATATGCGCTTTTTTCTAATTTTTATTCATTTTTATGTCGTACTAATCTGTTAATGATATATATGACATTATTTGTGTCTTTTTTTCTTTATTTGTTATCTTTTTGTTCACTTTTATTGAATTCGTTAACTTTTTATCAAAATTTATGGCATATATTGAACAGTTTAGAACAAAAGTGCTCGTAAGTACGTCGTAAATTCAGACATTTAATCAAGCAATTTAATTGGCAATTTATGTAAATTTTATTTGTAAACAAAGTATTAAATATGCGAATATTATATTTACTTTTATGCAAGAAAGTGATATAATAAATACATCACCCAACAAACAAAAAATCACTTCTTTCGACCGTATGCAACACAAGCACCCGCATATCGTCAAAGTACAAATAAACCGCAGAAACCAAGCGGAATACACGGAGGACAATCATGGAGCAGATCATCATCAACGGCGGACACCCCCTTTACGGCAGTATTTCTATCAACGGCATGAAAAACGCAGCACTTCCCGTAATTTGCGCATGCATTCTCAACGAGGAGACCTGCATCATCGATAATATTCCCCCCGTCAGTGATATCGAGACCCTTCTCGACCTTCTGGCATCCATGGGTGCAAACGTAAACAGACTCACCAAAAACTCGGTAGAGATCAACTGCAAGAACCTTGTTCCCTGCACCTCCTCTAACGAGCTCGCATCCAAGATCCGCGGATCGTCTTATCTGCTCGGCGCAGAGTTTGGCCGCTTCGCAAGATCTAGTGTTCCCCACCCCGGCGGATGCAGCATCGGTACTCGTCCCCTCGACCTTCACATGAAAGCATTCGAGGCTCTCGGTGCTCACTGCTACCACAAGAACGGCAGACTCGAGGTTGAGTGTGAAAACGGCCGTGCAGTCGGTAACACCATATACTTCGACAAGGTTTCCGTAGGTGCGACAGCTAACGCTATCCTCGCATCCGTTCTCGCTGACGGTATGACCGTTATCGATAACGCGGCTCGCGAGCCCCATATCGTAGACCTCGCAGTATTCCTCAACGCGTGCGGTGCGAACATCACCGGCGCAGGAACTTCCGTGATCAAGGTCAAGGGCGTTGAAAAGCTCCACGGTTGCCGTTACTCTATCATTCCCGATATGATCGAAGCAGGAACCTATATGGCAGCAGTTGCCGCAACAGGCGGTAAGGTTACCGTAAGAAACATCATTCCCAAGCACATGGAAGCAATCTCCGCAAAGCTTGAAGAGGCAGGCGCGACAGTTATCGTGGGAGACGACCACATCACCGTTGAAAGCACCGGCAAGCTCAAGGGCATCAGCATCAACACCCAGCCTTATCCCGGATTCGCTACCGATATGCAGCCTCAGTTCTCTGCTATGCTCTGCTTCGCAGAAGGAACCTCTGACATCGTAGAAAACATATTCAATAGCAGATTCCAGTTTATGGATGAGCTGTCGAAGATGGGCGCAGACATTAAGGTTGACTCCAATCATGCAGTAATTCGCGGTGGCGCTACCCTCTCGGGCGCACCTCTCATCTGTCACGATCTCCGCGCAGGCGCGGCTATGGTAATCGCGGCTCTCGCAACTAAAGACACCTCCGTCATTGAAGGCATCGACAAGATCGAGCGTGGATATTATAATATTGTAGGAAAGCTTCGCGAGCTTGGCGCCGATATCCAAAAAAAAGTGAGCGCTGCGGACGAGCAAAGATATACTGCAACACGTTGACATAAAGCTACGTAAGCTTCATTTTAATCAAACGAGGGCGACAGAAAGACTGTCGCCCTATTTTCACCTTTAGTAAACAGTATCTTCAAAAAACAAATAATATATAATAAAAAGGAGAAAACATTATGAAACGTCTTGCCGCCATCATTCTATCCGCCCTGATTCTCTTCTCTTTCACTGCCTGCGACCTTTTTAATGATTCTCCTGAAGAATCAGAAAACTCAACGTCCGCAGAAAGCGAAGAAAGCACAACCCTTGATACAGATAATACCGAAACCTATGAATATAGCTTTATTTCACAGGAGGAAAAGAGTACTTGGAAGCCCAAGCTGACCGCTATCCTTTCACAATCCCAAATACACGAATTAGAACAATTCACACCCGGCAGCGTATCGGTAGGGCTTATGGATTTAAATTTTGATAATTCACCCGAGGTGCTTGTTACATATGCAGGCGGATCGATGTGCAATATATTAATACATATATACGATCTTAACTCCGGTGAAAAGATAACGGAATTTCACACTGGTCTTTGGGGAGGTTGGGGTAATATCTTTCTCTGTGTTGCAGAAGTAAACGGTGATTATGTAATTGTAGAACAGTCTAGTATTAGAGATCCCGACCTTGGATACATAAAATGTGTTGGACTGATAACCAAGTACACCGACATTGAATCAGAAGACTTAATTACTCAAACCTGGCTTACGGAATCCGAAAGCGGTTATTACAAATATAACAACCGCATCGTCGACAAATCCGAATATGATGCTCACTATCAAGATTTTCAGAACAACTATAGACAAATCGGATCAACGCAAATACAGATGATCCATTGGTCTTCCATAGGTCAGGTTGAAAAACACGAGCCCTCTATAAAATCCGCAGAAACCATATACACCCGAGAAGAAATTGCAGAAAAAATGGCTGAGATTTTAGTAAGCACCTCTCAAGAATTTATCGACTATAATAATTCTGATAATTTCACGCGAAAATATAAAGACATCCCTACAGAATACCACGACATCCTGGATGCATATATAGAGATTGCCAACCTTAACCGATACGAAGGTTGCATAGAATATGATGATATACCCGATGATAATTATCCGAATATATCAGCGGATTGTTTACGCGCTATCAAATATTCTGTGATAGATAGCTGGCATTGTGCACCAAACGGATATAATCTCGGATATGCCACAAAAGATATTAACGGTGACGGAACAGTCGAGTTATTTCTGACAGACAAAGATTATAAAATATATTCCCTGTTTACCATCGTCAATGACGAGGTGTTTGTAAAGTACTTCTATTCCAACAAATTTTCGTACGAAACAAGTCTGCCCGCCATTGATGCAGATGGCAATATTTATACAAGCGATTACGGCAAAGGCGATCATTGGTGGTACAACATTTTACAGCTTGGTGCCGACGCTACACTCTACGGCATAACCTTCGGGCACTACGATCTTACCGGTTTCGGCGATCCCGACGTTTATAATTACTTTAGCTCATCCAAATGGCAGCAACCCGACTCAGTCGCACAATTTCCCGAAATTGAAGGCGATCGAATAAGCGACGAGGAGCTCTACGAATTGGTATCCATATTTAACGAAACCCTTAAAGCCAAGGATCCCGACGGTTGTGGTAAGCCAAATCACGTAACACGCGAAGCGGGATTGACATTTTACGAAGTCATAGTCCACGATAAACGCAAATAATCAAAAAGGATCGCTATGAAAAAACCATCAAAAATAACCGTCATATATCTTTCTGTTTTTCTCGTCATTCTTACCATTTCCACACTCATCTGTCCTCGATTTATATTTCTCTCCCCTTCTTGTTATTCAGACAATAAGGATCTGATAGATCAGGAAAACTATTTCATCAAAAAGATAGTACTTGAGGCCATTGAAGACAGACTTTCCATATTCAGCCAAACTGAAAATGATATTTACTCACACTACGCAACTGAAAACGAAATTATCCAGCTTGACAACTCTCAAAAAAACAACAAGCACATCTTCATTTGGATAAATACAGATTTTATGCAATCTGTTGAAAAAAGGATGACGAGTACATAGTTCTTGTGCAAACTCATTTCATGGAAGCATCAAGTTCGGATTGTGTATATGAAGTTCATATATCTAATGATTTTTTGATTACATTTTTCGGTTTGAATGCGTGATAAAGAGCCCCCGAGTCAAATGCGCAAATGCATTTGACTCGGGGGCTTTCACTACAACATCAAAGAATTATGCAAATAAGTCCACCGCTTCCCTCGTTGATAATTCTCTCAAGAGTCTCGGAAAGCTTGATACGCGATGCCTCGGGCATATGCTCAAGCTTGGAGTGCAAGCCCTCGTTCATAAGCTCGTAAAGGCTCTTGCCAAACATATTGGATGCCCAGATCTTCTGGGGATCCTCCTCAAACTCGTTAAGCAGATATTTTACAAGATCCTCGGATTGCTGCTCCGTTCCCACAATAGGATTGATCTCGGTCTCAATATTCGCTCTGATCATATGAATAGACTGAGCCGATGCGCGAAGCTTCACGCCGTATCCACCGGGCTGCTTGACTATCTCGGGGTCGGCAAGATGAAGCTCACTCACGTCAGGCATAACGATTCCGTAGCCGTTCTCCTCTGCCTCGTCAAGCGCCTCCTTGACCTTGTCGTACCTCACCTTCATTTCAGCAAGATCCTTGAGCAACGAAATAAGCTCCTCCTCACCGCCGATCTCAAAGCCCGTCAGCTCGCTTATCACCTCATAATAAAGGCCGTCGTTCATCGTCGTTGATATATGAGCCCTTCCCGTACCAAGATCGATCTCGTCAACCGCCGCACTCTTGATATATTCATTCTCGGAAAGAGCTTCAAACGCTCCCTTGATATCCCCCGCCTTATTGACCTTATCGGCGCAGCTCTTGATACACGACAAAATTGACAACTTGATTTTGTGACTGTCCTCAAGCGCCTCTGTCCATTCGGGCAGTGAAACCTTGATCTCGGTCACGGGAAATTCGTGCAAAACAAGCTCGAGTATATGTCGTATATCCTCTGCATCAAGATCAATGCATGATACAAGCGCTACGGGAACGTCATATTTTGCCTCAAGCTCATACGCCAGAGCAATAGCCGCATCACTTTCGGGGTGCGCGGAATTGAGTATCATTGCAAACGGCTTGCCGAGTGCCTTCAATTCTCCAACTATTCTCTCCTCTGCCTCCACGTAGCTCGGGCGCGAAATATCCCCGATAGAGCCGTCGGTAGTGATCAGCATACCGATAGTCGAGTGCTCACTTATGACCTTGTGAGTGCCCATTTCTGCCGCCTCAACAAATGGCATGGGCTCTTCTCTCCAAGGTGTGCGTACCATTCTCGGCTGACCATCCTCAATAGTGCCAAGTGCCTCGGGCACAATGTAGCCAACGCAATCAACCATTTTAACCTTAAGATTCGAGCATCCGTCAACGCTTATCTGCACCGCCTCGTCGGGAATAAATTTCGGCTCGGTGGTCATAACCGTCTTACCCGCCGCGCTTTGCGGCATCTCGTCTCTCGCTCTCTCTCGGGAATATCCCTCGGTGATATTCGGAAGCACCAACGCCTCCATAAATCGCTTGATAAAGGTAGATTTGCCCGTTCTGACGGGACCTACGACACCGATATAAATATCACCACCCGTCCTCTCCGAAATATCCTTATAAATAGAATGCTCTGCCATAAAAAATCCTCCCACAAATTCAGACGATATTTGTTATCGCTAAATTATATGGGAGTTTTTTTTGTTTTATGACAGTTTGTATTTTTATTGGTGGGATAAGCTGATGCTCTCATCAAGCATCAGCCGATTCCATCTTCGACATCTCTCTCTGCGCCATAACAAGACCGTAATAGATGCCCTTTTTCTCAACAAGCTCCTCGTGTGTACCCACCTCGGCAACTCTTCCCTTGTCAAGCACGACAAGTCGAGTCGCATTGCGAAGGGTTGAAAGTCTGTGCGCAATAGCAATAGTCGTTCTGTTTGCCGACAGGTGCTGAAGCGCATCCTGAATCTGCTTTTCCGTCTCGGTATCAAGAGATGCGGTCGCCTCGTCAAGAATAAGAATCCTTGGATCGTGAAGCAGTGCGCGAGCGATAGCAACTCTCTGCCGCTCTCCGCCCGAAAGACTGTGACCGCGCTCACCAACCTTGGTGTCGTAGCCATCGGGTAGCTTCAGAATAAAGCTATGACATCCCGCAAGCTTCGATACGGCGATTATCTCCTCTCTTGTAGCATCAGGCTTCGCGTATGCGATATTTTCGCAGATCGTACCCGAGAACAAGAAGGTCTCCTGAAGTACAACGCCCATCTGCGAGCGCAATGACTCCTGCGAAATATCTCTTATGTCGATTCCGTCGATGCAAATGCTTCCGTCCTCAACGTCGTACATTCTCATTATCAGATTGATAAGAGTTGACTTTCCAACGCCCGACTTTCCTACAAGACCGATAAACTCGCCCGGCTTTATGTGCAGATCAATGTTCGTCAGCACCTCCGATCCGCTGTCGTACCCAAACGAAACGTGATTGATGTCGATATGACCCTCAATCTTTATCTTTTTGGCATCATCAGCATCTGAAACGTCAACCGGCTCGTCAATGATCTCGAACACCTTGTTTGTCGAGGTCAAAAAGTTGATTATCTGTCTGGGCATGTGCGAAAACATTCTTAAAGGACCGTATATCATACTCGCATACAGCGAGAATTTTGACATATCACCGATCGTCATGCTTCCGCCTAAAATCGCATTACCGACGTAGAACAGAATTATAAACTCGCCGAAGCACAAAAAGAACTGCATAAACGGCATAATGGTATACCATAAGGTATCAGACTTGATCTGCAGATCTCTCTCATTCGCCGCCGACTTCTCAAATCTCTCGGTCTCTCTGTGCTCCATACCAAAGGATTTTACAACTCGTATACCCGAAAAAATATCGTGCAGGATCGAGTTGGTCTTGGCTCCCGCTCCCCAGCACTTGTGGAAAAGCGCATGTATCTTCTTCCAGAAAAAGCTGAATCCGAACATAACCAAGGGCACAGGAATGAGCAATAACAGAAGAAGCAAGCTCAGATCATTCGCTATGAAAACGATACTGATAGCAATAAACAGTATCGTCTGCTCCACAAGCGACGGAAACGTGTTTATTAAAAAGGTATGTATCGTGGCTACGTCATTCGTAATGCGGCGCATGAGCGCACCCGCCGTTTTCTTGGATATCTTTTCGATCGATAAGCGCTGTATCTTCTCAAAAAGCATATTTCGCATATCGATTATCATATCGTTGCTCGCATGAATCAGCGCATGACTGCGAAGCACTCCGACCGCGCGCAATGCCACCTGCGACAAAAGCATAAGCAGTATCAGCCAAACGTAGCTTGTAGCGTTCAAGGTTTCGGGCGATGTGCTCGTTATATATTCATCCGTGATGATCTTGTTTATCTCGGGAATTATAAGATTCAATCCGCTCACTACCGCGAAAAGAACCATCGAGATGATAATAAACCATTTATAAGGCCTTACTATTCCCCATAAACGCTTAACAGTCTCAAGCTTACTCGTGCAATGAGGACATTTTGATGATCCTCTCGGCATGGGTCTGCCGCACTTCTCACATACGTTGCGATTTCCAAGCGTTTCGGACTTCGTGCCTTTAGCTCTTATTGCCTTCAGCTTGTCAAAATATTCCCATCCGTGCTCAATAATGCGGTTGAGTGTTTTAGCGGTTTCTATAGCATTTTTCGCATGCGTCATGCTCGTAATAAATAACAAATGCGTCGAGCCGTCGGATTTCAATTCGTACGACACGAATATCATACCGACTCCGTTGTCGGTTTTTATCGCAGTGACATCGTCAAAGCGTATCTTATCCGTCTCCTCGCCGTTCAGAAATACGGTAATATTTTCTCTGTCAACTATAACGATACCGTCAGCCTTTTCCCCGGGCTTCGTCGGATGAAGATCGTATCGCAAAAGAGCCACTACGTCATCACGTGAGAGCTCGGGGCGCAGTTTTTTTGCCTTCTCAAAGATAGAAGGCGCACTTGTGCCCTTCCTCTTTTTGCTCCGTATCATTTTATCACCGCCCTTCTTCTGTATTTTCCTTTTTTATCAAAGATAAAGCTCTATTTTACGGTAGCTTTTCTTGTCGAGCCCAAGGATGCTCTTTATAGTGTATCTGTTTCCGTCAACGTCGACCAAAATCGCGCTGTCCTCGCCGATGCGGATGATTTTACCGAAGGTATCCTGCATAGTAAAGCTCAGGATCCTTCCGTCATCAATTCGTACCTTCCAATAGGAAAATCCGTATCTTTCCTTCACACTTTGGATCTCAGAGATCACAGGCGAATAGTACTTTCTGTTTATCTCTGTCTTCAGAAGCTCAACGTCCTCCTCACCGAAGTCATCGATATTGTATATAAGACCGATCTCCTTGTTTTCATCTCCCGTAACCGAGATATACTCCCAAAGAAGCTCGTGAGGAAAGGCTCTGTGAAGAAAAACTCTATCGTAGACCTTCTCCTCACCGTTTGTCTTGAGTGTAAGAGCCAAAAAACCGTCCTTCATCACAAAGCTTGCATTTGTGCCGTCAAGCTTAATTATCCTGGCGGCATCCTCAAGCATTATTTCATTTTTGTTTTCAATATTTTCCATAAGATCACCGCCTTATTCTGTAATTCCCGCATTCTTGAGCGCCTCCGCCTGAAGTGTATAAAGTCTGTTATATACTCCGTTTTCAATAGCAAGCAGCTCCTTATGTGTGCCTCTTTCCGCCACCTTACCGTTTTCGATCACTATAAGCTCGTCCGCTTCGCTCAAAGTAGAGAGTCTGTGTGCGATCATTATAGTCGTTTTATCCTTGGTAAGCGAGGTTATAGCGTTTTGTATCATTTTTTCGGTCTCGGTATCCATAGCCGCCGTGGCTTCGTCAAGAATTAGTATCTTGGGGTCACGAAGAATCGCTCTGGCGATCGAAAGCCTTTGCTTTTCTCCTCCCGAAAGGCTCTTATATCCAAATCCTATCATCGTATTATAGGCATCGGGCATTTTAATAATAAAATCGTGTGCACCTGCAAGCTTTGCCGCCTTCACGACCTCCTCATAGGTTGCCGTAGGGTTGGCATACCTGATATTATCAAGTATCGATCCGATAAAGAAAAAGGTTTCCTGCGAGACGATCGCAATATTGTCGTAAAGCGCCTTGAACGAAAGATCCTTTACGTCGATACCGTCAATAAGCACCCTGCCCTCATCGCAGTCATAAAGGCGCATTATCAGATTCGCGATAGTGCTCTTTCCAGCACCCGTATGACCAACGATACCGAGAGTTTTGCCCGCCTCCACGTCGAAGCTGACGTTGTCGATAACCTTGCGGTTTTTGGTATACGAAAAATCGACGTTGCAAAATTCAACCTTTCCCTCAATGCTTTCGGGGGTTACGGCATTCTCCTTTTCGGAAATATCGGGCTGTGTGTCGTATATTTCGAAAAGTCTCTGAAGTGCGTTGGTGCTTGCGGCAGACCAGTCCACCATATCCGCAAAGAAATACATAGGACTGTATATCATATTTACGTACGCAACAAACTTTATCAGCTTACCGTACGTAAAATCGTTGTATCCCGAAATAACCATCCATCCGCCCACGCCGAGCGCGATAATATTTCCAAGATAAAGAATCAGACCGACCGACGGATAAACGTAGTTATTAAAAAGAGTAAGCTTCTTGTGAGTTCTCGAAGCCTTTCTGCTTACCCTGTCAAACTTCTGTATCTCCGCGTCCTCCTGAGAAAATGCCTTGACAACTCGCATACCGCCAAGCACGTTGGTCAACTGTCCGTTCATCGCGCGTGAGCTTGAAAACGTCTTCGCGTGAAGCTTCATTTCCTTTCTATAGGTCTTCAATATGATAAAGAAGAAAACGGGAACGGTTACCAGAGATAGCGCCGCCAAAAGCGGATTTTCAATAAACAAAAGAACGCAAATGACCGCAACCTGGACAATATTGATCAAAAAGTACGGAAAACCGTCGCAGAAGAAATAATAAAGCGTGTTGGAGTCATTATTGACCTGCGCCATCAGACCGCCGGTCTGTCTGCTACCAAAAAACGAAAGCGAAAGCTTCTCGATCGCCTTAAACACCGTCATTTTCAGATCGTAAACGATCTTAGCCGATATTTTTGCGGAAACAAAGCCATTAATAACTGTAAACACCTGCGACAACAGCCTCGTCGCCACGATAAGACCGACAACCAGCAAAACCTCACCGAAAAAGCTTCCACCCTCCTGAAGCACCTCGTCGTAGAAAAATTCGTTTGAAATGTAAGGCACTAAAATGCTTGTAAGCGTAAGCAATACAAGCGACGTTATCATAATCGCGATGTAGATCTTGTATTTAGCAAGAAACATACCGAATCTGCGGTATAGCTTTCCCTTTTCCATACATCTCGGGCATATCTTGCGATTTCGGTCGGGATAGCGCATGCCGCACTTCGGGCAGCAACGCTCCTCGGGAGTATCCTCGTCGTCTATCTTGAAATCGGCAGAAGATATCTGTCCTCTTTTCATTCTCTCAAAATACTTGATGAACAATAACACCGACGAGCGACAGGTGTTGGTCATAGCCGTCAAGAAAAGCACCCGTCCGTCTGTTGTCTTAGCAGTGAGTCTTGCGCTTGAAATCAGCTCCTCACAGTTCAATCGCTCAATAACCGATACGTCATACTCGCGAAATGCGGTCTCCTTCCATGCCTTGTCAAGACCCTCGCCAAGCACGACCGAACCCGACAAAACGTAAAGCTTATCTATAGTTGCAACAACGTAGGTATCGCAAAAAACGTGACCGTCGTCCATGTCGCAATAGGTCGCAAGCATGATCTTATCAAGCTCAACTCCCTCTTCTCTCAAGGAAGCATATATATATTCAGGTATTTTATCTGAAACAAACACAAAAAACACCTCCTCTTTTTAGAAATCATCGGCTCGGCCATCCGAACCATACATCATAGAAATTATATCACATCATACCCCCCATGTCAATAAACTAAGTGTTGAAAAAAATCGCTATAGATCAAAA
The DNA here is from genome assembly GCA_015065075.1 of Oscillospiraceae bacterium. Classification (GTDB taxonomy): domain Bacteria; phylum Bacillota; class Clostridia; order Oscillospirales; family CAG-272; genus SVTX01. Next base: position 18,620 of record SVRA01000007.1, read on the forward strand.
AATTTTTTATATTAAATAAAATACTCGTCCTGTGTTGCAAAAAGCAAAAAAATGTGATATACTAAAGCTATACTAAGTGTAAAGGACAAATAAATGAAAGGCTTAAAAACGATATTCATCTGCTCAAATTGCAGCTACCATTCACCCAAATGGATGGGTAAATGCCCCTCGTGTAATAAATGGAATACATTTGTAGAGGACGTCATAAGCACCTCCTCCGAGCAGCCCGAGCCCAAGCGTAAAAGCATGCTTTCGGGAGTGTCGGGAGAAAACCATGCAATTTCGTATAACGATCTCGAGATCCCCGACTACATAAGATCGGGCACGGGTCTTGCCGAGCTTGACCGAGTGCTCGGCGGAGGACTTGTCCACGGCTCTGTCGTGCTTATCTCAGGCGAGCCCGGTATTGGCAAATCCACCCTTCTCATGCAGATATCCGAGTGCCTCGGCGAAAGCCGCAAGGTGCTTTATATCTCGGGCGAGGAGTCTGGCGGACAGCTCAAGCTTCGCGCGAAAAGACTCGGCGTATCGGGCAAAAATCTTTACGTGCTGACCGAAACAAATCTCGAGAGCATACTTAAAGAAGCAGACAAAATCAAGCCCGACATAATGATAGTAGACTCGATACAGACCATATACGACGATATGATCAAGTCCGCCCCGGGAAGCATCGCACAGGTGCGTGAATCGGCGCTGACCCTTATCAACCGCGCCAAAACCGATGGAATATCAATGCTTCTCGTCGGACACGTAAATAAAGAAGGCGGCATCGCAGGCCCTAAGGTGCTTGAGCACATGGTCGACGCGGTCCTCTGCTTTGAGGGCGAGAAGCTGCAGTCATACCGAATAATCAGAGCTAACAAAAACCGCTTCGGCTCAACCAACGAGATAGGAGTGTTCGAAATGAGCGATAAGGGACTTGTGGAGATCCCCAATCCCTCCGAAATGCTACTCTCGGGCAGACCGAAAAACACCCCCGGTAACTGTGCCGTATGTACCATCGAGGGCACTCGACCGATCATCGCGGAGATACAGGCGCTCGTTTCTCCGACCTCATTCCCTGCGCCACGCCGCACCGCAAACGGCATTGACTACAACCGCCTTTGCCTTATCATCGCGGTGCTTGAAAAGCGTCTCGGTCTCAAATTCTATCAGAATGACGTATATATGAACGTCATCGGCGGTCTCTACCTCAACGAGCCCGCAAGCGATGCTGCTATCGCCCTTGCGCTTATATCCTCGCTCACCGACAAGGCAGTACCCGACGAGCTTATCGCAATCGGAGAGCTCGGTCTCTCGGGCGAATGTCGCGCGGTCTCAAATCTCGAGCAAAGAGTCAAGGAGGCGGCAAGACTCGGATTCACCAAAGCTGTCATCCCAGCCAAAAATATCGAAAAACGCAATATTGACTCAAACATCGAGCTCATACCAATCCATAGTATATACGAGGCTATCAAGGTGTTGGTAAAGGCTGACTCAGAATAAAACCGTGAATATATTTAACCCCGACAGAAGTCTGTCGGGGTTTTTCACCAAAATTATAGCTCTCGCCTAATTTGTATTTGACAAACAGTATTTTTCGTGGTATAATAATATATTACGATAAACGTTGATCTCGGGAGGTGAAAATATGAGCGACGAAAAGAAAAACAGCTACGGCGACGATAGCTTTTGGGATCTCGACAAATTCGTACCAAAGACCTCGCGCCCAACACCTATAACAAGGCGTAATTCGGAGAAATCCACCTCTGCGATAGAAATTCAGTCGACCGTAAAAAGCTCAGACTCCCACCGCTTCGGCGATGTCTCGCTGTCGCACGACAAAGACCAGATAACTCGGTTTATCCCCCCACACAACGATTCGGCATTCGCGAAAAAATATACCCTTTTCGAATATTCACCGAAAAATCCCCTTATAAAAAGCGTAAAGGTATATTCCGAAAAGCCCGACGAAAAACTATTCGTCGAAACCAATCTCTTTATCCGTGAACGCCGTGCCCTCTTAAACCGCACCGCACACGAATGTCCTCACGTGGCATATTATTCTCATGCTCCAAGGTACTCTCAAATGAGCCGAGGACAGCTTAATTGGTATCTTTGGTGGCGTGAAAATACGAGAAACGGCATCTTTCTTAAAACCGACGAATCCTATATAATCCTTTATTCATACGAGCTTGCGGCAACAGATGAGAGCGAGGATAAACAAAAATCCCTCGATATGCTTTGCGCTCTTCTGGGCAATTACAGCGACAAAGATATAAACGTAGTTTTCAGAATGATGATACGTGACATAATCTGTGATTTTTGCCTGCTTCATCAGCTCCCCTCACCCATTGAAAAGCTAAATGGACTCGACCGCCGACTGCTTTCAGGTTCATTTCTCCCCGAATTTTTTATGGACTTTTCGGTAGAAAACAGAGATCATATAGCCAATCTGGGCCTGTCGTCCCTGTCCATGTACGATTATAAGAAAAGTAAGCTTTATACCCCTGAAAACAAAGAGCTTTTCAAAAAGGCTATAAGCGGAGCGCTTGCCGCGGTCGTTGCCAACGATCACGCGTTCAACGCGATCATATCGTTCACTTCAGGCGTGTACGGAAGCATTACCGTCGAACGACGTCCGTTTGCAAGAATGATAAATATTGTAAACCGAAGCATCAAATTTGAGATCACGTATTTTCAAATGTCAACCCTTCAGTCCGCGGTAACCGATGCCGTCAGATATTCTGAAAACAAACTGCGCGAGCACCTTGGTTCAAAAAGTAAGCTGAATATTATGTCAGTCAATCCCTCGGTCAAAGAAGCGATAGACCTCTTTTTCTCCAAGCACTACCCTCCCGTTCCCGTAATTGACAGAAGAAGACGCTCTGCCATGGAAAAAGAGATCGAAGTGCACGAATACGACAAGCTTTACGACGTTCCCAAGCTCGCCTTTTCCGCAAAGCATGCAATGGAGATCGAGCGCGAGTCCTGGGAAACGACAAAAATACTCACCGAGGCATTTGCCGACGACAGTGACCAAATCAAAGAGCTAAACAATACAGAATATGCATCAATAAGCGTCGCACAACCCGTCACAACCCCCAAGCCCGAAGAAACACCCGATATATCTGTTGAATCGGACGAAAATGACGGACTTTATTCAAAAATAAGCGGGGTCATCGGCAAAGAGGCAGAATTTATAAAGCTCTGTCAAAACGGCACTGCCGCCGAGCAGCGTCAATTCGCTCACGCAAACAAACTTGCAACAGACGAGCTTGCAGACCGAATAAACGAGGCCGCCGTGGACGTTTTCGGAGATATACTTCTCGAAAACGACGGCGAGGCATACAGAATAATAGAAGATTATATAGATCAGCTCTGATAAAGGAGGATCACCGCTATGAACGAAAATAATATAAAACAGAACGGCTCATCTCAATCCGCTGTTCCGAGAAGAATTTTATCTTCCCTGCTTTCGAGCGTCTCTGCAGGTGTCGTGCCAAGAGCAGGCGCGCCCTATATCGCTATCGGCAGAAAGGACGAAATAGCTGCATTTCTCTCCGACCTCGAAGAAATAAACGAGGGAGGCGGCGCTATGCGCTTTCTCATTGGACGCTACGGAAGCGGAAAAAGCTTTCTTATCCAGCTCGTAAGAGGATATGCGCTTGAGCGTGATTTTCTCACCGCAGATTGCGATCTTTCACCCGAAAGAAAGCTCAGCGGGAGCGGAAACAGTGCCATCGCTACTTACCGCGAGCTGATGAAAAATCTCGCCTCCAAATCCTCCCCCGACGGCGGAGCTCTCTCAAAGATAATCTCCCGTTGGATAGGCAAGATCCGAGGCGATCTCATATCCGAAAACATCTCCCCCGACGATGCGATATTCGAGCTCGAGCTCGGCAAACGTATATATAGTGAACTATCCGAGCTTGAATTTTTGGTCGGCGGCTTCGATTTTGCCCGTGTTATTCTCGAATACTACAAGGCAAGCACGTCAGATAGCGAAAACTCAACCGAAAAAATGAGCTCCTGTCTGCGTTGGTTACGCGGAGAGTATTCCACCAAGACTGAGGCAAAAAAAGAGCTCGGTTTTTCGGTCTCCGTGATCATCAACGACGATAACTGGTACGACTTTTTGAAGCTCTGGGCAGTTTTATCCAAAAAAATGGGCTATCGTGGACTCGTCGTATTCATCGACGAGTGTGTCAACCTTTATAAAATTCCCCACCGCGTCAGCCGCGAAAACAACTATGAAAAGATCCTTTCCATGTTCAACGACACGCTTCAGGGACGCGCCCCGGGACTCGACATAGTCTTTGGTGGCACACCGCAGTTCCTTGAGGATACCCGACGCGGACTATTCAGCTACGAGGCTCTGCGCTCAAGACTTTGCGACAGTAAATTCGCACTTGATGGTTTTAAAAACCTCATAGGCCCCGTAATACGTCTGCGCCGACTCACCGACGACGAGCTTTTCGCCCTTATCCAGCGCATAACGGTGCTTTATTCGCAGTATTACAACTGGGAATGCTCGGTTACTACCGAAGAAAAGCTAAAATTCTTGAACATTTGCTTGTCAAGAGCAGGTGCCGATAGTATGATAACCCCTCGTGAAATGCTCCGCGACTATATGACCGTCCTCAACATCCTGATGCAAAATCCCGAGGCAAAGTTTGACGACATTATCGGAACTCACGTCACGCTCAAGACCGACAGATCAGAGGATGACGACGATCTTCCCTCCGCAGAACCAACCAATAAAGAAGAAAACAGAAAATTCACCGCAAACGATATTGAATTTTAAATCACTACTCCCCTAAAAGTAGAGCTATGCCGCAGAGTGCGGCGGAACGGAGAACAAAATGACACAAGCAGATCTCATATTCGAACGCTTCCCCGACTTTATACGGGAATATATCTATTCGCACTCGTGGGAATCTCTGCGCGCAGTTCAGGTCGCGGCGGCAAAGACCATATTCGACACCGACAACAACCTTCTCCTGACCTCCTCCACGGCAAGCGGAAAGACCGAGGCGGCATTCTTCCCCATTTTATCTCTGCTTCACGAGGATCCGCCCTCAAGCGTCGGCGTGCTTTATATAGCACCTCTGAAAAGTTTGATAAACGATCAGTTTGAGCGAATGGAGGAGTTGCTCGATATGACGGGTGTAAAGGTGACTCATTGGCACGGCGACGTGGCGATGTCTCACAAGAAAAAGCTGCTTGAAAAGCCCGAGGGCATATTGCAGATAACCCCCGAATCACTCGAGGCAATGCTAATTAACCGTTCAAACGACATCCCCCGTCTGTTCGGTGACCTGCGCTTCATCGTCATCGACGAGATACACACCCTCACGGGCACAGACCGAGGAAATCAGATAATCTGCCTGCTTTCCCGAATAGCACACCTGATCGGCTTCCATCCGCGCCGCATCGCACTCTCCGCAACTATCGGAGACCCCTCCCTTGCGGCAGAATGGCTCACCGCTGACACGGGCAGAGATATCGATATTCCCACGTTCAGTCAGGAAAAGATAAAATGGCGTCTCGGCTTCGAGCATTTCTATATCCAAAACCCCGAGGCAGAAAAGCTGAAGCAAGAAACTAAAAAAGCCGAATCACTTGCAATCACGGACGCCACCGTTCTGGTCGAACCGACCGAGAATATCCTCACAAAGAATGAGCAGACCGACAACTACGAGCAGGTCGGCGGTGCAAAGCCCTATAGTATCGACCCCGGATATGAATACGCCTATGATTGTGTACGAGATAAAAAATCCCTCGTTTTCTCCAACTCGCGCGAGGAAACCGAATATATCTGCGCCACGTTGCGACAGATCGCAAAGCTTCGCGGCGACGAGGACAGTCATATCCTCATCCATCACGGCAATCTCTCGGCATCACTCCGCGAGGAGGCAGAAATGAAAATGCGCGATGACGAGGAGTTTGCGGTAACCTGCGCCACCGTCACAATGGAGCTCGGCATTGACATCGGTCAGCTTGAGCGCGTGGTGCAGATAGAAGCCCCAAACACCGTGTCAAACTTTCTCCAAAGACTCGGTCGCTCGGGCAGACGCAGTCAGACACCCGAAATGATGATGGTATTTCGCGAGGAAGAGGCACTCCCCAACACTCCGCTTCCCCAGCTTATCCCGTGGGAGCTTTTGCGCGGTATTGCGATCATTCAGCTCTATATTGAGGAACGCTTTATCGAGCCGCCCTCGCGCAAAAAAATGCCCTTCAGCCTGCTCTTTCATCAAACACTTTCAATGCTCGCGTCCTGCGGTGAGCTGACCGCGGCAAGACTCGCTCAAAGAGTTCTCTCGCTCCCCCCCTTCAGATTCGTAAGCAAGGAAGACTACAAAACGCTCATCGTCTCAATGCTCAATAACGACTTTTTAGAGATGACCGAGGAAAAGGGTCTGATCATCGGACTTATGGGCGAAAGACTCTTGAAAAGCTTTAAATTCTACGCCGTTTTCAAGGACAGCGAGGACTTCACCGTCCGTTGCGGATCCGACGAAATAGGAACTATCACCACCCCTCCCCCCGTAGGCGACCGCTTCGCCCTGGCAGGACGAGTCTGGGAAGTCGAGGAGCTTGATATCACGAGAAAGCTCATATACGTCAAGAAGGTAGACGGCAAAATGGAAATATCCTGGCCGGGCGACTTCGGTGAGATACACACCAAAATTTTGCGCCGTATGAAGCAAATTCTCGAGGAAGATACGATTTACCCGTATCTAAAAGAAAACGCCGTCAAGCGCCTTATTCAAGCGCGTAAGACCGCACAAAACACGGGCATGCTCAATCACTCGCTCGTTCATCTCGGCGGCTACTCCTGGTGTCTCTTCCCTTGGCTCGGCACACGCTCGTTCCGTACTCTGCGCAAGTATATAAAGAAAAATGCCGCGGCAAACGGCATAAGCTCTATAGAATTCGAGGGTTGCTATTATATCACCTTCAAGATGGAAAAAACGTCGGATATCGACTTTATTGCAAGACTGCTTGACGACGTAGAGCGCGACGGTATTAACTGCGACGCTCTCGTCGAAAACGGCGAGATCCCCGTATTTGAAAAATACGACAACTATATCCCCCACGATCTCCTCCGTAAAGCCTACGCCGCAGATAAGCTCCGCGCCGACGAGGCAGAAAATCAAATTAAGCTGATCTTCGAGGAGTTTGAATAACAAAAACTCATTTAACGAACAAACCCGCTGCTGCGCCAATGCGCAACAGCGGGTTTTATCAAATATATTTTATCCGACGTACGTCGTGCTTGCATTCTTCTGTGTTCTATGTTAAATATATATAAATCCTTAGCTACAAATAAGGAACAAAGATTACAGAGATTTCTGCATATTTGATTTGATATCTCAATCTTAATTATTTAGCGTAGTCGACCGCGCGACTCTCGCGGATAAGATTGATCTTGATCTGACCGGGATACTTGACTTCGGCCTGGATCTTCGCTGCCATCTCACGAGCGATGACCTTCATACCTGCGTCGTTGACCTCCTCGGGCTTGACCATAACTCTGATCTCACGTCCTGCCTGGATAGCAAATGCCTTATCGATTCCATCAAAACCCTTTGCGATCTCCTCAAGCTTTTCAAGACGCTTGATATAGTTTTCCATATCCTCGCGACGTGCACCGGGCCTTGCCGCGCTGATAGCGTCAGCCGCCTGAACGAGCACTGCGATAATAGTTTTAGGTTCAACGTCGTTGTGGTGGGCCTCAATAGCGTGAACTACCTCTCGGCTCTCCTTATACTTCTTAGCGGCATTAACTCCGATCTCAACGTGAGAACCTTCAACGTCGTGGGGGAAGGCCTTACCAATGTCGTGCAGCAAGCCGGCTCTCTTTGCGAGATTACTGTCAACGCCAAGCTCGTCTGCCATAATACCGGCAAGGAATGCAACCTCAATAGAGTGCTTAAGTACGTTCTGACCGTAGCTGGTTCTGTACTTAAGTCTTCCGAGCAATCTTACAAGCTCGGGATTGATTCCGTGAATACCAACCTCAAAGGTAGCTCTTTCTCCCGCCTGCTTGACGGAAGCTTCAACTTCCTTCTGGGCCTTTTCAACCATTTCTTCGATTCTTGCGGGGTGGATACGACCGTCCGAGATAAGTCTCTCAAGAGCAATCCTTGCAACCTCTCGTCTGACGGGATCAAATCCCGACAAGGTTATAGTCTCAGGGGTATCGTCAATAATAAGCTCGACTCCCGTAAGAGTTTCGATCTTCTGGATATTTCTTCCCTCACGACCAATAATTCTACCCTTCATTTCCTCGCTGGGCAGAGCCACGCTGGAAACGGTGGCCTCGGAAACGTGATCGGAAGCGTATCTTTGAATAGCGAGCGACAAAATATTTTTTGCCTTTTCATCGGCTTCTTCCTTGAACTGAGTTTCAAGCTCATCAAGCTTCTGAGCAAGCTCGTGCTTCGCCTCGGACTCAACTCTTTCGATAAGCTCTTCCTTAGCTCTTTCGGAAGAATAACCCGAAATTTCTTCAAGCCTTTTGATCTGCTCACCGATCATATCGTTAGCTTTGTCTTGCAAAACCTCATAATCCTTGATCTTCTTGTCCAGAACCTCGTTCTTTCTCTCAAGAGCTTCGGATTTTTTGTCGAGGGTTTCTTCCTTTTTGTTCAAACGATTTTCAGTGCGAGTGATCTCATTTCTTCGTTCCTTGATCTCACGATCGAGCTCATTTCTCTGGCTCATAATGATCTCTTTGGATTCAATCAAAGCTTCTTTTTTAGCAGATTCCGCATTTTTTCTTGCTTCTTCGAGAATCTTTTTAGCTTCGGCCTCGGCAGAGCCGATCTTGGCCTCGCCAATCTTCTTTCTGATAAGAAAACCAATGAAAAATCCGACAAGAATACCGACAACAGCACAAATAATGCTGATAAGTATCACTATTTCTGTTTTCATTTCCCCTCTTTACACCTCCTTAATTTGTTAATTTTTAAGGCAAGATCAGGCATATCGCACGGACACACCGCCTCAAGCAGTCCGCGTAATTTATTGAAAACGGCTATATCCAATCCGAAAATATGAATCATACCGACTCAATCAAATAATAACCATTAAAATCCGTAATTATCAAAAAGTTACCGCATTTTAAATAATATATTATTACACCTTACTTAATTATACAAAAAAAATGGCGTCTTGTCAATAGTTTTTTTCACTCACTACTGACAAAACGCCTATTTTTTGTAAAATTTCAAAAGAATTTACAATTTATATTTTATTTTCCTGCAATACTCATACCTTTGACGAGCACGTCGGGAGAACCGAAAACAGTAAATCCACCGGGAATTCCCCACTTGATCTCATTTGAAAGCGAGTCGATTTCCATAAGCATATTAAAGAAATTGCCAGCCATCGTAAAGGACTTGATAGGACCTGCCTTCTTGCCATCCTTGATAATAAAGCCCTCACTCTCAACCGAGAAATCTCCCGTAATGGGATTAGCGCCTGCGTGAAGTCCCTTGACTCCCGTAATATATATTCCGTCACCTGCTTTAGCGAAAAGCTCGTCAAGAGTCTCGCTACCTGCGCAAATGCCGAAATTGTAAGGAGCAATATTACCTCCGCGACGACCGTTACCCGTGGTTTCCTTGCCGGTCTTGATAGCGGTTGTGAGGTCGTAAAGCATGGTCTTCAGAACACCGTTTTCAACGACAGTCTTCTTGTAGGTTGCAACACCTTCATCATCAAACGGAGTTTGAACGGGACAACCTTCTCTCATAGGATCGTCGGTGATAGTAACAATATCTGCGGCGATCTTCTCTCCCTCTTTTCCTGCAAGTCTGGACATTCCAAGAAGTGCATTCTTCGCCGAGAAAGCAGACGAAAAGGCAGACAGAAGCGAGCGCATCTGCGTTCCGTCGATAACGACGTTATACTTGCCCGTGGGTATCTCGGTAGCACCGATCTTGTCAAGCGCGCCCTGAACCGCCTTCTCGGGAAGCTTTTTTGCATCCTCACTGTAAATATTTTCAGCGAATTCAAAATTATCTCTTGCTTCACCGTCCTTGTTGACGACCGAAACAACGTAGCAGCCCGACATACCGACGCGGTTAGACAGCTCAAGTCCGTGAGAATTGTAAAGATACATCTCATTCTTAAAGGACATAGCGATAGACTGCGTTCCGTCAACAACGGCATCGCTTACGGAATAGGTTGCCTTCTGTAGCTCAAGTGCGCACCTTTTAAGCTCCGCCGCTTCAATATCAGCGGGCTCGGGAGCAGTAGTCTTAGCATAGGATTCAGAACCCTTGAAAATAACTACAACGTCATCGTTTTCTATAACCTTCGCATTTTCAGAGGCACGAACGACGAGATCCTCAAGCTCATCAGCATCAAAGTAGCTGCTGGAGGCATAGCCCATGTGACCATTTACGAGGCAGCGGAAATAAACCTTTGCACTCTCACCCGAGCTGAAGGCACTGACCTCCTGCTTAAGCGTTTCGGCAGAAATGTCCTCTCCAACCGTGTAATAGACCTCATATTCCTCAATTCCGTGCTTTTTACAAGCGGAAATGATTATATCCTTAATTTCTGTAAAATTCATATCAGCGACCTCCTACTGTGATCTTTGATACACGGATAAGCGGCTGACCTACGTCGGTAGGAACGCTTCCGCTCGAAGAACCGCACATTCCCTGCGCAGTATCAAGATTTTGTCCGACCATATCGATGTCCATAAGTATCTGGGATCCCGTTCCGACGAGCGAAGCTCCTCTTACTGGCTCACAGATCTTACCGTTTCTGACGATATAACCCTCACTTACACCGAAGTTAAACTCACCCGTAAGAGGATTTACGGATCCACCGCCCATACTCTTTGCGTAAAGACCATATTCGATAGAAGCAATAATATCCTCGTTCTTGTCGGGACCGTTAGCAATAAAAGTATTGGTCATTCTGGAGGTCGGCTCATACATAAAGCTCTCGCGTCTGCCGTTACCCGTCATAGCCATACCCATTCTGCGAGAGCCGAGACGGTCGATCATATAGCTCTTAAGAATACCGTTTTCAATAAGAACGTTTCTCTGGGTAGGATGACCCTCGTCGTCAATGTTGACAGAGCCCCACGCGCCGGGGATAGTTCCGTCGTCAATAGCGGTAACCTTAACGTTTGCGATCTGCTGGCCAAGCTTGCCGCACATCTGAGACGTTCCAGTACCAACGCTCGTTGCCTCAAGAGAGTGACCGCAAGCCTCGTGGAAGATAACTCCGCCAAAGCCATTCTCTATGGCAACGGTCATCTGACCTGCGGGGCAGTAATCCGCGCTGAGATTTACGAGTGCCTGCTCTGCCGCCTTGATGCCCACGCTCTTGGGGTCAATGAAATCAAACATCTCAAGACCCATTCCACGTCCGGGAGAAGCACTTCCCGACTGGTTGTCGCTGCCGTCGGGAGAGACTGCAACCGCGCTTACCGCAATTCTGGTTCTCACGTGTCTGTCAGTCGTGTAAAGTCCCTCGCTGTTAGCGATAAGAATGGTGTGGTCTACCGACGCGAGATTACCCATAACCTGCTTGATCTTTTCGTCCTTCTCCTTGGCAGCGAAGCAAGCGTCCTTAAGAATATCTATTCTCGTCTTGATAGGAGTGCTTCCGGGAAGAACCTTAACAGGATGAATATTCGGGAAAATTCTCTCGGTCAGATTGATGCTGACGGGTGCCTTGCTCTCTCCGAGAGCATCCGCAACTGCTCTTGCACAACGGATAAGACCCGAGCGAGAAAAATCAGTGGTAGTAGCGTAAACGGTTCTCGTTCCGATAAACGCGCGAATACCTACACCCGATACCATATCGTCACTAACCGTTTCTATCTTGCCGTCAAGAAAACGGATTCCGTTATTTCTCGTTTTCTCGGAGTAGATCTCTGCAAAATCTGCACCGGTAGACATTGCCACCGCAAGAACGTCCTCCAATAAAATTCTTGAAATCATTTTTATTCTCCTCAATTTCAAATTTTAAAATTTATCGAATTTTATATAATTCGATAACAGTGATCATTATTCAACGATCTCCTCGGCTATCGCGTCACACTCTTGCACGGGAGCTTCATCAACTTCTTTATTCAAATAGTAGCTGATAACGATCTCCTCGCCCTCAAAATCGACGTCGCAGCACTGCTTGCGCTTTTTAGATCCGACCAAGAGCTCGAAATGCTCGTTGTCCTTCCATTCGCAGCTGAAAGCACCCGAATTCTTGCCTGCAAGCAGAGCAAAATCGCAGCTGTCATCGGAATTTTCGGTATACGCCTGTATTTTTACCAGAGTAAGACCGTTGGCAAAGTCAGACGCACCGTATTTGATGGTAACTATATTGTCTCCGTTGGGAGAAACGAAGTCGGTCTGGTCAAGATCGCTTCTGATCTCCTTAACGACCTTTGCGGCCGCAAGACCGCCTGCGACTGCCGCAGCGACACCCATCGTGATTCCCGCTACCAATCCAAATACACCTTGTTTTTTCATAATAATATCCTCCAAAAATTGAATTTAAATTTATTTGTTTTCTTTTTTTATGAGCTCCTTAACCTCCAAAAGATCCTTGCAGGTTGCAAAGCACAACCTGTCAGTCTCCTCGGTCGGAGATAGTCGGTCAACTACCATTATCGGCTTCATGGCGGCTCTGTGCGCTCCGCGTATACCGTTTATCGAATCCTCGCAAACGACTGTGTATAAAGGATCTGCGCCGATTCGTCTTGCGGCTTCAAGAAAAATATCAGGCTCGGGCTTGCCGTTTTTAACTGCCTCGGCGGTAACCACCGCATCCATATATTTTCCTATTCCCGTCTTTTGCATATTGTTGCTTGTGATGTACATGGGAGTCGAAGTCGCTATCGCCATCGGTATGCCCTGCCGCTTCAAAAATTCAAGCAACTCAATACACCCATCCTTGAGCGGTATCTCTTTTTCGATAAGTCCGACGAAGCATTGCATCCGCTCCGCGAAAAATCCGCTCGCGTCAAAGTCCTCGCCAAACCATTCCTTCATCATAGAGCATATAGATTCGATGCTTCTGCCAACGATAAGCGGATATTTTTCCGCCATGCCGTCAAGCCCCCATTTCTCTCCTATATCGACCCAAGCCTTTTCATATAACGGCTCCGTGTCAATAAGAGTCCCGTCCATATCAAAGATCGCGTATTTTATCATATCAATCGGGGTTTCGCTCACCAAGCGCTATATGGTATTTCTGATAGAAGCTCTCGAAATAACCGCCGTCAAGCGCCTCTCTTATCTTCTTCGTCAGATTGTTGTAGAAATAGAGATTGTGCGCAACAGCAAGTCTCATACCAAGAGATTCCTTCGCCTTTATAAGATGTCTTATATAGGATCGGCTGTAATTGCGGCAAGCGGGACAGTCACAGGACTCGGAAATTGGTCTTGGATCCTTGGCATACTTTTCATTGAGAAGATTCATCTTTCCCTCCCAAGTGAAAAGATTGCCGTGGCGGGCGTTTCTTGAGGGCATTACGCAATCGAAAAAGTCAACGCCCATGTGTACCGCCTCAAGAATGTTGCATGGCGTACCGACACCCATAAGGTATCTCGGCTTGTCCTTGGGCATAAAGGGCTCGACCGCATTTATAATACGGTACATCTCTTCTGTCTCCTCACCAACCGCAAGACCGCCGATAGCGTAACCCTCACAGTTGATCTCGGCAATTCTCTGCATATGCTCGATACGAAGATCCTCGTAAGTCCCTCCCTGATTGATACCGAAAAGCATCTGATGCTTGTTTATGGTCTCGGGAAGCGAATTGAGGCGATCCATCTCGACGCGGCAGCGCTCGAGCCAACGAGTCGTTCTGTCAATAGAGTTTCTTACGTATTTGTAGGGCGCGGGATTCTCGATGCACTCGTCAAACGCCATAGCAATGGTCGACGCGAGATTAGACTGTATCTGCATACTCTCCTCGGGGCCCATAAATATTCTCTTACCGTCGATATGGGACTGGAATCTAACTCCCTCCTCGGTAATTTTACGAAGCTGGGCCAGAGAAAAGACCTGGAATCCGCCCGAGTCGGTCAGAATCGGCTTTTTCCAATTCATAAACTTGTGAAGACCGCCCATTTCGTAAATAAGCTTATCACCGGGACGAATGTGCAGGTGATAGGTGTTGGAAAGCTCAACCTGACAGTCAAGCTCGTCGTTGAGCTCGACGGTAGAAACACCGCCCTTGATAGCGGCGCAGGTACCGACGTTCATAAACACGGGAGTTTGTATATCGCCGTGTACGGTGTGCAAAACGCCTCTACGCGCTCTGCCGTCCTGTGCTAAAAGTTCAAACATAACTTTGCTCCTTTTCCCGCAGACACAAAACAAAGTGACGCGGTATTTTTATTAAGTAACCTCTCGCATTCACTCATAACAAGGCGCATTATATCGCTGTGTTGAGCAAATCCTCAAAGCTTAAGTTCTTTCAAATTGTCTGTCGATATTCTTTTTAGACATTTCCATCGCAACGGGTCTGCCGTGAGGACAGAAGGTTATGTCTGGCAGCTCCATAAGCTTCTCGACCAGCCATTCACCATGCCCCTTTGCGTATTCCCTGCCCGCCTTTATAGCCGCCTTGCACGATGCCTGATAAAGCGCCTTCTCGAAAATTATATTTCTCGTCAGCTCAACCTTACCCGTACCGTTTTTGATCCTGTCAGCCACAACGGCAAACATGTCCCCTACCGCTTCCTGCTCGATTCCGACGGGAATAGCAGTTACCGATACGGTGTTGCGTGAGCACGAAAACTCAAATCCTACAGCCTCAAGCTCGCCCCGGTATTCTTCAATAACCGAAACCTCGTCGCTCATAAGCATAATGTCTATCGGAAGCATCAAAAGCTGCGACGACACCTTTTGCGAATACATATTTTTCTTGAGTTGCTCAAAGATAATTCGCTCATGCGCGGCGTGCTTATCTATTATCAGCATTTTTTCGCTCAACTGTACCAATATGTAGGAATTAAAGACCTCGCCAACGATTCGGTATTCGATCTTTACGGGTTCAGGG
The DNA here is from genome assembly GCA_015065075.1 of Oscillospiraceae bacterium. GTDB lineage: Bacteria > Bacillota > Clostridia > Oscillospirales > CAG-272 > SVTX01. The sequence continues at coordinate 33,648 of SVRA01000007.1, forward strand.
GCTTGGCTTGGCTTCTCTTCTACGGTAACGCTTGCGGTGGCATCGACATCTATCTTTGGCTGCGGTGTCGGTGCGTCGTGAGTACCCACTACCCTTTTAACGTTATCATCCGCAGGTTTGGGCGAAGAAGTTGAAGTTTGCTCAACCCTTGGCGGCGTATCGTTGTACTGCATTATCTCGCGCACGTACTGCTCTGCCGTGATCTTCATAAACGTCGGCTTGTCGCTCTTCTTTATAGCCGCTACTTCATGCGTAATAGCTTGAGTAGCGCTCGGCTTAATCGAATCCTGAACAGTAACACTTGATTTAGAGTAACCATTAATGGTCGCATTGGGCTTAACCACACCCTGTGTTTCTATCGATATCTGCCTTGATTTCAAGGATCTCTCACGCTCAACGGGTATAAAGGCATCCGACATTCTGACACCCGCAGACGCGCCCTTCGTCATCTCGATCTCGGGTCGCGCGGTGTTTTGCTCCAGCGCTTGTCTGACAGCATAATATATCGCCTCAAAAACGGGCTTCTCGTTTGAAAATTTCACCTCAAGCTTCGCAGGGTGAACGTTTACGTCCACGCGCCCGGGATTGAGAGATATAAACAAAACGCACACGGGAAACTTTTCTGAAGGCATGTACGACACGAACGCCTGCTCGATAGCAGCGCTCGCAGTCCTACTTTTCACAAAACGCTTGTTTATGTAAAAATTCTCGTAATTTCTGTTGCTCTTTACGTTGTCCGAGCGACCGACAAAGCCCTTGACAGAAATACCGTCAAACTCTCCGTCAACCTCGATCAACCTATTAGCAAAATCCCTGCCGAAGACGGCATATATAGCGCTGAACAACTTTCCGTCGCCTGCGGTTTCGAGCCTTATCTGACCGTCTGTGATCAGCCTGAAGGCGATCTCGGGGTGAGACAGAGCAATTTTTTCAACGTTAGCGCAAACCGCCGTAGTTTCGGTCACGTCGCGTTTCAAAAACTTGCGGCGCGCGGGAACGTTAGCAAAAAGATCCTCAACTATAATAGTCGTTCCGTCGGAGCATCCGCGCTCACTGAGCGAAATCTGCTCGCCGCAGTCTACAACGAGCTCCGCGCCCATAGTAGATCCACGAGTTTTTGAAATAATACGAAGCTTGGAGACCGCCGAAATAGCAGCCAGCGCCTCCCCTCTGAATCCGAGAGTGCATATGCCGTCAAGGTCCTCCGCGTTCTTGATCTTACTCGTCGCGTGTCGCTTGATCGCAAGAGGCAGATCGGTCGGATCCATTCCGCATCCGTCGTCGGATATTCGCATAAACGTAATTCCGCCGTTTTGTATCTCAACGGTAATGTGCTTCGCACCTGCGTCTATTGAATTTTCGATCATTTCCTTGATAGCCGAAGCAGGTCTGTCAACGACCTCGCCCGCGGCGATAAGGTTGGCAACCTCAAAGGATAATACGTTAATAACTCCCATTTATGTCCGCCTCCTTTCAAAATTTATTTCAAAACCGCTCAACCGAGTCTCTTTTTCCAATCAAAGATCAAAGACATACACTCGTAAGGCGAAAGCGTGTTCACGTCGGTGTTTTTGATCTCCGCAATAACCTGATCGGACAAGCAATCGTCAAAGGTGATAAGCGTATCGTCCTTTTCAACGGTCTTTTCCTCTCTGTCGGTGAGCTTGATATTCTTCGCGCTTTCCTCAACGGTGGCAAGCACCTCCTTGGCGCGCTTTATAACCTCATTCGGCAATCCCGCAAGCTTTGCGACCTCGATACCGTAGCTGTCGTCGGTCGAGCCGCGGACTATCTTACGAAGGAAGGTAATACTGTCTCCGCGCTTTTTTGCGGCGACGTTGTAGTTGACGATGCCGTCAAATTCCTTCTCCATCGACGTCAGCTCGTGATAGTGAGTTGCGAAAAGCGTCTTTGCGCCGATCTTACGGCTTGCCGTGTATTCAACGATCGCTCGTGCGATGCTCATTCCGTCAAAGGTCGACGTACCGCGTCCGACCTCATCGTAAATAATAAGACTCTTTCTCGTCGCGTTCTTAAGTATGTATGCCACCTCGTTCATCTCGAGCATAAAGGTCGACTGACCCGATGCAAGATCGTCAGACGCTCCCACACGGGTAAAGATCTTATCAGTAATACCCACAGTCGCCTCAGCAGCGGGAACAAACGATCCCATCTGCGCCATCAGAACGATAATAGCAACCTGCCTCATATAAGTCGACTTACCCGCCATATTAGGACCGGTAATAAGCAGCAAGCGGTCGGTGGTAATATTGAGCTTAGTGTCGTTGGGAACGAAATACGAATCCTTAACGAACTGCTCGACCACGGGATGTCGTCCGTCCTTAATAACGATATCATCCAAGGAATTCACCTCGGGACGAACATATCTGTTCTTCGCAGCAACGGTCGCAAGACTGTAATAAACGTCGGTCTCGGCGATAAGAGCCGCAACCTTCTGAATACGCACACTGTTGTCGGCAACCGTCGCACGAACGTCGCAGAAAAGCTCGTATTCAAGTGAGCAGAGCTTCTCGGAAGCGCCAAGCACCTTTGCCTCCATCTCCTTGAGCTCCTCGGTAATATATCTTTCGCAATTTGCAAGCGTCTGCTTGCGGATGTATCTGTCGGGAACGAGTTCGTATTGAGAGCGTGTGACCTCTATGTAGAAGCCAAACACCTTATTGTATCCGACCTTGAGGTTTTTGATTCCCGTCTCCTCGCGCTCGCGCTCGGCTATCTGCTCCTTCCACTCATCTCCGTTTTCAACGATCGCGCGGAGCTCATCGACTCTCTCGTTGTATCCGTCACTGATGATCCCACCCTCGCGGACCGAGAAAGGCGCGTCCTCTTTGATCGCGCGGTCGATAAGTGAGCAGATATCCTCAAGAGTGTCAAGCTCTCCGTATATTCTGCGCATCTCGTCCGACGTGCACGAGGATATGAGCGCCTTAAGCTCGGGAAGTATTCGGATCGTATTGGCAACGGCGCGAAGATCCTTTCCGTTTGCCGAGCCGTAGACTATCTTGGTTATAAGTCTCTCAAGATCGAGCACGTTATCAAGCAGCTCGCTTATCTGCTCACGAAGCATAAAGCTGTTGTAAAGCTCCTCGACCGCATTTTGCCTTTTGACGATCGCAGATGCGTTGATCAACGGATGCTCCACCCATTTGCGAAGCAAGCGCGCTCCAAGCGACGAGCGGGTCTTGTCGAGCACCCAAAGAAGCGTTCCCTTCTTTTCCTTCGCTCTCATAGACTCTACAAGCTCGAGATTTCTGCGCGTGTTAACGTCCATCAAGATACTGACCGTCGGAATAAATATTGAGCTTATTAATATATCCAACGTCCTTCTTCTGCGTGTCACGGACGTAATCAAGCATCGCGCCGACCGCGCAAACGAGCGCTCTGTCGTCAAGATCTCCCTCTCGCAAGGTCTCCTCAAACTGAACCTTTACTCTGTCAAGACAAGCGTCAAGCTCAAATCTGAAGGGTTGATTGTCATTAAGCATCGCGCCTATGCGATTCTTAATAAACTCGGCAGTCTCCTTGAATTTTGATGCACCGAGATTAGAAATGATCTCCGCAGGCATATACGTTCCGAGCTCGTTGAGAAGCCTCGAATCCATATTCGTGCCCGAAAACGAGGTAGCGTAGATCTCCGCGGTAGAAATATCGCAGAAGCAAACTCCGTATTCAAACTCGCCCATGTAAAGCGAGCAAAGATAGTTGTTTTTCTTGTCGGGAAGCAGATCCGACTCAATCAGCGTGCCGGGAGTAATAACGCGTATAACGTCGCGCCTTACTATTCCCTTCGCCTGTGCGGGATCCTCCATCTGCTCGCAGATAGCGATCTTAAAGCCCTGCTTTATAAGCTCGCCGATATAGGTGTCGACCGAATGAAACGGAACACCGCACATCGGCGCGCGCTCTGCCTCACCGCAGTCTCTGCCGGTCAGGGTCAGCCCGAGAGCTCGGGATGCGACGATAGCATCGTCAAAAAACATCTCGTAAAAGTCACCGAGACGGTAAAAAAGCAGGTAGTCCTTGTATTGATTTTTTATCTCAAAATATTGCTCCATCATCGGAGTCATAGCGGTTTCCTCGCTTTATTTTTTACTTTTCATTTTTCTCCCGTAGAAAGGAGCAGGACGAATAATTTTTTCAAAGACAAGGCGTAGCGGAAAAAGCAAGGCGAAGGCTTACTTATACGTAAGTCGAGCCGCTTTTGAGCAACAACGCAGTATTTGGAAAAATTAGCGTTCTGATTAGTGGCAGCCGCCGCAGGTGGAGCAGTCGTGAGTGCAGGGTGTCTTCCCCGTCGCGTTGAACATGATCGTGTTATTCACAGTCTCCATAAGCTCGTTGACCTCGTTCTGCGAAGCGTCAAGCTCAACGAAAAGCGGATCGGTTGTGATCATCGCGTAAATTTCGTCGATCCTGTCCTGAATTCTTGTAAGTGCATCGGTATCAATGTCGGCAGAATCACCCATAGTGGTAAGAGCCTGCTGCTGAATACCGTATTCCATCATAAGATTGTTGATCTTCTCGCTTTTTTCGTATGCCTCCTTGGCTTTTTCCATGCGGATCATTCTCTCGTCCGCTTTGATTGCTTTGCCAAGTTCGGCAGCAAGTGCGTATATGCTCATTTTCTTAATTCCTTCCGTTATTTTTCTACTTTTTCGCCGTAAAGCGCAAATGTCTCCGCTCGGGTGATCAAAATATCAACGAATTTGCCCGTGTCACTCTCATTTCCGTCGAAAAGCACTATCTTGTTGCCCTCCGTACGACCCGAATACACGTTTTCGTTGTTTTTGCTCTTTCCGTCGCAAAGAACTCTTAATATCTTATTTTCAAGCGGCTTGTTCTTCTCAAGCGCGATCTCGTTCTGGGTTTCAAGCAAGCGATTCATTCGCTCACCCTTGATAGCGTCGGGGATCTGACACTCCATCGCCGCCGCAGGCGTGTCCTTTCTCGGCGAGTAAATAAAGGAGTAGGTCATATCGAATCTGACCTTGCGGAGCATTTCAAGCGTCGCCTCGAAATCCTCATCGCTCTCGCCCGGGAATCCGACAATAATATCCGACGATATCGTAACGTCGGGCACCTTTTCCCGAAGATAATCAACCGTGCGAAGATATTTTTCTGTGTCGTAGTGGCGGTTCATCGCCTTGAGAATGCGGTCGCTTCCCGACTGCATCGGCAGATGGAACTGATGCGCCACGTGCTTTGAGGATGCGATAACGTCGATAAGCTTTTCCGACGCGTCCTTCGGGTGACTCGTCATAAATCGGATATGATAATCGCCCTCGATCTTGTCAATGTCTGCAAGCAGATCGGCAAAATCGTAAATCTCGCCGTCGTCGCTCCTCGCATCCTTGCCGTAACTGTTGACGTTCTGACCGAGCAGTGTTATATCCTTGTATCCTGCTTCAACCAAGCCCTTCACTTCGGCAATTATGTCCTCGGGTCGACGGCTTCTCTCGCGACCGCGAACGTAAGGAACGATACAGT
>SVRA01000087.1 GCA_015065075.1 Oscillospiraceae bacterium
AGGTGTCCAGATTGAAGTCGCCCATGCGATCAATATCGCCCTCCCATTCCTCGGGCAGAGGCGTAGGCGATCGGTAATACTGTGTTCCGTGAACAATCTCGTCAAAAAACATGATATCCCTCCGTTGTTGAATAATTTAAGTCAGACCGAGGACAAGCTCCGTCTACTAACTACATTATAGTAAAAATAAAAGAGCCCTGCAACTTAAATTTAACTGTACATGAACGAAATTTAATCATTTTCACTTGTTTTAATGTTTTTTAACCCGAAATGTATGTTTCAAGATCTCTACAAAACAAAAAAATAAATTTTTTCAAAAAAGGGGTTGACAAATCAAAAGTTTTGATGTATAATACCAATGTTGTCCAAAAGTGACAGCGATTCGAGCGCTCAGTGCTCCTCGGAGACCTTCTTCGAGTAATAAAATAAAGGTGTTTTATATGCGAGAGTGGCGGAACTGGCAGACGCGCACGTTTGAGGGGCGTGTGGTTTACACCGTACGGGTTCAAGTCCCGTTTCTCGCACCAGAAAAGAGCCGATGGATGAATCCATCGGCTCTTTTCTGCTTCGGGGGACGGTCTCACTTAAATCCGTCGCCAAGCCGCAGGCTTGTGCAAAGGTTCTAAGTCCCGTACTTCGCTATCAAATGGATTCATCCATCGGCTCTTTTCTGCTTTGAGAAAGCGATACTGCCAATTTCTTAAAAATTCTTAAATCTCCGCCAAAAATCGACAATCCTCCCAAAATTATGATACAATTTTACTTGACAACCACAAAGGGAGGTCTCCAAATGAGCATTTTAAAGGAATTTTTCGGCTTCGGCGGATATGCGCGCGAGCCCGAGGGCTATATGTCGTGGCAGCACCTCGCATTCGTCTCCTCGCTTGTTGTAATAATGATCGCACTTGCGACAATTATCGGTCTGCATAACAAAAACCGCGACCTCAAGCGCAAAAACCGTACCCTCATAGTCGCAGCACTCCTCATAGACTCTCTCGAGCTTTTCAAAATAGTTCTGTTCTGCATAAGAGGCAAGGACCCTATGGCTTGGCTGTATGACCTGCCCCTCTTCCTTTGCAGCATCCAGCTTATCACAATTCCCCTTGCCGCCTTCTCTAAAGGACGGCTCAAGGAGGTCTCCCTCGATTTCGTGTTCATCTTCGGAATACTCGGAGCGCTTGCAGGCACCTACGGTGCAGGACAAAACTATGCCTGCTACCCCGTCCTCTGCTTTGACAACGTGATCTCAGGAATCACCCACACGATCGCAGGATTCTCCTCCCTCTACATAGTCATCTCGGGCATGGCAAGCATGAAAAAGCGCAATATCCCATTCTGCTTCGCCATTCTCTCCGCGTTCTGCGTAGCCGCATACGGCGCAAATCACGCACTCGACTACAACTATATGTTCCTTATGCGCGGCGACGGCACGCCCTACGACATGATCTATAACCTCGTCGGCGGAAACGCGATCGCCTACCCTATCCTCGTCGTGCTTCTTTTTTATATCTACATCACGGCATTTTACCTCATCTACAGCGCGGCAACCCGCAAAAAGCACCGACCTGCCCGGTCCATACCCGAGGAAACGATCTCAGAACCCACAATGTCACACGTGTAAAAATTTTATTTCACCTTCTATAAATCCCCCTCCTAATCTTCCTTGTTGAAGGTTTTTGAAAGAGGAGGGGTGTGGTGAGGGGAGAGCTTTTTTCAAAAAGCTCTCCCCTCACCACATCTCTACTTCCCCTCAATCATCTCCCGAAGCGCCTCAAGCGCCCTGTCAAGACCGCCGACCTCATCGATAATACCGTATTCGACCGCCTCCCTGCCCTCAATGATCGAGCCCACGTCGGTCGCCATCATATCGGGACGCATCATCAGCTCGTAAAGCTTTTCCTTGTCTGCGCGGCTGTGAGCGCAGATGAAATTGATTATCCGCTTCTGCATCTCGTTGAAGTAGGTAAAGGTCTGCGGCACACCGACGACAAGACCGTTGATCCTCACGGGATGAATAGTCATCGTCGCGCTCGGCACGATAAACGACCTCTTTCCCGACACCGCCAAGGGCACACCTATCGAGTGCCCTCCCCCAAGCACGACCGAGACCGTCGGCTTTCGCATCGACGCTATGACCTCGGCTATCGCAAGCCCCGCCTCAACGTCGCCGCCCATCGTGTTGACAAGTATCAGAACACCGTCGATCTCCTCGTCCTGCTCGATAGAAACGAGTGTGGGCAGTATGTGCTCGTATTTCGTCGCCTTCTGACCGTCGGGCAGAATATAGTGCCCCTCGATCTGCCCGATTATCGAAAGACAGTGAATGGTGTGCTCGCTATTTTTCGCCACCACGCCGCCGCTCTCCCCGATCAGATCCTGCTCGGTCAGCTTGCGCTCGTTTATCTCCTCGTTTTCGCCGTCATTCTCATTTGTTCTTTTATCTTCTCTGTTTTTCATATTCTCTCCCTTTATAATGAAAATTCAATTCAAACACGTAGGCGGGGCTTGCTCCCGCCGTTTTTTGCACAGGCGACACCCAAGCGCCGCCCCTTTATCCAAAATCCGCTTGTTATTAGTATTGCCAATAAATTTTTTCGATAATCCTACCGATTTGTTTAAAAATCATCTTTACAAATGGCGTAAAATGTGATAAAATAAATGAGAATGGGGATTTATGACCCCAACCGGTAATAAAAATCAAATTAAATAAGTGAGGTAACAACTATGGAAAAGAAAGTCCTTGTTGAAACGTCCGCAAGACACATCCACCTGACCGACGCGACAGTGGCTGTCCTCTACGGCGAAGGAGCAAAGCTTGAGCCCAAGAAAATGCTCTCCCAGCCCGATCAGTTTGCCGCTGCAAACGAAAAGATCAAGCTCGTAGGCCCTAAGGGCGAGCTTATGGTCAGCGTTCTCGGCCCTACGAGAAAGGCAGATCAGGTTGAGCTTTCCTACACCGATGCAAGAGTTCTCGGACTTAAGAGCGTTCCCGTACGCGAGTCGGGCGACGTAGCAGGCACTCCCGGCATCAAAATGGTAGGTCCCGCAGGCGAGATCGAGATCGCAGAGGGCTGCATCATCGCAAAGAGACACATCCACTTCGATACCGCAACCGCAAACGAAATGGGCATCTCCGACAAGCAGATCGTAAAGGTAAAGATCGATAGCGACAGAACCACCATTTTTGACGACGTAGTCTGCCGTGTTTCCGATGCGTACGCATTCGCAATGCACATCGATACCGACGAGTGCAACGCTGCTTGCGCCTTCGGCGAGGTCTACGGAGAAATACTCCTTTGAGAGAACAACCGATGAAAAAGATAAAATTACTTTTCCAAGGCGACAGCATAACCGACGCAGACAGAGACCGTAGCGACTACCACAATCTCGGCCTCGGCTACGCCCTCCACGCATCCGAAATGCTTAAGGAAGCCTACCCCGAAGTTGATTTTGAATTCGTCAACCTCGGACTCAGCGGCAACCGCACAGATCAGCTTTTCGACCGCATCACCCCCGATTGCATCGAGATCAAGCCCGACATCATATCCATCCTCATCGGAATCAACGACATCTGGCACCGTTACGAGTACGAATTCGTTCCCACCAGAGACGAGCAGATCGCGCTGAACTACAGATGCATCCTTGACGTTGTAAAAGAATCGACCAACGCAAAGCTTCTCATGCTTCAGCCCTTCACCGAGGGTAATGATCAGGCATTTATGAGACCCGACGTGGACAGAGTGATCCCGATCGTCGATTCCCTCGCCGAAAAATACGCCGATGCTTATATCAGACTCGACGAGATCATACACGCCGATGAAAATTACGGAACCGAGCACTATTTTACAAGAGACGGTGTCCACCCCAACGAAACCGGCGCGGAATTTATCGCAAAGCTTTACGTCGAAGCGATAAGCCCGCTTATCGACGAGATTCTCTCTAACAAATAATTGCAAAACTTCCCGGTTATGCTTTATGGGTTGTCTTCAACACCCTTCCAAAAATAATCGACAGTGAGGAATTTTTTGCTTGCAAAAAATTCTGCATCACCACAAGAGCACCAAAAATTTTCGGAAGCTCTTTGCCAAGCTTTCTCTCGAGAAAGCGCAAAAATCGTTTTATACACTAACTAATAAAAAATTTTAAAGGAGATAAAAACAATGAGCAACGTAAGCGAATTCCCTTACGCACAGAGCCTTGAGGTTCAGCACATGTGCGTAGTTAAAAAGGGCTGCGACCACGGTCCTGCTCCCCTTCCCGAAGAGGGCAAGTGGATCCAGGCAAAACAGATTTCCGACATTTCGGCATACACCCACGGTGTAGGCTGGTGTGCACCTCAGCAAGGTGCCTGCAAGCTCTCCCTCAACGTTAAGAACGGTATCATCGAGGAAGCACTTGTAGAGACCATCGGCTGCTCGGGTATGACCCACTCCGCAGCAATGGCTGCTGAGATCCTTCCCGGCAAAACCATTCTTGAGGCTCTCAACACCGACCTTGTTTGCGATGCTATCAACACCGCAATGAGAGAGCTCTTCCTCCAGATCGTATACGGCAGAAGCCAGTCCGCATTCTCCGAGGGCGGTCTCGTTATCGGCGCAGGCATGGAGGATCTCGGTAAGGGCGAGCGCAGCATGGTAGGTACAATGTACGGAACCAAGGAAAAGGGTGTCCGTTACCTCGAGATGACCGAGGGCTACTGCACCAGAATGGCACTTGACGAAAACAACGAAGTAATCGGCTACGAGTTCGTATCTCTCGGTAAGATGACCGATATGATCAAGAAGGGCATCGAGCCCAACGAGGCATACGAAAAGGCTAAAGGTACATACGGTAGATTCAATGATGCTGCAAAGTACATTGACCCCCGTAAGGAATAATCAAAGGAGGTAATGTATAATGGCAAAATTTGAAGGTTACGAAAGACGCGAAGCGAAAATTCTCGCCGCGCTTAAAGAATACGGAATCAACTCCATCGACGAGTGCAAGGACATCTGCGACAGCTACGGCATCGATCCCTATAAGATCGTTGAAGAGACCCAGCCTATCTGCTTTGAGAACGCAAAGTGGGCATACGTAGTAGGCGCTGCTATCGCAATCAAGAAGGGCTGCAAGAAGGCAAACGAGGCTGCTGCCGCTATCGGTATTGGTCTTCAGGCGTTCTGTATCCCCGGAAGCGTTGCTGAAAACCGTAAGGTCGGTCTCGGCCACGGAAACCTCGGCAAGATGCTTCTCTCCGAGGAGACCGAGTGCTTCTGCTTCTTAGCAGGTCACGAGTCCTTCGCAGCAGCAGAGGGCGCAATCAAGATCGCTCTCAACGCTAACAAGGTAAGAGTAAAGCCCCTCCGCGTTATCCTTAACGGTCTCGGCAAGGACGCAGCTTACATCATCTCCAGAATCAACGGCTTCACCTACGTAGAGACCAAGTTCGATCCCTACACCGAGGAAGTAACCGTTGTTCGTGAGGTTCCCTTCTCCAAGGGTCCCAGAGCTGACGTTAAGTGCTACGGCTCCGACAACGTTCCCGAGGGCGTTGCAATCATGAAGCTCGAGAACGTAGGCGTTTCTATCACCGGTAACTCCACCAACCCCACCAGATTCCAGCACCCCGTTGCAGGAACCTATAAGAAGTGGTGCCAGGAGAACGGCGTAGGCTACTTCTCCGTTGCATCGGGCGGCGGTACGGGTAGAACCCTCCACCCCGATAACATGGCAGCAGGCCCCTCCAGCTACGGTATGACCGATACTATGGGAAGAATGCACTCTGACGCTCAGTTTGCAGGCTCCTCCTCCGTTCCCGCTCACGTTGAGATGATGGGTCTCATCGGCGCAGGTAACAACCCCATGGTTGGTATGACTGTTGCTGTTGCTGTTGCTATCGAAGAAGCGAGCAAGTAAAAAGGACGCGGGGACGCGATTAGTCGCTTTTTGAAAAAAGCTCCGCAAAAACTTTCATAAAAAAATGGACACACCACAACCGTATTTCCGTTCGTGATGTGTCCAATATTTTTATCATCTTGCTATTGTAATTTGGAATTATTTCTTCTTGGATTTTTTAAATTCCTTCATACCGTTAGTGCTTCCGCCGTCGCAAAGAACGTCAACGCCTGCAAGGTATCCGTTGCGCTCATCAGCAACAGTTGCAAGTGCAAATCCAAGCTCCTCGGGCTTACCCATTCTCGATTCCGCGGAGAAAGGAATAAGCATTCCGCCGTCCTCTTTTTCAAGGTTACCCATATCGGTTGCAATAAGTCCGGGGCTGAGGGATACTA
>SVRA01000088.1 GCA_015065075.1 Oscillospiraceae bacterium
AATCCTCCAAATATGTTTTTTAGTTTTGACTGGCAGGTCGTACTAATTATAGCATATTTGGAGGATTTCTTCTCATCGGTTAACCTCTATTGAACCCCGCCACTATGGCGGGGTTTTCGTTATACAAGAAGAGCGGTGAGCTTTAGCCCACCGCTTTATCTTATCCCGCGGATATATCATCCATTATACTTTTCTCACCATCGAAATATACAATGGCGGTCATTCCATAGTGAACGTTTCCGTAAATATCAATGACATACGGGATGTACTGATAGTATCCCACGTCAACCTTTTTAATGGAAAATTCCACGTCCTCACCCCATATCAGCGTTCCTTCCTCGTAGTAGAGTTGACCATCTTCGGGGACGGGATCTTCGTATATAACCGTAATTTTCGTTCCCTCGGTCAATTCGTGTACACGGGAGGTGAGGTCGCCCTCTATCACATATCCCTCAATCGTGATGGTTCGCGTTGGCTTGAAATAGGTGAATAGAAGTTGGCAAATTTCACCGTCTATTTTCACGATAGCCGAGAAAACTTCGTGTGATTCCTTCGCTTCATATATGTTCGTATGAAGAAGAATATCGTTCACGAAAATCCAATTTCCTTCAAAGTTAACGGTATAAACGCCGTTTTCGTAGGATATATCGTTATCCGTGCCTACACAATAGAGCTTTTGCGTTTCCTCGCTACCTGCAAAGCTATGTAACTCGTAGCCAACCGATTGCACGTATTTTTGAGAAAACTCCGTCAGAGTAAAGGACAGACAACCGTTGTTATTGTATCCGCTATTATCAAACACAATCGGATCTAACGGTCTATAATTGAAGTAATCGACCAAGAACTGCATATAGAGTTCATTTTGGCAGATAGCGCGGTATTCCTCGATCAGCGTCTCTTGCTCTGTCGGGAAATAGAGGCTCATTCCCGTTGCATCCTCGTGAGCCGTGCCGTTGACGGTTGTGATAAAGCCGTCAAAATTGTACTCGATTTCAAAGGCTTCTGCCATTAATCCGAGGTCAAAAAGGTTGCTACCGCTGCCGCCTGTGCCTTTTGAGCCAAACTCCTTGCCCTCGGACAAGGCTTTACCAACGCATCCCACATTATAGTGTATTTGCTGTGTAATCACGGCAACCACGTCGTCCGCTTTTACCATCTTGGAAAGGTCAATAGCCGACAGCGTGTAGGTCGCCTTTGCGGACTGCTTTTCGGCGTAGGCGTTCAGCACGTCGGTGTAAAAGCTGTCTGCACCCAAGCGCGATATGAGCGTTTGATAATCCCATCCGCTTGAAGGCTCAAGCTCTTCGGAGGCGATCATATAATTGGCGTACGGTTCAAGCACGCAAGCCATATCGTAGGTCGCCATGAGGCAGGCATCAAAGCCCACGAATTCATACTTTCTTCCGCTTGCCTCATAAGCTTTGGCAAATGCGGATCGCATTTCTGGGAGAGTGAGTGCATCGTTGTAAAACTGCTCGTCGTTGCAAACGCCCTTCATACTGCCGCCGCCGTGATCCCAAAGAATCACGCTTCGACGCTCGGCGGGGTAGTTTTCCTCACCCCAAAGCAAAAACGCTTCAAGGGATGAGGAAAGTCCCATATTGACATTCATGTTTTGTTCGATCAGCACAAGCTCGCCGTTTCTCAATTCGTAACGGTTGCTGTGTTCTGCCGATATGCCGTAATCGCGCCACTTTTTTGAGCCGCCCGTCTGAATGACGACCTTGGAGTTTTCGGGTATTTGTGCCGTCAGCATCTCGGCAATGTTTTTCGTTGCCGAACCCGATCTGCTTTCAAGGTTACTGCCGCACAGATATATCATCAAGGTATAGGTGCCGTCCTCGTAATTTTTTTCAGGCGGCGGATTATTCGGCTGTGTACTGTCGCTTGGTGTTTCCGCCACTGTGCTTCCCGTATCGGGCGACGCGTGTTCCGCGCAAGACACAAGAAGCACGCAGACAAGTAACAAACACAGCATGCTACAAGCTATTTTTTTCATCTTGTGTCCTCCAATTCCTATGATGTTTGCATAACAGGCAAAACAAGATATTTTCGATAGAATTTTTTATTTTTCAAACAACGTTCATTACGGAAAGCGCCGGAAATTTAACGAAATACCGTCAGTTAGTCACGAGCATGTATATCAATCCCTTGTATTTATCTCTGAGGACCCAGATCTCATCGGTACGCCAATATGAATGTCTTTCATCATAGTAGCAGGTTGTCGCGATTGTGGTATTCGGCAAAAGGGTTCCGTTCACGTCGATCATGTTGGCGCAGATCTGTGTAGGGTTTTTGAAGTATTTTTCGGTAAATTTACCGTTTTTTCCGACCTTGATCTTATCTCCCACCTTGACCCATGTGCTTTTTGTGACACCATCCACAGGCAATGTCACACTGTTATTTTTTGAAAACGATTTTTGGTACTCGGTAACGTCTGTCAGGATACGGAAATCCTTTATTTTTCCGTCTGACACTACCTCATTTGCATCCATAATGCCGAGCGAGACCAGATACTCCGCAAAGCTCGTCGCAGTGGTAGCATTTGCCGCGTAAAGACGCTTATAGCGATCTACCATCAGCAGGATATTCGTGGCGCTCACCTTGTTTTTCGGCAGAAGTTTCGTATGGTCATTTCCGTAAACCACTTCCCACTTTTTGTCCAATTTCCTAAAGTTATCATCGCTTTTGTTATTTAACCACTGATTATACAGCTGATCGCATTCTGCTTTAAGCTCGGGGGTCATGAGATGCGTACTTTCGGGCATATCTACCGTAATCACCTTTTGCGGTTTAATGACCGAGTTCGCTACGAAAGAATAATTATCATCCTTGGAATCAGACTCAAAATTCACGAGGATATCCACAACACGACCGTACGCATTTAAGACAAGGTCCTGCTGGGCTGACGGTGTAAAGCTATATGCGATGGTGGCCACGCCCGAGGCTTCTATCAAAATGCCGCCCAACCACGCAACGGTGATATTTATGTCGTCCGTGGTTTCTTTATAAAAATTATAGAACGTTTCAAGCATCATACGGTAGTTGTCCAGGGGCTTAAGGGATACGCTTGCTCCATAACCCGCCAACATGTTACAGAAATTGGTATAAGCATTCAGAATGTTGATCGCGCCCACCTGATCAAGCGCCCATTTTGCCGCCTCAAGTTGCACCGCAGAGAAGAATTGTTTGTCGCTAAGCGAGGTGATCGCATTTCCGTTTGCGTCTACCGGGGATATATCTCTTTTCCATTCCTTTTTATTTCCGTTGGACATCTCGGCTACTTTCGCATCGTTATACCAATAGTTCACTTCGCCCAATTTATTGTAGACCTTAGACACAGCCTCTGTTTTCTTGGTTCCGAAGAGCAAAATATTGTTATTCCACAGACCGTATTCCGAGGCACCGCCTTCGCCCCACAAGTGAATCCAGAAGTTATACGTTTTTTGGTCAAAAGCGATTTTTCCGTCTGTAGTAACTATCATGTCATCCTTTAACACGTAATCTCTCGGATTAAACTCTCTGGCAGAATTATAAACGATGGAAAGGACCTCTTTGTACGTATTCTGACCCTTCATTTGTGCCTTAAGGAAATCCCCGGGACCGGACGTAACCTCTTCCCAATAACCGTTATACAAACGTCCGTTGTTTTCCATGATCTTTTGCTCAATATCGTCAAGTGGCGCGTTCAAACGGCACTCGATGACAGAGACGATCTTTTTGCCGTCGATCGAGTAATTATCTTTTTGGGGATGTGGCAAAGTCACGTTTCCGTCGGCGTCAATGTAAACGGTTATCATGCCGTCCTCGTTATCAGCGTTGAATATCCAGGAGAGCAAAAACTCATTGTATTTAGACTTATATTCGGATATCACGTTCGTCAGCCCATATACCTGGGAGCTGACAAAATTACTCCAGTTTCCGCTTAAAGTAAGATAGATATTTTTATCGGTAGCCGACAGATTAGCAGCAGAATCGTTTATCAACGTGCTTTCCATTCTGTTGAGCTTTTCGTTCATCCTGTCGATAGCGTCCTGAACGCGTTCGATCTGCTTTGATATCTTGTCAAGCTTAGCATCGGTGGACTCAAGAACGCCTACCATCTCGAGAACGGTAACGACACCGCCTGCCGCACTTGCGACACCGCCTACGGCACTACCGACCGTGCCGATCGTTTTAAAGGTGCTCTTATGATCAGTAACAAATGCTTTAATTGCATCCCAATTTTCGCCACGGTCAAGACCTGTCACGTAGGTCAATTCCGCATCGGTTTCGGCAAGAGCAGTACCCCAAGCGTTATTCACCTTGCCTGCGGAAACGGATGCATAGCCGTTCAAGGAAAGGTCATCAAGGTCAAGCCCTTCCTTTGTAAAGGTGAATGCGATCTCATAAACGTCGCCGTTTTTGGTGACAGAGGTAACGGTCGCACCGTCAAAATCACCTCCGAGGTTAACGTCGGAGGCAGTCAGCGAGCCGCTCCACTTGCCGTTCTTCACGTAGAGGATCGCTGTGGCGGAATAGGTGTCTGCCGTATCGGCGGCTTCGATATAGTCAACCACCGTGCCGACACTTGCGTCAATGGCGTAGACCGACAACGCTTGCGCGTTACCCGACGCCATTTTGTTACCGGGGATCTCAAGGCTCTTTGTACCCAGCTCTGCGATAGCCGAGTCAAGGTCTGCTGCAGCGGTCGTAACACCGAAGGTGACCGTGGTCTTATCCTCGGACACCGCCTTCACCGTATAGGTGATGCCGTCTACGGTCAGCGTATCGTTTACCGCAAGAGTTACTGTATCATTTGCAATTACTGCGTCAAAGGTAAGAATACCGCTTGCAAGCGCAAAGCTATCCTGCTTTACATAGGCAGACCGGTAAGCGATATTGCAATCTACCGAAAGCGCAATTCCCGAATTGGTTGCGCCCTCTGCAAGCTCAACGCCTGCAAAGAAAGGCGTTGCAGCCGCAATCGTACCGCTTGTAACGATAGTGATGGTGCTTTCGCTGCCCGACACGCTCGTGATTTCAAGCCCCTCAAACAAGCCCGTGAGGGTAATCATTTCTTTAGTCAAGCCTGCCGCCGCAACGGTATTTTCAAGTGTTACGGTGATAACGGGATTAACGTCACCCGTTGCATACTCGCCCGAAATGCTTGCGGAATAAGAAACAAAGTCCTCAATGACCTCGGTCTTAAATCCAAAAGCTTCACCAAACTTGCCGGATCTGATAGCCGACGAGTGAACGGTTACGAGATAGCCCCAATCGTTTTCGGCGTTGGGAACGGTAATCGTAAGCTGCTTCGCGTTCGTCACACTTGCCGTGAAGTCGGTAGGTGTTCTTTCGGTGATGGATTCATCCGCCGTTCCTCCAAGTGCTTCTTCCATTGAAGGCATTGCTTTTTGATAAACCGTCAGCTTGATCTGCTCATTTCTTATGGACGAAAATACATCCTCGCTGTATGTAAGCACAAGCGAGGTACTGCCTTCCCCGTTCTGAATTTCCATCTCCAAAGGAATGACCTGATCTTCGGTTATTTCCCAAGAGAGTTGCTTGCCGTCCTTGTTCTTGTCCTTTTTTGCGCAGGCTGCAAGCGTCGGTATCAGCATACATACGCAAAAAATAATGCTTAATAGCCTTGTTCCTAATTTGGTTTTCATAGTATATCTCCCTTATTTTTATTTCAAATCTTTTGGAAACTGATTTTACGTGGCATCTATCCACCTACCGTCATCGTCCGTTTGAATAACGCAAAAAGCCACCCGCAAAATACGCTTTCACGCTTTGCGAATGACTTAATAGTTACGTTTTTATAGGCATACGAAAAGAGGACAGAATGATTGCTGTCTGTTGTTATGCCCAATGTGTTGGCTACGGCTTCTAACATAATGTTCGTCCTCTTTTATAAATTTGCATCCGTACAAGTTAATTTTAACATAATCGTATAAATATGTCAAGCGTTTAAGTTTAAATGTGTCACAACATTTCAAGTCTTTTTTGAGCCTAGTCATAACCACCGGCTAAGCCGGTGGCTTGCTCAGCCCTATAAGGGCATATTACTGGCAGGGCTGAAAGCCCACCGAAAGATCTGCCAACCGCAAGCGGACTCAAGCTACCGCTAAAGCGGTT
>SVRA01000089.1 GCA_015065075.1 Oscillospiraceae bacterium
CGTGGTCTCGTCCGTGCCCGTGGTCTCGTCCGTACCCGTGGTCTCGTCCGTACCCGTGGTCTCGTCCGTGCCCGTGGTCTCGTTCGTACCCGTGGTCTCGTCCGTACCCGTGGTCTCGTTCGTGCCCGTGGTCTCGTTCGTGCCCGTGGTCTCGTCGCCGTTCTGCGAGACAGGAGTACAAGCCGCAAGCGCGCCCGCGATCATACATAGACAAAGCACAAACGCAAGTAAACTTTTGAATTCTTTTTTCATATCGGTTTCCCTCCGAAAAACAGATTTTACTTTTACTATTTCATATTGTAGCAAATTTTTCGTCTTATTGCAAGTGATTTTTAACTATAAACGCACACTTTTTCACGATTTTGCACAAAATCGAGGGTTTTCGTTCCTTTTTCTTCCATTGTTGGTGACTTATTGCTATATCATATCCTCCCTTTCGTGCACTCTGCACTCTAAATTTTCCCTCCCCCGAATAAACCTCATTCCCTGAGGCAAAAATGACTTTACAAACCCAAAAAGGAGAGGTAAAAAATATGTCACCGAAAGAATTACTCTATATCGACGACGCGCTCGGTCACGAGCAGCAGATCAAGGCGTGCTGCACCGAGTCCGCAAACGCAGTATCCGACCCCGAGCTGAAAAATTTCATATCCGAGATCTCGGCACGTCATTCGCAGGCGTTCAGCCGCTTTTACACGCTGCTCGGCTAAAAAAACAGGAGGTTAACTATGAACGAAAAGGAAATTATGGAAAATCTGCTCCTCAACCTCAAGGGAGAGTGCGATCTTTTGATGCACGGCGCGGTCGAGTCATCGACCCCCAACGTGCACGGTGCCTTCACACAGGCTTTCAACGAGACCCTCGCTATGCAGAACGAGGTCTATGCCAAGATGGCGCAGAAGGGCTGGTACCCCGCCGAGACCGCACAGCCCGCACAGATCTCTGCGGTCAAGCAGAAGTATAATCAGGCAAATCCGAACGCATAACGAAAAAGAGAGAACAAGGCGGCGCCGAGTTCTCTCCTTTTGTTATTTAACGCCATCTCTCAAACCAAGGCTCTCCCTCCGGGAGAGCTCCCGACAAAGTCGGGTGAGAGGGTGGTGAGAGGGTGGTGAAAGGGCGACTCTATGACCCTCTCTGTGTCCCTCTCCGTCGGCTGCGCCGCCACCTCTCCCAAAGGGAAAGGCTTTTCCTCTCCGTCGGCTGCGCCGCCACCTCTCCCCAAAGGAGAGGCTTTCCTCCACCCCATTATACCACAAAATCGGCAGAGGAGCAACCCCTCTGCCGATTTTATATATCAATCCAATTTTTCAAGAATCAATCTTTCCGCCTCGTCGACCGTGATATCAAGCACCACCGAAAGCTCTCCGAAAAGACAGTGCTTCGCTCTGCTCTCGAAATCGGTATCCGCCTCGGAAAGACGGCGCTTTTGCGCCATAAAAACCTCGCGGCGAGCGCGAACTGTCTTTATCAGCGACACGAAGTTATCGGCTGTCGCCAGACGCAGAACCTCTCTGTAAACGTCGCGCCTGAGTCGCTCCTTTTCCACCGTGACCTCCTCGATCTCGGGGATCCTCTCGATTAGCGCAAGCGCCTCGTCGTGCGTCATTATTTCGCGCATAACGGTCGAGCCGCCCTCCGCGGGAGTGACTATCATATTGCTTGCCGAGCCGTGCAGCGGACGAAGAAGATAAAACACTCTCTCGTCCTTGTTATCGAACGGCGAACGGGTATATTCGGACACGGTATAAACACCCTCCGAGCCGTAAACTATTTTATCTCCCAGTGCAAACATAATCTCACTTCCCTTCGCTTTGACGTCGTTCTCGCAAAACTTGCCGAGGTTACATATATATTTTACCATAAATTTTCAGAAAATGTAATTAGCAAATTCAACAAAAATCACTATCCAATTTTTGACAGATTAACCCATAGCCCTCGACAAAAAGTAACAAATTCCGCGCCGCCGCATAGAATTTTAGTGATGGAAACTACCCATCAAAATCAAAAAAATCAGATCGGAGCTTTTTTGAAATGTATAACGACAGAAACCGACAAAATTTCCATTCTGCCCGCCAAGTCTCCACGGCGGCAAGGGTCGGCGGCGACCTCCCACGGCTTGACGCCGATCAGGGTGGCAGACGCTGCGACGGCTCCTCGCCTGACCGTGACCGCAACGGCGCGGTCAGAAGCTGGGGACTCCACGACCACCCGCTCGCGATGGTCTACGCCCCCTATCAGCACTTCCGCGACACCTATACAACCGAGGTCGCGCTCGATCGCGGCACGCTCTTCGCGGAGCTTGACCTGCCGTTCGAGGGCACGGGCAACAAAAGAAACGGAGGCTGCGCAAGATGATGAACTACAACGGCAATAGCCGCAATAGCGACGCCCTGATGAAAAAGCTGCAAGGGGTCGAATTCGTGCTCTATGAGCTGACCCTCTACCTCGACGCCTACCCCGAATCCAAGGAGGCGCTTGCGCTCTATCACAGTCTGCTCGACGCGAGACGTAAGCTGGTCGCCGAGTATCAGGCAAAGCACGGACCGCTGACGATGTACGGTAACGAGAGCACGACCTCTTGGGATTGGGCAAGCACGCCTTGGCCCTGGGAGACCTGACGTCCCCGAACAATAACACTCATAGGAGAAAATATCATGTGGATTTATGAAAAGAAACTTCAATTCCCTGTCAAGATCAAAAATCCCGACGCGCGTGCCGCCTCGATCATAGTAAGCCAGCTCGGCGGACCCGACGGAGAGCTTGCCGCGTCGATGCGCTATCTCAATCAGCGCTTCTCGATGCCCGACCGCAAGATCGTCGGCATCCTCACCGACGTAGGTACGGAGGAGCTCGCGCATCTCGAGATGGTGGGCTCGATCCTCACCCAGCTGACCAAAAATCTGCCCGTCTCCGAGATCGAAAGCTCGCCCTTCGCGCAGTATTTCGTCGACCACACCGCAGGCGTCTACCCTGCGAGCGCCGCAGGCGTCCCCGCCGATATGAAATATATCGGAGTCAAGGGCGACGTCATCGCCGATCTCAACGAGGATCTGGCGGCGGAGCAAAAGGCGCGCGTCACGTACGACAACATCCTTCGTATGATCGACGATCCCGACATCCGCGAGCCGATCAAATTCCTTCGTGAGCGCGAGCTCGTGCACTATCAGCGCTTCGCCGACGCCCTCCGTCACGCGCAGGAAAGTATGAACTCGAAGAATTTTTACGCGACGAATCCGAGCTTTGATAACTAGTCAGCAAAGAGGTTGCGACAAGCCTTGATATAAGTAAAAGCAAACAAAAAGCCCAGGTCCCTTACGGGTTGCTCCGCAAGAGACCTGGATTGTTTTTTTTCAACGTTGACGTTGCAATTTTCCCGCCAATTCAAGCTTGCAAGCGTCAGCTTGTCATGATGTCAATAATCGCATCTGCCGATTGGCGTATTTGATCCTCCGGCTCGATGCGCGAAGCACCGTCGCCCTTCTGTTCTCCGTACATACCGAAATATGCGTGGCATCCACCATCGATCACAATTTCCACCGCGCCGCTTGGCAGGTTCGGGCGACATTCCTCATATTTGGCTCGGTCCATAACACCGTCCTCGCTACCGTATAAGGAAAGCACCTTAAGATCGGTATCCGAAAGATCTGCCGTTGAATATGCTCCCAGAAGAATGAGCCCCTCGTAGTCATCGGTATGCTTTTCGACGTACGATGCCGCCATTGCCCCGCCAAGAGAGTGTCCGCCTATATACCACTCCTTGATCTGCGGATAAAGCTCCCTGATTCCGTCAGCCGCATTCATATCAAGCACGGCAAGGCGGAACGGCATATCCACAATGATGCAAAGAACTCCCTCCTCTGCGCATGCCTGCATAAGCGGAATATATGCAGTATGCTCTACCTTTCCTCCGGGATAGAAGATAAATCCACGCGTTGCGTTCTTGGGTTCAATGACGATATTTCCGTTTGATTCGACCTTCCATTCACAGCCATCAGGCAGAAATGCGGAAATAGCGATCTCATCTGCTTTATAGTAGCTGCCAAGGTAGATCGAGCAAGCCGCAACTATTACGGCAAGCGCAAGGCAAACCGAAAGTAAAGCAATAAACGCTTTGCGTTTGCGGCTATCTCGCATAAAACTCATTTAAGCTGCACCTCAATTCTGTTTGCATATTTCAACAGTTTCACCTATCAAGAGGGGCTATTGTAAGACAGCCCCTCTGCAGTCAGATAATTTTAAAGCTTATAGGTCTGTTCCAAAGAGAACCCGCTTGAAAAGCAAGGACGTCTTTTCTTGACCAAGCTCCTTTTTGAATACGTCGGTCGATGGGCCGCCTTGACTCAAAAGTCCGTCCACGTACCGCGCGGAAAGCTCTTTCTTTTCCGCAGTCGCCGTCACCTGATCGGCGTTTGTGTTGATGTAAGCATTGAAATGTGCTTCGGCAAAGGCGTCGAAGCTGTTTTTCAGAGCCTTCTTGCCCTTTTTGGAAATGCTTTGGGCAAGCTTGATGGAATCATACCAATGCTCTCCCGGATCGCGCTCGGGCAGATCGGCAAATTTCGCCTTGACCCCGTCAAGCGCGGAAAGGTCCGTGTCCGTGATCAGTGTGTTATAAAGCTCAACGATCAGGGTGTCGTTGCCCATCGCGTAGATTCTGTCATAGGAATAAAGCGGCAGGTCAATATCCGTCGGGACGATCATAAGAGTGTCCATTTTCATAAGACCGAAAAATCCCTTTGCTCTCATTACGGAAACGTGGCCAAGCCCCTCTGCACGGTATGCCTCGACCGAGAATTTCATTCCGCTTGCCTTAAGGCTTGCAAACTCTCCCGCATCGAGCTTTGTAAGTGTATATTTTTCCTTCAGGACATCAAGAAGCTTATCCGTCATACCTCTTCACCCCTGTGTATCTTGAGATCTGCAAGCCCGTTTTTGTCAAGAACAACAACGGACAGCAACAGCGTTCCCTGTCCTACGACGTTTACTCCCTCGGCAATCCAGTTCATAGAGGCTTCGGCAAAGTCCTGACTGGAAAGATATCCCATGCCAAGCGAGCACACGAATGAAAGTGTGAGCAGCGCGATTACCCAAGGCTTTTTCAGTTTGACGGCAAGGATGCAAAGCACGGCATCCATAATGCCAAGTCCCGCAACCATAAGACCTACGAAAACGAAGGTTCCCGAGAAGATCGGAGGCGCTACCGCCGCCAAAGCAGAGGCTCCTTTGTTCGGTTTTTTGAAAAGCATCATCAACATTCCCGCGCCTGCGAGCAAAAAGCCTAACGACTGTACGGGAAAAAACATGTGGTCAAGAGCCTCAAAATTGCAAACACCCGCGGCATACAGAAGCTTCCAAGTCGCCTTGAGCGCGCCTGCGATCGTGATATTAAGTGATCCCGCCGCAAACAAGGCAAAGGCTGCCTTTGTCATTTGGTTGTAAAGATCTCGCATGAGGATCGAAGATGCAAAAAAGAATAAAATTACGGGGATATAATCCACAAGTGCCATCGAAATAGAAAAGTCATTCATAAGATGTCTCCTTATGCAATTATTTCTTCTTGTTGAGATGATAGATGGGAAGCAGGGGGATTATTATTGGTGTCTTGTTTGCGTATGCGTTATATTCTTCGTTATCTCCGTAACGCGCCATCTGGCGCTTTTCAAGTCTCTGTGCGCCATTGAACATAATAAACACAATGCAAATATAAGCAACGATCGCAACGATCCACTGACCGACGGTCTTATATGCGGTAATTCCGCTTATAAATACGCCTGTCCAGAACGTGATCTCGCCAAGATAGTTGGGGCAACGGCAGATCTTATAAAGTCCCTTGGTCGCTACCAT
>SVRA01000090.1 GCA_015065075.1 Oscillospiraceae bacterium
TACCGCGCAGACTGCCGCGCCCGTACAGATAGAGCCGTCGACCGTCAGATCGGCAACGTCGAGGATCTTATAGGTGATATAGAGCCCTATCGCCATAAGTCCCCAGACAAGTCCCTGCCCTGCGGCGCCCGGAAGAGTTCCAAGCCAATTCAAAATCAAGTTCATCTCAAAAAATCCTTTTCATACAACTGACGCCGCCGCGGTATTGTCACCACGGCAGCGGCAGGATAGTTCTTTAAATATTATTGGATACGGGAACGATATTATTCCTCGACTTCGATCGCAACGTAGCCCGCAGCCTCGAGAGCCTCAATATCAATACCGAGAAGCTCACACCTTTCCTTGTTGTACTTCTTGGTAAATGTCTCTGCATACTCGATCTTCATCTCGGAGATATCAGCCTCGCCCTTAAGGATCTTCGCAGCCATCTTGCCCGTAGCAACTCCAAGATCGTAGTAGCTGATAGTAAGAGTTGCAACTCCGCAACCCGTGCAGATTCCCTGCTCGCCCGCGATCAGAGGGGTCTCTCCTATAACTCCGCCGATTGTTTCGGCACAGCTTGCCGCAGTATTGTCGGTGGGGATATATATAACGTCAGCGGACGCTGCAGCGGAGGCAGCAACCGTGGAAACGTCGTTGGAATCAGAAAACGCCTTGTCTATAACGGTAATTCCGTTCGCCTCAAGATATTCGGTAACTACCTTGACCTGATACTTCGAGTTAGCCTCGCCCGAAGCGTAAAGCATAGCTACGGTCTCTGCCTCGGGGAAAAGATCGAGGATCATCTGTGCCTGCTGATCAAGAGGGGCAAGGTCGCTGGTTCCCGAAATATTGACGCCGACCAGACCGTCGAAATTGTCGATTCCGAGAGCAGTGCCGTACTCGGTGATAGAGGTGCCGAGGATCGGTATAGTATCGGTGCCGTTAACTGCCGCGGTAAGCGCGGGAGTCGCGTTAGCCATAATAAGATCGACCTTTTTAGTTACAAAATTAGTGACGATAGTGGTGCAGACCGCAGGATCGTTGCCTGCGTTTTCGGTAAGGAACTCTACGTTCTCTGCGCCGAGCTCTGCAACAAGAGCGTCCTTAAAGCCCTGAGTAGCCGCGTCGAGCGCGGGATGAGGAACGAGCTGACAGATACCGACAGTATATTTACCGTCGTCTTTTGTCGGCATATCACAAGAAGCGAGCACTACAAGGGATACACACATAAGTGCCGCCAAAACGATGCTTAAAAGTTTTTTCATGGTCTTTTTCTCCGTTTCGCTTTTTCGCGCGTCCCTTTCTTGATCGGGTCTACGCGCGGGATAGATTTGCTTTATTAAAATAAAGTAACTCCATTATACCACTCTCAAAAGTCCGTGTCAATTAATTTTTATAAATTTGCTGATTTTTGGGGATATTTTACAAAATAAATATTACTTAATTATGCATTATAACGCAATCAAGGCGTCGAAATTGCCCCGACACCTTGATTTTTATTCATTTTTGTTAATATTTATCCGACTTTTGAAGGTTAATTATCGAGCTTTGCAACCTTGGCGATAATTTCGGCGCAGTTCTCAAGTCCTATCGCTCCGCTGTCGAGCATAAGGTGATAATTTTCCAGAGCGCCCCACTCGCGCATCGAGAAGGATCTGTAAAACACTCTGCGGCGCGCGTCCTTATCGGTAAGACGCTTTTCGATCTTGACGTCAGTCTCGCCGTATGCCTCAAGTACGCGGCGCGCCTTAAATTGCATATCGGCACGGATAAATACGTTGAGACAATCGTCACGGTCACGAAGAATGTAGTCGGCTCCCCTACCTATAATGACGCAGTTTCCCTCCTCGGCAAGCTGCTTGATCACGTTTATCTGTGCTATCTGCACGCGATTGGCTATCGAAAGCCCGTTATAACCGTCGCCTCCCGCGTTGACTGCAATTGAAAAAAGGATGCTGTTTTTATGAGTTGCATACTCGTCGTATTTTTCTACGAACTCTCGGGAGATGCCGCTTTCCTTAACGACCTCGTTTATCAGCTCACTGTCGTAAAATTTATATCCGAGAGCCTCGGCAACCATCTTTCCGATAGTTCTTCCTCCGCTTCCGAATTCGCGGCTGATGGTAATTACGTTTTTCATAATTATCTCTCCTTTTCGTACGTGGATTTCGGGGGTGTACGCTGTGAGCTTTGCCCCGAGGATCGATGCAAATTGCATCAATATCTTCTGTGATCATTATAGCATTTTTTCCATAGTTTGTCAAGTTTTCGGGCACAAACTTTGTGAAAAAAATATCATACACATTTGTGTTTGATCGTTTTCTCTATTTTTGATTTAATTTTCTACCAATTGTTTATATAAATCGTCTGCCGAGTGCAAAAAAAGTCGAAATCTTTTTGTTGACGAGTTTAGTCACAAAAGAGCAGATCGACCTTATAAGTTCTTGCTTTTGCTCGAATATGCAAGCATCGTGTCGCACGATTTCGATTGACAAGCGGAATATGCCTTGATATAATTTTTTCAGGGTTTGCAGACACCGATGAAGGTCGGCTTCCCCGCCGACTAAAACACAGGAAACACAAAAGAAAAGAGAGGACAAATTATGAAAAAAAGAGTTTTTTGGGCACTGATAATACTCGCGTTCGTAGTTGCCGTTACTATGACCGCAATCATATCCGTTACAGTGGCAAAAAGATCCCAACCCAAGCCAAACGGAGAGGAAAACAATACGCAGATCGGCACACTTGAAGGGCCTTCGCATCTTTCTCCCTCCGAAACCACCGAGCAGAGCGAATCGGAGAGCACCGAGCATACGTCCGAACAGACATCAAGCCAAGAAGAGACCTCGGAGGTAACCACTCAAATGGAAACGACCGTCCAAGAGGAAACTACCGAGCCCGCACCGTCATTGGAATATGAAAGCTTTGGAAACGGAACCTGTGCCGTGGTCGGCATCGGAACATATACCGATTCTTATCTTACGATTCCCGAAAAGAGTCCCGAGGGACATATAGTCATCGCCATATCCGAAAAGGCTTTTTACGGGAATTCCTTTATCAGAGCCATAGAAATACCCTCTACCGTGTCTTCCATCGGAGATCTTGCCTTTGCAGGCTGCTCCCAGCTCGTTTACTTATCGGTCGATGACAAAAATATGATGTTTACCGACGTCGGCGGAGTTTTATATAATATCGACGAATCAATGCTGATCTGTTATCCCTCCGCAAGCAGCTCCGCTACTCTTGAAATATCAAATTCGGTAACCACCATCTGCAGCATGGCATTTTACGGCTGCGAAAACCTCAAGCAGATAAATTATTCGGGATCTATTGAGGATTGGGAGAAAATCGAGATACGGGAAAAGAATTACGGTCTTTATACCGCAGCGATGTCTTTCGGCAAATAATTCGCTCTTTTGAGGATAATTTTGCCGTTTGCCTTGACACTGACGTACAAAAATGATATACTTAAAGCAGAAAAAAGCCGCTATGGCGGTGATGCGGAAAGGAATTCTATTATGTACGGAAAAAAGGTCTGGATGATAGCCGACGGCTATATGAGCAATACTGAAAAAGGAAACCTCGTCAGCCACGAGGCGATCTGCGTGCTCAATCTTTCGGGAGAGGACGCACACATCGATATTACACTTTATTTTGAAAATGACGAACCCATGAAGGGGCTTCACGCCGTTTGCAAGAACGAGCGCACCAACCACATACGTCTTGACAAGATAGTTGCCGACGACGGCAGAAAGATCCCCAAGGACACGCCCTACGCCGTGCTCGTTGAGAGCGATCAGCCCGTGGTCGTTCAGGCATCTCGCCTTGACGTTTCTCAGCCCGAATACGCGCTGATGACGACTATTGCATATTGATATTAATGCGACAATCGTGTCAAGAGGTTCAACTATGACGGCAGAAGCAAGACGGCAGGAGATATTGGCAGAGCTTAACGCGGCGACAGCGCCCGTAAGCGCGACCACACTTGCGGAAAAATACGGCGTGACTCGGCAGGTCATAGTTGCCGACGTTGCTATTTTGCGCGCCGCGGGCAACGAGATCCGCGCCGAGCACAAGGGATATTTGCTCGAAAGATCGAAAGGCGAGATACAAAGACTTATCGTTTGCAAGCATCCAAAATCGAGCGTGACCGACGAATTTTATGCGATCGTCGATAACGGTGGCAAAGTACTTGACGTGCAGGTCGAGCACGCGATCTACGGTATAATTTCGGCGAGGCTTTCTATCGCCTCGCGCTACGATGCCGACGAATTTGTGCGTGCCGCAAGCAACTCGAGCGTATCACAGCTCTCTGACCTCACGGGAGGAGTCCATACTCACACCGTGGCGGCAAGAGACGAAGAAACATTTCACCGTATCACGCAAAGACTTAGAGAACTTGGAATTTTGGTTGAATAAAAATCAGGGAGACCGCAAAAGCGGTCTCCCTTAATTTTTTTGATTACCACCTATTAAACTCCGAAAGCTCAAGTCCTTGGTTATTTTCAAGTGCCCAGTTTATCGCCCACGAGCCCGGGAAAATAAGCAGACTGTTGCCTCTTACGTCAACAACTCTGCGCGTGTCTCCCGAAAGCGTGAGGTTTTTGGGATCGCAGGGGCATTTTTCGATATATCTGATCTGATCGTGCGGCAGATCCATACGCGAGTAACCCACGCCGTATTCGCTCTGCATTCTGAATTTGAGCACGTCAAACTGAAGCATACCGACAACGCCGACTATAACTCGCTCCATACCGCTGTCGGGCAGGAAGAAGATCTGTATCGCACCCTCCTCGGCTATCTGCTCCATTCCCTTCTGGAACTGCTTACGCTTCATCGAATCGATCTGCTCGATGACCGCAAAGTGCTCGGGAGCAAAGGTGGGTATTCCCTTGAACTGAACCTTCAGTGGCGGCTCGCAGATCGTGTCTCCGATCGAGAAGATGCCCGGGTCGAACACACCGATGATGTCGCCCGCATACGCTTCCTCGACCATTTCTCGCTCCTGCGCCATCATCTGCTGGGGCTGTGAGAGCTTGATCATCTTGCCCTGACGCACGTGGAGATATTCCTTGCCACGCTGGAAGCGTCCCGAGCAGATCCTCATAAACGCGATACGGTCGCGGTGTGCCTTGTTCATATTTGCCTGTATCTTGAACACAAATGCCGAAAAATGCTCGTCGAAGGGGTCTACCTCGCCCGAAATCGTCTGTCGGACAAGAGGAGAGGTCGTCATCTTCAAAAAGCTTTCAAGGAAGGGCTCGATACCGAAGTTGTTGAGCGCCGAGCCAAAGAAAACGGGAGAAAGCTTACCTGATCTGACCGCATCCATATCAAAATCGTTGCCCGCGCCGTCAAGCAGGTCGACCTGCTCGCAAAGATCGTCGGCAAGGTCGGCGCCGATGACCGAATCAAGCTTTTCTCTGTCCGCGATATCGCACTCGATCGCTCTGAGTCTCTCTCTGCCGCCGTGCGATGTGCTGAAGGTCAGAATACACTTCTTTTCTCTGTCGTAAACACCCTTAAACGTCTGTCCGCAGGAGATCGGCCAGTTCATAGGATAAGTACCTATGCCGAACTCGGTCTCGAGCTCGTCCATAAGGTCGAACGGGTCTCTCGCCTCACGGTCAAGCTTGTTTATAAAGGTAAATATCGGGATATTTCTCGCCGCAACGACCTTAAAAAGCTTTCTGGTCTGCGGCTCGATTCCCTTTGCCGCGTCGATCACCATAACCACCGAGTCTGCCGCCATAAGCGTACGGTAGGTGTCCTCCGA
>SVRA01000008.1 GCA_015065075.1 Oscillospiraceae bacterium
GTGGATGCTACGATCATAACGTCAAGTCCGCGCTCGCGGAGCATCTTGGCTGCCTTCTGGATTCTTTCCTGATATTCCCAATCGGGTATGCATACTCTGTTCATAGTTATTCTCCTTTGCGGGTTAATTTTTTTACGTTTTCATTATACCTTTTTTGCTCTTTTTTGTATTTGCATTATCTTCAATATATTTTGAACTTTCGTAAATTTTTTTACTAAATTAGATAATGCTATTGACAAAACCGCGACATCTGCTATAATAAAAATATGGAATATATCATAAAAAGACTTCAAACGAACCTTAACATAACGGGCATCGTGAACATTCACTTTTTCGAATTTGACAAGAACTTTACGACGGCTGACGAAAGGCATCCGTTCTACGAGCTGGTTTTTGTCAACACGGGAAAGCTGCAGATCATCTCCGAGAGCTACACGGGAAAGCTGTCGAAGGATCAGCTCATCATTCACCGCCCCAACGACTCGCACTCGCTCCGTTGCAGCGACGAGACCAACCCAACCGTCATCATAATCGGCTTCGAATGCGACACAAATGCGCTCGAGGTCCTGGCAAATACACCGATAACGCTTAACGAATCGGCTATCAAAAAGCTTGCCGAGATTGTAAAGGAGGCGCGCAACGTGTTTGCCCCTCCCTTCAACATTCCGACGCACAATATGAAGAAAAAGAAAAAGCAGAGCTACGGAGCCGAGCAGATGCTCAAAATACTGCTTGAGTATTTTCTTCTTAAGCTGGTCCGCGAGTATTATTACAACGAAAATATCGAAGAAAACCTAAGACCGCCGCTCAGTCAAAGCGAGCTGGTGGAATACATAGATCTCAACTACCGCGAAAGGATCACGATAGAGGAGCTGGCGTTTTTGTTCAAGACCAACCGTTCAACGCTCTGTAAGGAGTTCAAGGCGGCAACCGGCAAAACGCTTGTCGAATATATCAACGAAAAGAAGATCGGCAAGGCGAAGAAAATGATCGCCGAGTCAAACGACAGCTTCACAAAAATCGCCGAGGACCTGCACTTCGACAGTATCCACTATTTCACAAGACTCTTCAAAAAGCTCTCGGGAATGACCCCGACCGAGTACCGCGCAGAGTGTAAAAAGCAGAAAACGTCATAACACAAAAGCCACGACCGTGACGGTCGTGGCTTTTATTTAATATTATTTTCCCGTCTCCTCTGGCAGCTTAACGAGGCAATCGTTTCCCTGCGCGACCTCAATTCCGTCGCAATCGACGGGAGTAAGCGAGGTGCAGCCCTTGAAGGCATCCTTGCCAACAAGCTTCACGCCTCCGAGCGTGGCCGAGGAAAGCGACTCGCAAAGCGCAAAGGTCGAGCTCTTGATCTCGGTCACCTTGTCGGGCATCGCGATTGATTTTAACGATCTGCATCCGTAAAACGCCTGCATACCAATGCTCGTAACACCTGCTCCGAAATCGACCG
The DNA here is from genome assembly GCA_015065075.1 of Oscillospiraceae bacterium. GTDB lineage: Bacteria > Bacillota > Clostridia > Oscillospirales > CAG-272 > SVTX01. The sequence continues at coordinate 1,460 of SVRA01000008.1, forward strand.
ACTCAAGATTATCACATCCGAAAAACGCGTCGTCACCGATCATAGTAAGCGACTCGGGCATATCGATCGACTTCAGCGAGCGACAGCCGTAAAAAGCTCGTACGCCAACGCTCTCTATTCCCTCTCCAAGCGTGAATTTCGCAATATAAGCACAGCTTGTAAATGCCCTGTCAGGGATCTCGTCACAACCTACCAACGATATCTCTCGAAGACTCACAGGAACGAAATCATCGTTGTAATCTGCACTCTCCGCGCCGAAAATATAACCCAAAAACCGATTTTCGCCGACAGATTCACCGACAAATGAAAGCGTCAGCGAATAAAGCGATTGACAAGCGTAAAGCGCACCGAAGCCAACACGCTCCGCACCCTCAAATGATACAGAAAAAAGAGAGCTGCAACAAGCAAATGCATAATCTCCGATCTTCGCATCTGCGCCACCCATGTCTATATACACAAGACGCGCACACTCAAAAAAAGCAAATTTTTCGATAGAAGCTACCGAGTCGGGCAAAACCACCGCGCAAAGAGTCTTGCAGCCCGCAAAAGCATTTTCCGCAACGGAGTCGGCAGATCCGACGATAACGACCTCAAGTGTCACGGGGACCTTGACCGCGTGGTATTCGTAGCTATCGGCACCGAAGATATAGCCAAAGTGGTCGTTCTCTCCGCCATCACCAATAAAAGGAATGCGAAGCGTTACCAGCGCCGACGTATTAGCAAAAGCGCCCTTCTCTATCGACGTCACACTGTCGGGCACGTAGAGTGCGCGCACGGCAGTATCGGCAAACGCATTCTCACCGATCGCCACTACGTCGGCACCGCCGATCTCGTCGGGGATCACAACTATGCTTTCCATACCGATATACGAGGTTATCTTTACCTCATTTTCGCCAACAGCCTCAAATTCAAAGCAAGAGGCGTCAGTGACCTCGTTGAGACCAAACGCCGAGCCGACCTTGTCCTTGTACTCCTCGTATTTTGCGGCAATACTCGCAACCGATTCGCTCATTCCGTCGGCGGCGGTAAATTCCTCCTTGCCCTCCCATTCGCTCTCCTCAACGGGCGCCTGAATACAACCGACGCACGCGAAAGCAAGACAAATAGCCAGGCAAATCATTAAAAATTTCTTCATCTTAATTTCCCACACGCTTTTTCTCGTCACCGTTCTCCTGGAGCTCCTTCTCCTCGCTTCCCACCCGAGCCGAGTGATAAGCTATAAGCACGCAAAAAGGAATTATCTGCGCAAAAAACCATTTTGCGCCGATATCCCAAAGAGTTTCTACCTCCTCACCCGATGCCTCTCCGTGTTTGACAAGAACGTATCCAAGCATGACCGTATAAGTAAACACAGCAACGGCACAGGCGATAAAGACCTGCTCCTTGCGGCTATGCACGGGCACGTATTTCTCGTGATTAGAGTAAAATACCGTAATAACCAGCGCAACTAAAGGAACTGGGAAAAAGGAGGCCGCGTGTTCAAGAAGCCATTTGAGATTTGTGTATTTTCCATCATCGGTCAGCTTTTTTACTATTTCGGGCACTCTTTCACAATATAACGAGAACGCAACGACGGTCAGAATACACGCCACGGCAATGCACATAGCGATCTGAAAGGAATCGTGCTTTATCTTTTTGTTTTCCGACATTTTAAAATCCTTTGCCTTTTATCAATTTTGTTTTTGTACACTCTTATATTCATCATAAAAGCGATAATAGGGACATCTGTTTGTATTTCTGCCAAGAAAATCTATCATCTCGTCCTCGTCAAGCGAGATCGAGCAGATATATTCGTCCCATTCCTCGTCGTAGTCGTAAAACTCGCAGGTCTCACAGGTGCCGACAGGCTTCTTTCGTTCGGGAGCTTTTTTATCGTTCATTATTCATCACCCTTCAGCACAAACGTATCAGGCAGCAGCTCTCCAAGGGTTCTCGTAACGGGCTTTTTTCCGTCAAAGAGAACGATCTTGAAGTCCGACCCACAAAATTCGGACATAAATTGGCGGCAAATGCCACAAGGAGCGCAAAGCTCACTTATCTCGTCGCCGTGTGGTGCTCCCACGATAGCGATCACCTCAAAATCGCGCCTGCCCATACTGATCGCGGATAAAAACGCAGACCTTTCAGCGCAAATAGTTCCGCCAAACGAGGCATTCTCCACGTTTGTTCCGCGAACGATCTGACCGTCCGAGCAAAGCAATGCTGCACCCACCGCAAAATGCGAATAGGGCGAATGTGAGCATTTTCTCGCTTCAAGCGCTTCGCATATCAATTCTTTCTCGATTATCATGATCCGCAAATCTCGGGTACCCGCCCGAAAATCCTCCACGCCTTATTTGTTCGAGCCCTCAATAAAGTAAGCCGCCTCTGTATCTGCGCAATTAAGGAAAAACGCCAAGGGAAACATTTCAAGCGCCTTACCGACGTTGCCGGGATCCTCATTGCCCGAAAATCCCATATGATAACGGATAGCAAACGCCTCGTCGCGAGTCAATCTCATATATCCCGAAGCGATATATACCGACTTTTCTCCATGTCCGTAAGGCAGATTGTCCTCTATGGTGTAATAAGGCACCGATTCCCATTTACCCTCGGGATTTTTGACGTTTCTGAAGCTGACCTTATAAAAATTCACCTTACAGATATCGTGAAGCAACGCCGCTATTGCAATGCTCTCCTCACTGTACTCTATGCCGTAAGCTTCCTTGATCCTCGGACGCGAAAGAATATCGCAAAGGCAGTCATAGACGTTGAGAGTGTGCTCAACCAAGCCGCCCTCGTAATTTCCGTGAAAGCGCGTGGACGCGGGCGCGGTAAAAAAGTCACTGCTCTCGGAGCAAAGATATTCAAGCAGTCGGTCTGCGCCGTCTCTTTTGATCTTCTCCTTGTAAATTGAAATAAATCTTTCTCTGTTGGTCATATTAACCCCTGTTCTGCCGCGTGCGGCGGCACGGTTTTTGAAGAATTCTGCCGAAAGGGCAAAATTCGCATAAGCATAAAACTCTACATTTTATATTCTAACAAAATAATAGAGATTTGTCAAGAGCAACCGCGCAAATAAAGGGCTCGGGCGGCTGGGTACATATCAATATCCTCTCCGCCCGAAGACCGCCCGCCACAAAAGCTTTCTCAAAAGATCTGCAGGAAAAACGAGCAGTGATAAAATGAAGACCGTGCCAAGCTCCTGCGCGAGCAACGGAGCCGTCCTTAAAACCGTACCGCCCAGATAAACGAAAAGTATCTGAATGATCAGCACCGCCGCCATAATTCCAATAAAGGCGCGGTTTTTCGTGATATTTGCGAGCAATTTTATCCGATCGGTGCGTGCGCAGAAGCAGTTAAAGACCGAAGCGAAGATAAACAGCGCAAAAAACGCGGTCAACAAATAGATGTTATCTGTAGACGGGCGAAAGCGAGAAAGGATATCGGGGATCTTCAAAAACGCGATACATAGCGCCACGGTAAAGCCGCCGCCGAAAACGATCTGATAGATCATATATCCGTTCAAAATCGGCTCATCTCTCCTTTTCGGCTCCTCCTCCATACAAGACGGGAGCGCGGGCTCGCCCGCAAATGCAAGACCGCCGAGAGTGTCCATAATTATGTTTATCCAGAGCATCTGTACCACGGTAACGGGCGCTTCATACCCCAAGAAAGGACATATCATCGAAACTCCCACGGCACAAAAATTCATCATAAGCTGCAGAGTTATAAATTTGCGAATGCTCTTGAAAATATTGCGTCCGTAAAGCACCGCCTTGACGATACTTGCGAGATCGTTGTCAAGTATGATAACGTCACCCGCATCCTTCGCTACCTGCGTACCGCTTCCCATGGCAAAGCCCACGTCGGCACGCTTGAGCGCAGGCGCGTCGTTGACGCCGTCACCCGTCATTCCCGTAACTAGCTCCAGCTCCTGCGATATCCTGACAAGCCGACTCTTGTCGGCAGGCAGCGCACGGGCAACTACCGCCAGTCTCGGTAAAAGCTCCTTAAGCTGCGAATCCGAAAGATGAGAAAGCTCTCCTCCCGACAGCACCGCGTCAACACCACCGTCAATAATTCCGCACTTTGACGCGATATATCTCGCCGTGTCCTTGTTGTCTCCCGTGATCATCACCACGTGTATCCCCGCTCCACGCAAAGAAGCGACCGACCGTGCCGCCTCCCTCCTTATCTTATCCTCAAGCGTGATAAGGCACAAAAGCCGCAGATCGCCAAATTCGCCTCTCTCAAATCGCGCACCCATATAGTCCGACTCTGCCTCGGCTATCATCAAAACGCGCTTGCCCGAGCTCGTCAAGGTACTGCAAAGCTGCTGGAAGCGAGAAGACGAAAAAGGCATTCTCTCCCCGTTTTCTCCGACGCACGAGCGCACGTAATGCATCAGTCGCTCAGGCGCACCCTTGACGAAAAGCCGCCGTTTTCTCCCCTGTGCCACAAGTGCCGCCGAGAACTTTTTTTCGCTGTCAAACGGAATGTTTTTGACCATCTCGAATTCGGGAAGCTTTCTTTCCCTGCCGATAATGAAATTCATAATAGCTCTGTCGGTCGAATTCCCTCCAACCGCAGTCCTTTTTCCGTGCGAAATCCCTGCCGCGCTCGTGGTGTTGGCGACCGCCGAAAGTAAAAAATCCGAATACAATGTCGTTCTTGCAAGTCTGCCAATGCCGTCGATCTCCCTGCCGTCGCCGAGAAATATCTGCCCGACCGATAGCTTTCCCTCGGTCAAGGTGCCCGTCTTATCGGTAAAAAGAATATTCATACTCCCCGCCGACTCTATCCCGACGGGCTTTCGCACGAGCACGTTATCCTTTACCATTTTCTTGATATTTGACGATAATACCACCGCGATCATCATCGGAAGCCCCTCAGGCAAACCCCATTATAACTGACCGTCAACACTAAAATTGACGGTCGCAGTTATTTTTACCCCTGAATGTTAAAAACAATTAACATTTAGGTCACAAAACTGAAGTGCGCTTCATTGGAAACCGATTCGTTGTTTGGTATAATTGTTAAACTCATAGAGAAAGGAGGAGCGCCATGTTTTTTGAACGCAATTTCGGAAATATCGTCCGAGATAAACGTGAAAGAAAGGGATGGACTATAAAGCAAGCCGCAGAACGTTGTGGATTAAGCGAAAGAGGTCTGATTATGATCGAACTTGGCGACTCCGACCCTAAGCTTTCGAACGTGTTAATTATAGCACGCACCCTTGAAATAAATTTGGGCGAAATAGATATTTGCATCCCTAAGGAAGAATTCGTATAGCGGTCCGACTTCAATGAAAGGAGGACTTTCTGAAATGGATTGCAAGTACGTACTCGTTTGCGAAACCTGCTCAAGCGACACCGGAACCCGCGTTGGATACGGAATCGCAGTGGTAGATCGCCAGCAGGTCACAATTTCAGCCGCATTAGATCTATCACCCGATAAAACCGCAGTGGCCAATCTTGTGAAGAAGTGCAATAGGTTGAAGATCTCACCTATACACTTTCAAGACGTCGTTGATGACTTCTTGAGATGAAACAAGCGCGGGCACCCACGGGTGTCCGCGCCATAAATTTAAAAGGAGGTAGGAAAATGCAAAGAAACACACGCAACGTCAAAAACTCACTATTAAGACTGTTCATGCTTGCAATGATGTGTTGTTTGATTTTCAATGTTTTCGTTGCATGCGGCGGATTGCCGGCATCGACAAACCAAGAAGAAGCTTCGACCTTGAATTACTCAGATCCTCCGGAGTTGAATATTCCCGACGTCGACGTTGATCCTCTCCCTGTTCCTGATATTTACTTACCACCGAATATATCGGATAACGCACCAACGGAAGAGGACGAGCCGATCGTCGTTTATGCAGCGAGCAGCGAAAGCGATAAATACCACCTCCCAAGCTGCCACTACGTAGATCAGATCCTGCCCCAAAACCTGATTTATTTTTACTCAGAGAGCTCCGCACACCGTGCAGGATATTCCCCCTGCTCCGTGTGTAGCCCGTAAAAAACAAAACAAAGAAAAATAATAACAAATCGAAAGGAGAATACCTCTCATATTTTTGGCGGATAATAAATAGTATTGTACCAAGAATATTTTTACCGGAGGTATGCATGTTAACTGCCATGTGTATAGAAGCAGCTAATCAAATAATAATAAAAACAAATGATTTTAATAGTTCAAACAATTCAACACAACCAATATTACTTAGTTGCAAGAGACTACAAAAAATACTGTACTTCAGTGATATTGAGTATATTCTATATCCACACACGCGCTAATTCTTATACCGGAAATCTCCCTGTCTTCTTCGGGTGGAACGGCGGCCGCGCCTGCGGGGTGAATGACGCGCTGTGGTAAATTACCGCACAGCGGAGAAGTGGGGCTCACCGCTTCGCCTGTGGCGTATTTTTTCCATAGCCGCCAGAGGGGATAGCCCCCTCGCGTCTCCTTATCCTTCATTTCTCGTCACCTTAAACGTCCTGTACGAGCTGGTCTTATAATATCCCGACAAATCCACGTCGGGATGATCCTTGGCGAACAGCTGCAGATCAAACGTCGATCTCACAGCCGGTGCCCAGCTCACGCTAAAGCAATTACTTTCTCCTCGTGCCGTGTCGCCAAGATACGCCTTGACCTTGTTGGCATAACCGTCCTGAAGCTTCTTGAGCGCCTTTATTTGCTCGCCAAGCACCATGTACTGCGAAAGCTCATTTTCGTAAGCAAAGAGCGCAAGATTTCCCTCGCCATCTCCCTCCGAATAGATCGTTGAAATGGCCTCAGATGTCGATTTTTCACCGTCTGTCGCGGGAGGAGTCTTGTCCTCGACCAATTTCCAGAACTCCGCCTCAGAGCTCATCAAAGCGCAAATTTCCGCCTCGTCGCGTTCGATGCAGAACCACTTAAATTCTTTCCCGAGGATCAGCACCGCAAGATACCAACGCTCCGCGCCGGTGACGGCCATATAATGAACGCACTGCGTATAATAATTCGCGGGATACTCCCCATTCTTAAACCTCTTCAGATTAAGCGACGATGTTGTCTTACATTCAAGCCCCGCGTCCTCTCCGATCAGGATCCTGTCCACGTTAGCGTGTGCAAAAGTATAGTGGGGGTTGATTATAATACTGTTATCTCGTCTGACCTTCTTTCCCGTCTCCTCACAGAAACGCTTCGCAACGTAGTCCTCAAGGTCGCGGCCCAATCGCATAGCTTCGTTGTCTTCCTTGGGTGGCACAAGCCCAAGCTTGTCCGCCCAGACCGAGTACGCGCTGGCATAAGGATTAAGCCCTATAATAGCCGCCGCGTCAGATCCTCCGATCGACCTGCGCCGATGCTCCAGCCACGCGTCGTGCGGCATAGCCTTCGTCGAGATTTTTTTAAGATATTTATACACCTTCAACCTCCCCATTTACTATCGCCTTGACGGCATCCTCGTCGACACTGATCGTCACCTCGTTGACCTTTCCTTTCTCTCGAAGGCTCTCAATAAATTCTTTGAAAAGTCCCTTGGGAGCATCTACCTTCAAGAACTCCTTGAAATCCTCGTAAAGATGGTCTTCAAGATTATCGCAAGCGTCCTGCGCCGCAGCAAGAGCGCCGAAACAAGCTAGCACTTTGGCTTCTACGTGACTGATCGTTGAGGCGACCACTTCTTCTCCATCTACACCTGCAACCGCGCCCACAACACAGTCGCACTCCTTGCGGCAAACGACCTCACCGCTTTTGATTTCTTTGATTATAAGCTCGTATTTCATTTCTATGTATTCCTTTCACTTTTCACTATTTCCTTTTACTTTGTCGGAGACTTCGGCATCTCCGCCCAATGCGTCACCTTGTACGTAACGTCGCCCTCGAGAGCTTGTCCGAATCAATAAATTTCTTTTCCATACTCACGCAACCTTTCTGACGATCAATAGCAGCTCACCGTCGTCATATTCATGGACCGCCGAATACCCAAGCGACTTAACAAACGCCCTGGCAGCTATAAGAAAAGCTCGCTCGTTCTCAGTTCCCGCGAAGAAGTCGAGGGTTATCTGATCGATCCCTGCCTCCTCCATGTCTCGCACGTCCTTCTCGATGCGCTCGAGCTCAGCACCGATATCAATTTTATTTTTCATTTTAAAAAATCCTTTCAAATAGGGTTGATTTTATTTTTTCTTTGTGCTATAATACAAGTGATGTGGAACATAACATCACCCTTTCTGAGAGCAGATCGCGCGCCAACGTGATCTGCTCTTTTCTTATGCCGAAATTCTGTATCTGTCGCATAAGCAATACACGCATAGCTTTTCGCCGTCGACCTCGTAAACGTCGTCGTCAATCTCCTTTCCGCAATCAGCGCAAACGAAGATCTCTTCCTCGAGATCCTGACACTGCATACACCCGGTGCACGCGCCGCCGTGAATGCAACCTGAGTAGCTCATTTTCTCACCTCCGATAAAGATAACGTCAATTTTCCACGCTTCAGCCCCTTGCAAAGCGAGTGCTTGGGATAAAGATGGATCACGTTGCCGCGCACGTAGCCGCGGTAAACGTAGACCGCGCCGGCTCCGCTGTACTCAAACACCACGTAAGCCGATCCGTCGTGCCCCTCGATCTTGTAGGTAACGCTCGCCATACTTACCCTCCCTTCTCTTTGTAAAATTCTTCGTATTGCTTGATGATCTGCTCCGCGCACCAGAGCATTCTCTGTGTCCGAGCTCCCAAAGCTCGCTTACCGTTAAGCACGGCGGAGACGTGCGCATAGTTGACCTTTATTCCCCAGTCACGGTCAAGACGGTGTATAAGCCAATCCTGGCCCAGCCTGTTTCTCGCAAGCGCCCGCTTGATCTCCTTCGCGCTTTCTTCGTTGATCGATTCGTAATCACGCATCATTTTATAAGCCCCTCCTTTCTCAGTTGCTCTTCACTCTTGGGAGTGAACGTGACCTTAATATCCGCATCGTATTGCTTTGACAAAAGATACGACAGCGTCTCTCCGATAAGGTTAAAATCGGGTTTGTTGGTGCAAGTAACTTTCATAGTATTATCCTCCATTTCTTTGATATTTAAAGTGTATGAATAAACCCGATTAAAAATCATTCATACACCGCGCAACTTATGTAACCCGCGCGTTCCAAAATTCCGCAACCTTCTCCTCCGCCTGCTCCGCCGTGTAGCGCGTACTCTCGTCAAGACCGTCGCCACGTATCATAGGATGATTAACAAGAACCCTTGCACTGGTAGCCTGGCACACGGTACACATAACCCTCCGTGCCTCATCAAGATAAACGTGTGTCTTTACGATCTCTGCCTTGCCCCCACAAAAGGGGCATTTTTTTAATTTGATTTTTGCCATACCTGCTCCTTCCTTTCATTGTAAACTTCCGGGGTTGTAAAAGTCACCCCTCTTTTTGCACAACCATATCGTACTTTCAAATCTTATGTACGAGTTTCTTGTACTTCCGAAGCAAAAAAAATATTTTGATACTCAGTTTCAGATAAGTCCAGTATTTTCTTAATCTCCAAAGACTTATCAACAGAAACCTTAATCTTGCCTGTTTCGAGACAGGAATATCCAGATTTTCCCGAATAGCCAAGTGCCTCGGCCATTTCTTTTTGCGTAATTCCACGCTTTTTTCTTGCCTCTTTCAAGAGCTTGTAGTCCACCCGATCCCCTCCTTTCTTGACAAAATATTAGTAGTGTGATAAAATTTAGGCAACTATATTCTTAAGGAGTTACCTATGACGGATTTAAAATTTTCTATTCTCAGAAAACTTTATAAAGCGAAAGACAATCGTTGTGATCAAAACCGGCTAACCAGCAAATATCGTAAAAATCCAACCAAGGCACGTCACGCCATCGAAGATTTCACCAAGCTACACTATATCGAAAGAATCAACGAGTGCGATATTAGACTCACACGCAAAGGCGAAGAGCTATACGAGGAAGAACGCGACCAACGAAAACAAAATCGTCATAATTTTATTATTGCTCTGATCTCTGTTATAGCCGCATCGATTGCCGCGCTTGTGCCCTTTATAGAATTTATTCTTTCGCAATTTTCCAAAAGTTAATTTCTCTGCGACTTCCACCAGTCATCAAACTGTTGATCCGTATAGTTACATATTTTTTGATAGTAATATCGCCTCAAGCCCTTCTCCCCAACACTTCGTTCAATAATGTCTTGAAGCTCGTCCATGTATTCATACTTTTTCTTTTCTGATAGATCCTCCCAGTATTCAGGCTTCATAGAATCTATCGGGAAACCATCTGGCCACTCTCGCCGGCGTAAATCGTCAATAGCATAGTACAGCTTCAATTTGGTCTCGTAAGGTAATTTTTGGTCAATGTATTCTGAGATCATCATACACCAATCACGGTATCGTTCGTACTCGTCCCGGATTGCATAAACACTATCCTCAACTGTCTTTTCGACCTTGACCCGTTCTGCGCCATCTCGCTTTTTAAAAAACACCTTCTTCTCCTCCCTTTTGTAAGGCTTGCGCCCACGGTGCTTCATTTCCTTATAATACGCTTCCCAAGCTTCGTCCTCGGAAAAGAATATCTTCTCTCCAATCTGTCCGCGTGCGATCCTATACACAACCACCATTGTTTTCATTTCTCTGGTTTTGCGGTCTTCAAAATCAAAAATTTGACTAACAACACCTTTTTGCGGCGGTGCTTTTCCACGGGCTCGATACGCCACCCAAACTTCATCGCCTATTTTTGGGATAATCATTCATAACCTCCTCCACGATGTACGAGTTTCTTGTACCTTGATGCTATAATACCATAGTTTTCGCACCTTGTCAAGAGAAAAATCGAAATTTCTTGAACTTTTTTAAAATTGTATTGCATTTTGCCTCGACCTGTGTTATCATAAGTACAGAAATAATGTACTTTTGGGAGGTAAAAATGGCTGACATATCCGAGAGAATACGAACATTGAGAAAAAAAGAGCACTTGACTCAAACCGAATTCGGCAAATTGTTCAACATAGAAAAAACTACAGTTTCTTCTTACGAAAGAAATCAGAGTATCCCTCATGACAGCATTAAAATCGCTATTTGCAAGCGCTTTAATGTAACTATGGACTATCTTGTAGGTCTTAGCGACACGCCTCAACCGGCATTTTTTATTCCCCGCCTCACTCCCCACGAGACCAAAGTAATAACCGCCTACCGTGACCAGCCCGATATGCAGCCCGCCGTCGACAGGATCCTCGGCGTCACTATGGACGGCTACGTTACCGTTTACGCCGCCGCAAATTCCGAATCCAACCATAAGCACACTATTACCCGAATCCCCCAAGATAAATGGAACGAGATTGAGAACGAGCCCAACACCGACGAAGATCTGATGTAATCTGATATATGTATTACAAAATCTACACCGACATTCGAGACGCCGCCTGGCAATGCCTGATCGACAATAACATTGACAGCCTGCCCGTTGATGTGCTGAAGATCGCGCGCCAAAGCAATATCGACGTCAAGAAAAACAGCCGCATTAAGATCCTCTTATCCGATGAATACGCCAAAGCCTTCTATAACGGCGAAAAATGGATAATCGTGTATAACGACCGCAACGACGTTCCGGTCTCCCGATTCGCAATCGCCCACGAGCTGGGCCACATACTCCTCGGTCACGTTAAGACCTACGCAAAATACGCAACCATTGAAGATATAGGAATAAAGCCAAAAGCAGAAAATCAGGCCGACACGTTCGCCCTCAGACTTCTCTGCCCCGCTTGTATCCTGATGGAGCTTGATCTCCATTCACCCGAAGAAATATCCGCGTTCTGCCGCGTGCCAACCCATTTGGCACAGAAACGAAGTGACAGAATGAAAGAACTGTATAAAAAGAACAAGTTTTTTTCCAATAACCTTGAAATCGAGATTCGTAAGAATTTTAATATATATCTTTCCGCAACAAAAGAAAATCAAAGAAAGGATCCCGTATGGCATTCAAGCAAAAACGAATAGACGCCGACCTCAAGCGCGCTGCCCTCTATGCTCGAGTCTCTACCGAGGAGCAGGCAATGCACGGCGTGTCCCTCGATGCCCAGAAGGAACGGCTGCTCCAATACGCCAAAGAAAATAATCTCACCGTGGTGGATCTCTACGTCGATGAGGGCATCTCCGCACGAAAGCGCTATACACGCCGCCCGGAGTTCCTTCGTATGCTTGAGGACGTAAAGCAGAAAAAGATCGACGTCGTCCTGTTTATAAAGCTCGACCGTTGGTTCAGAAATATAGCCGACTATTACGAGGTTCAGGCAATCCTTGATAAATACCGCGTCCAATGGATCGCCACCGAGGAAGACTACGATACCACCACCGCAAACGGCAGACTTGCCCTCAATATCAAGCTGGCAATCGCCCAGGATGAGTCCGACCGCACAAGCGAAAGAATAAAGTTCGTATTCAAAAACATGGTCAAGGAAGGCAGAGTTATCTCAGGCAGTACTCCCGTAGGATATAAAATAGAAAATAAGCGCGTCGTGATCGACGAGAACGAGGCAGAGATCGTCAGAACAATGTTTGATAAGTACATCGACTGCCGATCGGCAAAAGAGACCTCAAGGCACTTAAACGCCCTCTACGGTACCAGCATCGACGTTAAGTCAATGAAGAGAATGCTCACCAATTCCTGGTATATCGGTTTGGCATACGGCATCCCCGGCTGGTGCCCCCCAATAATCGACGAGCCTACCTTCAACCTCGCTTGCAAGATAGTCGAGACCAGAGCTGCAAGATATAACGGTACGCGCTCCGATCGCGTATACCTCTTCACAGGCTTGATCCATTGCCCCAACTGCGGCAGAAGAATGACCACCTATTGCTGCTCCAACAAGAACCCCGACGGATCTGTAAAGCAAGCATTCATCTATTATCGATGCCCGGCACACACAATGAAGACCTGCGACATGAGCAGACAGTTCAACCAGGACAAAATTGAAGAGTGGCTCATCAATAACGTCAGAAGCGAGGCAGAGAAATTCAACTTCGATCTCGACCAACAAAAAAAGGCAGCGCCGAAGAAAACCATCGACACCGCCAAGGTTATGGCAAGAATTGATAAATTGAAGGACCTCTATATAAACGACCTCTTACCCAAAGAGATCTACGAGCGCGACTATGCCGAGCTCTCCCGTCTCCTGAAGGAAGCAGCCGAGCAATCCTCCGCGGAAAGTTCCGTTAAGCCCCTCGACCTCAAGCAGCTTGATAACTTCGCCGAGTCGTACCAAAACCTCTCCCCCGACTCTCGCAAAGCCTTCTGGTCCCGTATCCTAAGTAAAATCACCGTCACCCCCGAAGGTGACTTCACATTAACCTTTAATCAGTTATAATGGGTATTGCCTTCGGGGACTGCAACTACTATGACCGTCAACCCAAGCGTCAGCGCGTGAAAAAGATTTGCAAACAAAAAATCAAAGCTTGTCAGCTTGTATCTTATCACGTTGGGGTCAAACGCGCTGTCGACCAAAAACGTATTAAAAAGATACACGAGTGCAACAAGCACCGCCGCGACGTACCCAACGGCACTTATCTGCTTTGCGAGCTTGCCAAGCCGTATTTTCAGCGGACTTTCTCTGGTTTCGGTCTGTATCTCGCGTGAGATCCCACCAAGAAAGGTCTTGTCGCCAACAGAGGCGACCTCTATCTCACCCTCACCCGAAAGCACCGTGCAGCCGCGCAAGCAATAGTAAGACGACGATGGAGTTATGTCCTCACTCTGCCCCATTCTTCTCGGTGACTTGTAAGCCTCCTTGCTCTCGCCCGTCATAGCGGACTGATCGCAGGCAACGCTCCCCGATATCAAAGCCCCATCGGCGGGTATCTGCTCCCCCGCCCCAATAAGAGCAATGTCACCGACGACCACCTCGCGAATATCGACCTCACAAACAACTCCGTTTCGTCTGACTCTGCACCTCTGCTTACCGCACTCGGCATCAAGACGTTCAAAAGCCGCCGCAGAGCCGTATTCCGATGCCGTAGAGATCAAAGTAGCCAAAAGCACCGAGATCGCGATCCCCGCCGTCTCGAACCAATCGGCATTTCGAAACGTAAACAAAACGTTGATAATAAGCGCCCCTATCAGTATCTTTATAACGGGATCGCCGAGATTCGAGACAAACTGCCTCAAAAAGCTCTTTCTTTTTCCTCTCGACAAGGAATTATCTCCGTGCTCCGCGCGAGAGCGCATAACCTCGGCGTCATTTAGTCCCATAGCGACACCGTATCCGCTTTTTTTATAAGTATTCGTAATAATATCCCTCCCTTGCGCCATTCTAAAACAGATATATGCAAAAGGGTCGGGATTTAGCCCCCAAACCGCAAAAGCCAACAAAAAAAGACCGCTCTACCGCAGGTAAAGCAGTCTTTTTTCTCCGCAAAAGCGAAAAATTTATTTATTCCATCAGCATCTTTCGTCCATCGAAACGTAATCTCTGGTCTTGGAGATACACTTGTAGGCAGGACGGATGATCTTGTTCGAGGTGCAGTATTCTTCCATACGGTGAGCGCACCAGCCCGCAACTCTCGCGATCGCGAAAAGGGGCGTGTACATCTCGGTAGGAATGTCAAGCATGCGGTACACAAGACCTGAATAAAGGTCAACGTTCGCGCACATATCCTTGTCAACTCCCTTGTATGCTCTGAAGAGCGAGGGAGTGATAGTCTCGATCTTCTCAAGAAGCTCGAAATCCTCGCCAAAGCCCTTGTCGTAAGCCAGCTTCTTGGCATAGGTCTTGAGCATTACCGCACGGGGATCGGACTTGGTATATATCGCGTGACCCATACCGTAAATAAGGCCTGAGCCGTCGTTTGCCTCTCCGTTAAGTATCTTGAGTAAGAAGGAAGCGACCTCGTCCTCGTTGTTTATATCCTTGACGTTTGCCTTGATGCAGTCGAACATCTCCTGAACCTTGAGGTTCGCGCCACCGTGACGGGGGCCCTTGAGCGCACCGATCGCCGCGCTGATCGCTGAATAGGTGTCCGAGCCCGAGCTTGAGAGCACACGGCAGGTAAAGGTCGAGCAGTTACCGCCTCCGTGCTCTGCGTGAACGACGAGACAAAGGTCAAGCAATCTCGCCTCCTCCTCGGTATAACTCTTGTCCGAGCGCAGAACTCGCAAAAAGTTCTCCGCAGTGGAAAGCTCGTCCTTGGGGTTGTGGAGATTCAAGCTCTTGTCGAAAAACGCGTTCTGATAGACCGCATAGGACTGCGCCGCGATAACGGGCAGACGAGCAAGCAGCTCCATGCTCTGATGAAGCATATTTTCAAGCCCCGTATCATCGGGATTGTCGTCGTAAGCGTAGAGAGAAAGCACCGCACTCGCCATCTTATTCATTATCGAAGCAGAGGGCGCCTTCATAATAATATCCTCGGTAAATCTGGGCGGCAAACGGCGATACGCCGCAAGAATATCGTTAAATTCGGCAAGCTCCTGCTCGTTGGGCAAGTGCCCGAAGAAAAGCAGATAAGCGCATTCCTCGAAACCGAATCTTCCCTCTTTTACAAAGTTATTTACAAGAGAAGTGATCTTGTATCCGCGGTATTCAAGGCTTCCCTCGACAGCACACTTCTCTCCCTCGTTCATAACATAACCGTGCGCGTTACCAACTCTCGTAACGCCCGCAACTACACCCGAGCCGTCAAGCTCACGCAGACCTCGCTTGACTCTGTATTTATCAAACGAGCCCTTGGGTATAACGTAAGCCGACCGCGCATCGTCGAGCATCGCCTGAAATTCTTTTTCAACGAGCTCATCGTGGTCGCTTTTATATTTTTTAGAATTAAGCTGCATTTTTGTCTCCTTTCCGCCGCACGCGGCGCGAATTTGGAAGTAAATCTCTCGCGGAGTCTCTATGGAACGCGAAAAACAAGTATAATGATACATTTTATCACCAAACACCAAAATTTGCAATTAACAAATTGTAAACTTTCATTATTTGGCGGTTTGCAGGCGACCTTTTACGTTTTTTTGCAAGAATTCGCGCGTTTCAATTCAATCGGTGCTTAAAAATCAGCATCTGTCAACGTTAGCGATGACAAAATGGCCAGGCTTTTCTTCTGCGATCTTGCCCTGAACTGCACTCTTTATCTCGTCATCGGTCAGTTTGACTTCAAACGGAGCACTGATGTCAAAAAGCAAATTAGTGTGAGTCTTACCGCGAACAAATCGGAAGTCGTGAATTGCGAGCCGTTCGTCCACCGTCTTAACGCGATCAAGAACAAAAGCTCTCATATTATTGACCTCCTCGTCGTCGACAACGATGGGATCCATGTGAATATTCGACTGTATTCCAAGCTCGGTATTCAACCTTTTCTCAATGAGATCTATCATATCGTGCGACTCGAAAATATCCCTTGAGCCGTCGACCTCGACGTGCAGATTTGCCACAAAGCGACCGGGGCCATAGCTGTGCACCACCATATCGTGAATACCAAGCGCCTCGGGAAACTCGGCAACTATCGCCTTTATTCCCTCAACCACCTCGTCGGACGGCGCCTCTCCGAGAATAGAATTTTTGGTATCGTTGAGTATCTTGATACCTGCGATAAAAATGACAACCGCGACCGCAGCGCCCATATATCCGTCTATATCAATGCCCGTAAACTTGAAAATAAGCATAGCGATAAGCACCGCCGTGCTCGCACCCGCATCAGAAAGACTGTCTGCCGCCGTAGCCCTCATCACCGCAGAGTCTATCTTCTTCGCGATCCTGCGATTGAAAAGCACGAGCCAGAGCTTTGATAGGATCGACACCGCAAGAACACCGACCATAAGCCAGATATTCGAGTCGTCGGTCACTCTTTCCGCATCAAATATCTTGTCTATCGACTCGCGGAAAAGATTCCAGCCCACAAGCATGACGAAAAACGAAACGATCATCGAGGCAACGTACTCTATACGCGCGTGGCCGAAGGGATGGTCGCGGTCGGCAGGCTTCGCCGCCATCTTGAAGCTGATAAGCGAGATGATCTGCGAACCCGCGTCCGAAAGATTGTTTATACCGTCACCCGCAAGCGAGATCGCGCCGAACAAAAGTCCAACGGTCAGCTTGCCTGCCGCCAAAACGACGTTTACTATTATTCCCACGATGCTCGCAAGCGTTCCGTACGCCCGCCTCACCGCAGGAGATTTTATATTTTCTCTGTCCTTAACGAACAGTCTGCATAACAATTCCGTCAATGAAAAAACCTCTCTTTTTGTAATTTCTCACGCTGCATCCCGCGAAGCATATCACTCGCCGCAGGCGAATATCACGCTGCGCCGAGCGCAGCATATCACTTTCGCACAGCGAAAATATCACTGACGATGAGCATTCATCGTCAATCGTCGGTTCCCCAATATTTTCTGTCAAGACTTCTGAACTGGATAGCCTCGGCAATATGCTCCGCGCGAATGATCTCGCTGCGGTCAAGGTCGGCGATAGTTCTCGCAACCCTCATAATTCTGTCGTATCCGCGCGCGGAAAGTCCCATCGAATCGTATGCCGAGTGGAGCAATTCCATCGCATCCTCGTCTGCCTGACAGTATTTTCTGATGCCGCGTGAATCAAGAGAGGCGTTGTTGAGATAGCCGTCCTCTCCCATTCTCTGCTGCGCAAATTTGCGCGCCTCGATAACTCTCGCTCTGACCGTCGCACTGCTCTCACCGATACCGGTGTTGCTCGAAAGCTCGCCATAGCTCAGAGAAGGAAGCTCTATCTGTATGTCTATTCGGTCAAGCATAGGACCGCTTATTCGTGATATGTATCTCTTGACGTCGGCACTCTTGCAGGTGCACTTTCTGGTCGGATGACCGAAATATCCGCATCGGCAGGGGTTCATCGCGCCCACGAGCATAAAGCTGCACGGGAATGTCACGCGTCCGTTGGCTCTGGTTATAGTCACCTTTCTGTCCTCGAGCGGCTGACGGAGCGCATCGGTCACCTGCTTTGGAAACTCGGGGAGCTCGTCAAGGAACAAAACTCCGTTGTCGGCAAGCGAGACCTCGCCCGGCATAGGATTGATACCGCCGCCCACAAGACTGACCGCGCTCATGGTGTGATGCGGCGAGCGGAAGGGGCGAACCGACAAAAGCGACACGCCGTCAGGCAGAGTTCCCGCGACCGAATGGACCTTCGTGGTCTCAATAGCCTCGGCAAAGGAAAGCGGAGGAAGAATAGTCGGCAAACGCTTCGCCAGCATCGACTTGCCCGTTCCGGGAGGTCCGATGAGCAGAATATTGTGACCGCCCGTCGCGGCGATCTCCATCGCCCGCTTCGCCTGCGCCTGACCCTTAACGTCTGAAAAGTCGATCCCGTAAGTATTCGCGGCATCGCAAAAGCCTCCGCGGTCGTAGACCTCGGGAACGATAAGCTCACTGCCGTTGAGATGAGCGACAAGCTGCTTCATATCCTTGACAGCATATACGGTTATTCCCTCGACCGCCGCGGCCTCGCCCGCGTTATCCGCAGGAACGAAAAACTCGCGAAATCCCGCGTCTCTCGCCGCCACGCACATCGAAAGCGCGCCTCTGACCGATCGCAGAGCACCGGAAAGCGAAAGCTCTCCTACAAAGCATTTGTCCGACACGTCAATATCCGAGCGAACGATGCCCGCGCACTTCATAATACCCAGCAATATCGCCACGTCGTAAGCCGAGCCCTCTTTTTTGCGGTCAGCGGGCGCAAGATTGAGCATAAACGACATCTCGGGGAATCTGAATCCGCTGTTTATACACGCCGTGCGTACTCTCTCCTTTGCCTCCTTGACCGCCATATCGGGCAGACCGACAAGCTCGAAATTAGGGAGTCTCGGCTGCGCATCCGCCTCTACGGTGACGATATATCCGTCTATTCCGAAAATTCCCGCGCTAAATATCGATGATAACATAATAGCACCTTTCAAAAAAACTTACTCAATAAATCAAGTATACCATATTCACTGCAAAATTACAATAAAAATGTTCCAAAAAAATCATTCGGATCCCCAAAAGCGCCTCAATTTTCGCGTTTGTTCACAAAATCCGCAAAAATGTTTACAAAAGTTATGTCCAAACCGACCGTAAACCTATTGACAATTCCCCTGAATTGCGGTATAATTTTATATGTATAAATTTGTAATCACAATCTCTCGGAGGTCTGATATGAAAAAAATAGCTCTGATAGCACTTGCGGCTTTGTTGGCGATCTCGCTCATCGCTTGCTCAAATTCGGGCGGCGGCAACGCTTCTCTCGATGATTATATAGCTCCCGATTATACTTATAAAATTGCTCCGGGAAAAACGCTCACGTTTGAAGACAGCGTCGGCGACACCGCTATCATTACCGACTATTCGGGCCTGTATACGCCTCACACGGTCGATATACCCACAATTATCGACGAGCGTACCGTTATCGGAATTGGCGACCAAGCGTTCCTCTCCTGCACAGCTATAACCACCGTGACCATTCCCAATACCGTTACTTACATAGGTGAATGGGCGTTCGCAAGATGCACTTCTCTTGAAACCATCATCATTCCCGCGTCCGTAACCTCTATCGGCAAGGGCGCGTTCAGCGAGTGCACCAACCTCAAGACCATTATCTTTGAGGAAGGCAGCAAGCTTACCTCTATCGGTGACTTTGCGTTCAACGATTGCTCGGGCATCACCGAGATCATTCTTCCTGAGGGACTTACCTCGATCGGACTTTTCGCATTCAACGGCTGTTCCGCTTTGACGTCTATGAAGACCCCCGCCACCCTCAAGACTATTGGTGACCTCGCGTTCTACAACTGTGCAGGTCTTAACGCAGAGGGTGCGCTCGTTCTCAACGAGGCACTGACCTCTATCGGCAAATTTGCATTTGCCGGAATCAACAAGGATTACATCGTAGCTCCCGAAGGTTCTTATGCGGCTAAATACGTCGACGCAATGATCAATCTTGAGGCTGAAGAGGAGATCACAGAGGATTCCACAGGAAGCACCGACGAGGATACCACCGAAAGCTCCACTGAGGACACCACCGATGTTACCGAGGGCTCCACTGAAGGCACTACCAACATGACCGAAGATACCTCTACTGACACTACCGAGGACACTACCGAAGTGACCGAGGGCACTACCGAGGATACTACCGAGGATACTACCGAAGTGACCGAGGATACCACCGAGGATACCACCGAGGATACTGCCGAAGTGACCGAGGATACCACCGAGGATACTACCGAGGATACTACCGAAGTGACCGAGGATACCACCGAGGACACGTCCGCGGAGACCGAAACCGCTTGATAATAATTACTAACAAAAAACGCTTACGGTTAACCCCGTAAGCGTTTTCTGTTTTATCTCTCCGCAAATCTGTGCTCTACCGCGACTACGACCGTCATTTCCGCAGAAAGTATCGAATCCGCGCTGACCGTGCAGCCCGCGGCGCGAATATGACCTCCACCGCCGTAAAGCGCGCATATTTCGGACACGTCAAAATCGCAGGATGACCGCATTGAAACGCGGAAACGGTTCTCTGCCGAGGGCTGCTTTACCACCGCAGCTACCTCGACGCCCTTGACGCATCTCGCAACGTCAATAAGTGTTTCAAGGTCCTCGTCCTCCGCGCCGTATTGCTTTTTAAGATCGTAAGGAAAGGTTATCACAGCCAAACGGCCGTCGCAATAAAAATTCATTCGCTCAAAGCCCGCATGCTCTACCTGCATCTGCTTTAAGGTCTTGATACCGAAGAGCCGATGATTGATTTCGGCAGACCGAGCGCCGTTTTCTATAAGCTTTGCCGCCAAAGCGTGTGTGCTTTGGGAAACGTTGCTATATCTGAAGCACCCCGTATCCGCGCTTATCGCGGTATATATCAGATCCTTGACCCTGCGCGGAAGCTCACCAAGCCCGCGCTTCTCCGCGACCGCCGACAAGACCTCATACAAGACCTCGCCGCAAGCCGACGCCTCGGGTCTAATGTAATTATCTGCATAAGCGGTTCCCTTGCCGTGATGATCTATCATCAAAGCGATCTTGTCCTTATAGGTTTCGTAAAGCGCTCCAAGCTGGGACGGAGACGCCGTATCGACAGTCACGATAAGCGTCGGATCAAATCCCTCAGGGATCGATGTCGGCAAAACGCTCGTTTGGGCGCCCTCCGAAATAAAGGTAAGCCGTTCAGGCAATTCGTCCGAGCAAACGCACCACGCCCTACCTCCGCTCGCCTCAATAAATGCTCTCAATGCAAAAGCGGATCCGGCCGCGTCTCCATCAGGATGAACGTGAAAAAGTATCAGCACGTCATCGCCTCGGCACAGTATTTCTGCCGCAGAGTCCACAGAAAGCGATCGAAAACTGTTCATTTGATCACTCATCGTCTTTTTCTCCATCGCAATCGTCGGCCTGATCGTCGGGATCGGTGATCGTTATTCCTTCAAGTATTTTCGAGATCTTTGCTCCGTATTCTATCGAGCCGTCTTCAATAAACACTATTTCGGGGGTAATGCGAAGATTCATTCTGCGCGCGATCTGGCTGCGAATAAACCCATTTGCCGCCTGCAAGCCCTTCTTTATCTCCTTTTTATCGCCCATCAAAGAAGAATAGTAAACCTTTGCGTTTCGCAAGTCGGGCGTGACCGTAGCTCCCGTAACGCTGATAAACGCGCCCGAGACCCTCGGGTCCTTAACGTCGCGCAGAATCATAGCTATCTCCTTCTGAAATTCGTCGTTGATTCTTCCCTGTCTGTATTTTGCCATATAATCCTCCTGCCCTTCGGGCAATGTTCTATTATTGTACTTAAAATTTCTGATTTATTCCTAAACTCAATAAAGCTCTCCGAGCTCCTCTATTCTTGCGTAAACGTCGTCCTGCTTAACGCCTAAAAAGCTAACGTCGGCATAAAACGGAGAAAACGTCACCGTCACCAGCCCGTCGTGGCAGTCAAATCCAAAATCCATATTGTGCTTTTCCAAGGCGATCTGCCGAATCAACTCAACACCCGATCTCCACCCGTCGTCAAATGCCTCGAAGTGAAAATTCAACCGTAAATATTCAAATCCTCCAACTATTTCGCACCCTAATCCTCGGTCACGAGAGTATGCACGCGCGATCATCGCCAAGGAAAAGAAGCAAGCCGAGCAAAAGCGCCCGTCGAATATTTCGGGGCTCTCAAAATAAAGCTCCTCATCCGAAGCTGCACGAACATCACACTCAACGTCCACTCCCACGAATTCTGCCGCGGAGAGCAGAGCTGCATGAAGCGTCCCTACGCTTTCCACGCCGCGCTGAAGCTTGAGGCAGGATAACGCCTCTATCTGACCTATAATCTTTGCAAGATATTGATGCGTCTGTTTGTCCTTGTGCGCCGAGAACCGTCTTTCGTCAGGCGCGGCGGATCTCAAGCCCTCCGAGATCACAAAATTATCAAAAAAGTGACCTCGCATTATAACCGAAACCGATTCTACGGGCATATCGAGAACGACCGCCAAGCAAAGCGAGGTGTCATAAGCGAAATATTTGAAGAAGAGCACGGCTCTGCCGCCGTCTCTTTCACAAATTGTCGCAATGCTTGATTTGCCGTAAGCGAACAGCTCCCTTCGGAAAAAATCGATCTCCGCAGGAGGCATTCCGAGATGCTTGTATATGTTTTTGCCGATCGCATCGGACATATCTTTGGCACGGCAGGCAACTATCCCACCGTATCCGTCTCTTGCAACACTGAATATGTATGCATCGTCCCATAATAACCGCAAAACAAACCTCCCGAGGTGATTCGAAAAATCTCCGCCGTCGCGGTACAAAACAATCCATATTATATTATAGTTGATTTTTGCTCTTTTGTCAAGTCATTTGCCGCCGCATCAAGCTCCAGAAGATATATTTCGGGTCTGTGCGCATCGACTCCCGAATACTTGCCCGGTCTGCCTAGCGTTATCGCTCCTCCAACGTGACGGTAACCGAATAGCTTTGGGGGCAATCCCGTCACGATATCCCCCGCAACGCTCACCCTGCAAAAATTCGCAAAGCGGTCCGCCTCGTCGGGTACTCTGCCCCACACGACTCTCGGGCAACCGAACCCATAGCTCTCGCACTCCTCTATAATATCAGACCGTATCGAATAAACGTAGCTGTGACAGAGGAGAGAGAGAGCCGCCCCGTGGCTGTACCCAACGGAAATTATCCGCCTCACCGATGGGCTCAATATCACCCTCTCAATATACGGCAAAACGCTTTTCCAAACCCTCAAAAATCCCTCGTGGCAGAAAAATTCGCCCTCACAATCGCAGTCCGCCGCGCGATAGGAGAGATTGTTTTTCCAGTCCTCTCCGCCGTTGCTCTTTTCAAAAAACAAGTATAAAAGATCTCCGTCGCGCACGACGGCAAAGCTTCCGCCATTTTCGACCTCTCTGTAATCCGCCCCAAGACACGACCGAAAAAGCTGACTCAAAAACTCAATCTCCATCGATAAAACTCCCTTCTTTTTTATCAATATATGCAAAAGCTCTCCCTCGGGCGAATAAGATACTCTAACACAAAGGGCACACTGCCGCGTTTTGCGGCAGTGTGCCTGAAAATTAATATATTTCCTTATTCTCCCTTTTCTTCCTTAAAAAGCGCGATCTGTCCTGCTGACAAAAAGAAAGTATAGGTCTTGGTGTTGCCAACTTTATTTTCCCTCTCGCCAACGGGATCGGTCAGAGATGTCGGACGACCAAATTTATTGCCAAAATAGCATCTCGATATCTCCGAGCCCTCGTTTACCGTCAACGATACGCAAGTAGTCGTGTCGGTCGTGTTGTTACAGATAGCGAAAAATCTCTCGCCCTCGTCATTGTGATAACTCGATGCGATAAGCGGAACGTTTCCCCTCGACTCGATTGCGGAAATACAGCCAAACGGCTCAAACAGAGGCACCCCGCCGTAAGAACGGCAAACATGATAGCACTCATCAAGCGTCAACGTGGCAAAAGCCCTGCCGTGATACTTGTTAAAGGTCCTGTTGACCTCGCTAAGCACGTTGAACTCGGGAGTTCTCTCACCAAGCAGATTGATCGGCGCGTTTCTGTAATTGTGCCCGTCGGGAGTGTCAAGCAAGAACCACGACACACCCTTTGCGCCGTGCGCGACCGAGGTGTTGAGCTGCCAGAGGAGATCGTCCTTGGTCGGGCACATATAGTCGTAATGCCCCGTGCAAAGCACGATATTGAAAAACGGGACCTTGTTTCTCTTACTTGCAAGACTCTGCTCGTGGAGATTGTTGAAATAATCGTCATATCCGCGCTTTCCCTCATACATCTGCGTGTAGCAATCGTAGGAAAGCAGTTTCAGCTTTCCCTCCTTGACCACCTTGTCAAGATAAGGTGCATACGCCTCCGTGCCCATTCGCTCTCCGATCCAATCAAACCACGGCAGCAGATTTATATACGCAGTAAGATGAGGCGCAAGCTCGTTGTTGATGCGCGCCGCTTTGAGCGTATCCTCAAGATTGTTAGCGTCGGGCTCGTCGGTGATATAGAATCCAAAGGTCGCGGGATGCGAGCCGAACTCATCGATCAGCGTTTTCATTCTTTCCCGATAATGCTCCTCGCCGTTAACGATCAAATTGTCCACGTTAGCATCCCAATCCTGAATGATGAGTTTCATTCCATATTTGTGAGCCTCATCAAGCATCGCGTGCGTTTTTGCCCAGTCGCGAGCGTCGCTGTACGCGATCATAAGGGTAAGCCCAAGATCGTGCCATTCCTTGACCTTTTCGGCAGGCTCCTTATCTATTCCGTGACAGCTCCAGCCCGAAATAGCAAAATTCTTCGTGTATTCCATAAAAACACCTCCAAAGAGATAGATGGCCGATTTTTTACATTTTAACATATAAAAAATCTAAAATCAAGTGATATCGACTAATTCGTTTCAAAAAATGATGGCATAGAAAAGCAACGATTTCCCAAATCTTTTTTCCAAAAACAGCAATAAAAAGACAGTAAAAACAATCTCCACGACACACATGAATTCCGCGCACCGTGGAGTTATTTTCCTTAAGCTGTCATAGCTAAAACCAATTAATTCAAAGAATTTAAATATACATTCAAAAGCTCAAGTGCCGTGTGTTGTTGATTTGAAGTACAAGCACTCAATTTTTCGACTATTTGATCCACCGTAGAGCTTTCCTTGTTCTCCTCGGTTAAAATATCATTTGGAGTGATATGCAAAACGCCGCAAATGCGCAAGATGGTTTCGATTCTCATATTCACCGTTCCGCGCTCTATATCTGCATAAGTGCGATCGGCAAGCCCCGCCGCCTCGGCGACCTCTGCCTGCGTCATTCCAAGCTTCTTTCGTGCAACAAACAGCTTGTTTCCGATAGCTCTGAAATCAAAAATAAGCATTTTTCTTCCTCCAATTCCCTCTATATAGGAATTATACATCAAAAAGTTCTTGACAAATAGGAACTATTGGTGTATAATTTTATGTAGCATAGTTCCTTGTTGTAGGCGATATAGGAATTACAAGCTCAACATATTAAATTTGAAGGAGAAAACAAAATGAAAGAAAATGGCAAAAAAATAGTATCTATTACATCACTAATCGTTGTATCGTTGTTACTTGTGGGATTAACCATAGCATCGTTTGCTCCCATAATGAGCATCTCGATGGATCATATGAGTCAAGATTTCACCAACGGAAGCTTTACCGGGGATAAGAACATAGGAAAAGTCAATCTTGATTTTATGACTCTTCCCAAGATTATCAAGGATTGGAAATATATCATCTATGTAAGTAACGTACAGCAGAAAGAGCAATATATAAAGGACATCATAGAGAACCCCTCCTATGATGAAGACAAAATAGCGCGTGAAACTAAAGAATTGGAAGAGAAATATCTATCAATTGGAGAAAGCGATCGTGAAATTTTAACAGAAAAGCTCCAAAATGAAGAGTTCATAGAGACATTAGCAGTATTCGATATATTTAGCAAAACACTGTTCAACTTTTCAAATCTCGTAGGAGATTCTTCGGAATCAGCTGTAATTGATGCCAATTCTCACGGTATGCTGTACATCATTCTGTTTACCTTAATTTCCTTAGGATTTATGTTCGTACTCGTTTTAGTAATGCCTATAGTATTAGTTATATCCGTGCTAGTTTTGATAATTAAAGTTATAAAAAATGCAAAAAAACTGCACGATGTTAGCTTGTATAAAATAGTACCTAAAATGCCCATGGGCTTTTTCTTAATATCGGGAGTTATTGCGTATTTCCCTATTAATGCACTGTACAGAGCTTTCAATTTTGAGATAGGTTATATTATACCCTGTATCCTCGTCGCAATTATTGCAATCATATTCATCGCAAACGATATTATAATGTCCAAAAAGAAAACTGCTGCTTGGATCAGATCCGGGGTTTTAACGGTCAGTATCATTGGTGTTCTTTTGGTTGCTTTTTCATTTAACAATTCCACTCACCTTTTCTCGCATTTCGACAACATTGAATCCGTCGCACAGAACTGTGTTGAAGAGGCATATGAGGAAGAGTATAAAAAATTAATAGAAATAGAAAAGCCACAAAATCAGGATGACATTAATCTTATCCAAAGCAGAGCAAGATCATACGCAAGAGGTATTGCACAACAGGCCGCTAAAAAAGAGGTTCACATTGTTGGAATAACCACTTTAGTATCTACATTCTTTGTCATCGTAATGCTTTGCTCGGTAATATCACTATGCGTAGACAACGGCTCAATCGTAAAAACCAAAAATAACCAGACAAAAAAGGCAGGCGGGGTAAACTCTGCTTCTCCTGTCTTGGCCGGATTGGTAGTCTTATCCCTAGTCGTTCCCTTCGTGCTTGTATCTGCCAGCAATGTTGAAGAAAGAGATAATGCATTTAATAGCGACGGATGTGGTTCTATGATATTGTGGGACGAGTACACTATGGAAGATTCCAATTACTTTATCGACGAGGAAGAGTTAGCAGCATTCGAGAAAGAGTACGAAGATTATATTGAAGAACTTGATGAATCGATAGCCGATGCAGATGATGAAGAAAAAGAAAAATTAGAGCTTTTGAAAGCACAAGCCAAAGATGGACACACCTCACTTATGAAGCGTATTGATCGTGTTAAATGCGGTCGAAAATCTGCGGCTATCACTGCTTTGATTGGTTCAGTAATTTATTTAATTGCTCAAATATTCGGCAAAGTTGTGTACAAAAAGGGAGAAGAAAATTTTCTCGATAAAAAACAAGAGGTGAGCACATCTGAAACGACAGCATAAATAGAACACAACAAAAATTATAACCACCCGTCACAAACGGGTGGTTATGATTTAACTAAGATTTCTCGAAAGCCGGATTGCCAATTCTGCAAGCGGCCACCTCAAACTATCCTACCAAGCTCCTCGATATCTTCCCGTGTAGTCGCCCAACTCGTCGCAAAGCGAACCGCGCAATGCGTCTTATCCACTCTCTCCCAGACCTCGAAGCGCACACGCGGCTCAAGCTCCGCGATCTTCTCATCCGAAAGAACGATAAACTGCTGATTCGTGGGCGAATTTTTGAAAAAGCTATATCCCTTTTTGGAAAAAAGCTGCTTGAGATCCTCCGCGCGATCGATTGCGTTTTTGCTGATCTCAAAATAAAGCCCGTCGGTGAAAAGAGTGTCAAACTGAATTCCAAGAAGTCTTCCCTTCGCCAAAAGCGCGCCGTTTTGCTTTACGGTAGTGAAAAAATGCTTCGGAGCATTGTTATGCGTAAAGACCACCGCCTCGCCGCAAAGCGCTCCCACCTTCGTGCCGCCGATATAAAAGACGTCGCATAGCTCGGCAATGTCGGTCAGCTTCACGTCAGTCTCGCGGCTCATAATGCCGTATCCAAGACGAGCGCCGTCAAGAAACAACGGAATAGAATAACGGCGGCAAAGTGCCGAGATCTCCTTCAATTCTTCAAGCGTGTAAAGCGTTCCATACTCGGTCGGATGCGAGATATAGACCATTCCGGGAAACACCATGTGTTCATGCGCACCGTCGGCATAAAATCCCTTGATCAAATCCTCCACGTCATCGGCGTGAAGTTTTCCGTCGTAACCGGGGACTGTCAATACCTTGTGCCCAGATGCCTCGATCGCGCCCGCCTCATGTGCACTGATGTGTCCCGTCGTCGCGGATATAACGCCCTCATAGTTTTTCAGCATCGAATCTATCACGATTCGGTTGGTCTGCGTGCCGCCGACAAGAAACCTGACGTCCGCATCCTCCCTGCCGCAAGCCGCGCGTATTTTCTTACGCGCCTGCTCGGTGTAAACGTCGTTTCCGTAGCCCTTGCAGGGCTCCATATTCGTGCGCACAAGCGCCTCTAAGATCTTCGGATGCGCACCCGTGTTATAATCACATTCAAAAGATAGCATACCTGCCTCCACACTTCATAAACTATTACATTGATTTTACCACAAACCCCGACAGTTTGCAACCCCATAACGCAAAAAAAGAGCAGCCTCAAATCTGCTCTTTTGCTATTTCGTTAGTTTGTTTCTTTTTACCAATTGCTTGTCCAAGCGCCTTCAACCCCATAGCAATAAGGAGAATAACACCTGCCGCAAGGGTAAAACCGAGAATATAAATGAAGAAACACCAAGGATACGGGACGACCTCTTGGACGTTTGAATAAATCGGCAGATGTCCTTCTTCGTGGCGGCTGACGTAGAACAAATTGAAGAAATGCTCCTCGGTAAGTCCTACCTTGTGTCCGATCTCGTTGAGTATGACAGCAATGCCCAAGCAGGATACGAACACGGGGATCGCTTTTAGGAGAGTCTTGAATTTTGCTTCAACGTAATCCGTATAGTAAAGGAAGATTCCAATAGTTATCATGGAGCCGTGGCATATCATAGTCTGGATGTTTATACCGATCGTTCCTATGAAAACGTCGCCAGGATATACCATTACCGCCGCACCTGCAAAGACCGCGAAGGTCGCGAGAAATGCACACAGAACGTTGTGGAATTTGCCACGGGCAAGCCCGGCCAAAAGACCAACGTACATAGGCGTAGAGCAGAACTGAAACGGGAAAGAGCTCCAAGGAAAATTATACTCGATTTTCCCCTCATACGAGAACCCGAAATTGATCATTTTGTAAACTTCAAGGATAGCAACGATAACAGCCGTTATAAAAACAACGCGTCTTACGTTTTTGATATAGCCATTTTTGTAAAGGTAGCAAAGCAATATCGCAGCGCCGATCGAGAGCGCGATAAAAAGAAGATGAAACCAGCCGTAAGCCGTGGGCTCTTCCATGCTTGTATCAAGTATCTGCAAAACTCTTCTCAAAAATTCCATAATCTCTCCAAATGTCGTTTCATAAACTCACGCGTCAATTATAACACAAAGAGGCATTTTTGTAATGGATTTTAAGAATTTTTAATAAAATTTAAGAAACAGCGCGTATTTCTGTAAAAAAGAAGCAGCATTGCGCTGCTTCTTTAATTTATTTGATCAAATCAATCCTCAACCGCCTCAAAAGCGTCCTTGCCAAGACCGCAAATCGGGCACTCGAAGTCCTCGGGAATATCCTCCCAAGCCGTTCCGGGAGCGATGCCGTTGTCGGGATCGCCGATCGCGGGGTCGTATTCATATCCGCAGGGGCATACGTATTTCATAGGAAAATCCTCCTTGTTATCATATATATCAGAGATTGTTCCCGCCGAAAAATTATTCTATTCGCACGGGAAAGTAAATGTTTGTTGCGATTTCAAATTACAGAACAAGACTCGGTGCAGTGTAAACTCTGCCCGCATACTCCTGATCGAGCGCATACAGACCCTTGGGGTCGCTTCCGAAAAGCTTGTAGCGGTTGATCATCGAGTCGGCATTGTCCTCTTCCTCCATCTGCTCGTCAACGAACCAATCGAGGAACTTCATCGTTCTGTAATCTCTCGCCTCGTAGCACTCGTGGTAGATCGCGTTGATGAGCGAGGTCACGTATCTCTCGTGCTCTGCAGCAACCTCAAGGGGCGCGAGAATGCCCTCAAGAGCCTTGTCGGGCTTGGCGATCGCCTCAAGCGTGACCTTCCAGCCGTTGTTCTGCATATATTTTAAGAACAGAAGGGCGTGATCGCGCTCCTCTTGCGCCTGGATCATATAATAATTTGCATAACCGTCGAGATCGAGCTCGTCGTAATGATTTGCAATATCAACGTAAAGATACGCGCTGTAAAGCTCCTTGTTGATCTGCTCGTTAAGTAGTGCCTTTATCTTATCGTTCATAATAATCTCCCTTCTAAATTTTTATTGAAAGTTTTTGAGGGGAGCGCGAGGGGAACTTTTTTCAAAAAGCTCCCCTCGCACCGCGTCCCATCAATCAACCGAAGTATCTAGCAAGCAGACCCTCGAAAGCCTTGCCGTGTCTCGCCTCGTCGCGAGCCATCTCGTGAACGGTATCGTGAATAGCGTCGAGATTAAGCTGCTTAGCCATCTTAGCGAGTTCGAACTTGCCCTGAGTTGCACCGTTCTCTGCTTCAACGCGGAGCTCAAGGTTCTTCTTGGTAGAATCGGTAACGACCTCACCGAGAAGCTCAGCAAACTTTGCAGCGTGCTCTGCCTCCTCCCAAGCAGCCTTTTCCCAGTAAAGACCGATCTCGGGATAGCCCTCTCTGTGAGCAACTCTTGCCATAGCAAGATACATACCAACCTCGGTGCACTCGCCCATGAAGTTAGCGCGAAGACCCTCCATGATCTCCTCGGGAGCGCCCTGAGCAACACCGACTACGTGCTCTGCAGCCCACATTCTCTCCTCTTCCTTAACCTCGTTAAACTTCTCGGCAGGAACCTTGCACTGAGGGCATCTCTCGGGAGCAGAATCACCTTCGTGAACGTAACCGCAAACAGAACATACAAACTTTTTCATAATCAAAATCTCCTTTTAAGTAAATATAAAATATTTTTTAGTTTTTTATAATATCGGCTATATCGGCGTGACTCACGTTTTTGTCGTGAAGCATCCTCACCGTTATAGAACCGAGATTTTCAATGAGCTTGTCATTTATCGCATCAAATGCGATGTGCATCTTGCAATCAAGCTTGCAGGGGTTTCGCGAGCATTCGTGATCGCATTCGAGACATTTCGAGATCCGCACAGGCCCGTCGATCAGCTCAATGATCTCAAGCACCCTTATCTCGTCGCCCGATCGCGTCAGCTCGTATCCTCCCTGAACACCCTTGTAAGACCTGACGTACCCTGCCGTGTTCAGCTTGCGCAGAACCTTGAGCGCGATCTTCGGAGTAATGCAGGCGATGTCGGCCAAGGTTGCCGCGCCCGTTTTCTCTCCTATACTGTCAAGGATCAGACACATTCGGATGGCATAGTCGGCTTCTTGTGTAACTCTCATATTGACTTGCCCTCCTTTCCGAATGTCTACCTCTCGGGTACACATTGATTATAACACATCAAAAACGACTTGTCAATAGGTTTTTGAAAAAAATTTCAAAAAATTTTTACTAAATCGGTGCACATTCGTAAACCCCTTATAGAATAAGGCTTTTCAAAACACAAAAAGAGAGCCAAATCATAGATTTGCTCTCTTTTTTCATTATCAGCTCTCCAAAATTGCCTTTTTGTCAAACCTGAACTGACGAATACATCTGTTTCCTTCGCCAAGCGAATCGAACGAGACCAAAGTGCCGTCGCGATTGAATCGGTCGTGCAGATCGCATCTGCAATCGGTATTTCCCGTGTCCTTGGAGTAAATGCTGGCGATCTTGACGCTCCTCTCGGTCTCAAAATCGTAAAGAAGAATGTCTCTGTACGGCGTTTTTTCGGGATAACCGTCACCGATAAAGCAACTCCTATCGGGATGATATATGCAGTGAATATCCGCGCGATCGATCGCAGGGTCGCCAAGTAAACGACGATCGCCTGTAATATCATCAATAAAATATATGCCCCACTCGGGAAGCTGCGCGTAGATCATTATCTCGCGGTCATTCTTCCAGTGATAATGAGAATTACCACAATAATTTGTCAGATTTCGCATATCCGACCCGTCGCGGTTGGCGGTGACGAGAATAGTCCCCCACTTGTCCCCCGCTTTTTCGGGAAAATCGCGAAGCAAGAACAAAAATCTCGAAGCAGACGGATTAAACGTAATGTGATTGACCACAAGCTTTCGGTCACAGTGCGGCTTTTCGGGAAATGCCTTGCTGAGCTGCTTGTAGCTGATGATCAGTCTTGAGGCGTTGTTCTCAACGTCAACAAGAAAAATTCCGTCGTCCTCGGGAGCATTCTCATCATAATGACGGTCTCGGTAGTTGCAATAGCCGTAGCCCGGACGAAAATCCCAAATTCTCGGGAAGTTGATCGAAAGCCCCCAGCGCCTGTCAAGCGAAAGATGCGCAAGTGGAGCGCACAAAACACGCTCCTCACCGCTCTTGATGTTCTTGATCACACTGCAAAATTCGCCGTCTCTGTAATCGTTGTAAATAACGCTCTCGTCGTCAAACCACTGAAGTAAGCTTCCCTGCTGGAAATTCCACGCGCGACTCTCGGCAACCTTGTGAAACCTTTTGTCGTCAAGCGTTATGTAACCGATATCAACAATGTCGTTCGCGTTTGGAATCCTGTCGTGAAATCTTACGCGGTGCGCAAGATGCCGCTTCGAGTCCTTGTCATAAGGCTGAAGATCGTAATACGCGAAAAAGTAGTCATATTCATCATCGGGACTTATAGTCTCTATCTCAACTCTCGAAAATTCTGCCATTTCGTCCTCCTTGAAGTCATTTTGACTTCCATTATACACATTATACCGCATTTTTCTCGCCACTTCAACCCATTTTTAAAAAAACTCCCTGCTTTTTGTGCAACAGACACTTACTTACTCCTCTTTTTAATGTTTTTGAAGGGCGTCAGGGTGTTGCACAGCAAGCTGTGCTGCGAGTTTTGCTCGCAAAACATCGCTACGATGTCGGCAAAGCCGACAAGATAGGGGGAGAGGGCGGCTTTTCCAAAAAGTCACCCTCTCCCCCTAAATTAATCCTTTATCTTACTGTGCCGCATCAACCAAAGAAATATATATCGGACGCCCCGGAGTCGTAAATTACTCCCGTTTTTGGATAGTCCCCCAATATTCTTTTAACGTCGGATTGCGAAACGAATTGATTTCCGGCTCTCGTAGGTATCTCTCCGTATATAGCACGGTAGATCATGTGCGCGCCTACATATCCTGCCATGGGAGTGCTGTGCAAATGCTGATCGTCAATACAGAAATCCCATTTATTTCCGCCATTGTCGATAAAGGCCTGCACCTCATCCTTCCAATTAAGAAGATAGACTCCTTTAACCCTTTTATGAGCGTATTTTACAGATCCCGCTTGCTCGTTGTGTGCCGGGAACATAACAAGAGCAGTTCCCGAAGCGTCGCAAGCCTCCTTCAAAACCGCAAGATGCGTTGCCTGATCGTTGCTGTAAAAGCCGCAAATAAACACCGCGCCGTACATCCCGCTTCTGAT